>NZ_CP115468.1:3406647-3717677 GCF_028462125.1 Leptospira sp. GIMC2001 | reverse complement strand
ACTTGGAGCTGCTATTTTTGTTCTGTTATTGTCATTGATTCTGCGAGAGAGCTTATTGCAGTTAGGTGGCGGAAGGCAAATTATCAAAAGACCGAATGTTTTCGTTCTAGACATTCGATCTGAACAGAAATTAGCTTTTGATGAGACTGTGCAGAAATTTCAACCTAAAGAATATCGTTTAGTTCCAGTAATTGGTGCAAGATTATCCAAAATCAATGGTGAGAAAATTGATAAATCTTCTATAGAAAAAGACGCTCGCAAAAGAGATTGGAGGGCAACTGCTCGAACCAGAGAGTATATGTTGTCCTATCGTGATGACCTCTATGAAACGGAATCTGTAACTTCTGGTGAATTCTGGAATTCCAATTCCAAAAATGAAATCTCTGTCGAAAAAGATTTCTCGAAGTATCTAGGTGCAGGTATCGGAGATGAGCTAGAGTTCTCGGTGCAAGGATTCCCAGTTAAAGGTAAGATCACAAATTTAAGATCAGTAAATTGGTCAGATATGAAACCAAACTTTGTAGTTTTGTTTTCTGGAGGAGATCTAGAGGCTGCACCTCGGTATTACCTCTCATCATTCTTTATAGAATCTCCAGAAGATCGATTCGCACTGCAAAAGGTTATTGTGAAAGATTATCCAAACATAACTTTTATCGATACAGAAAAGGCAGTAAAAAGTTTTGAAGGAATCATTGTTAAAGTATCAGGAATTATCAATATAATGTCATCGCTTTTGATTTTTGCCTCGGTCTTATTACTAGTATCTGTTTTGTATTCTTCTGCAAGAGAACGGCTAAGAGAGTTAGTTCTATATCGAGTCGTTGGTGCGGAGAAAATTTTTGTTCGAAAGTTGATTTTCCAAGAAGCACTGCTGCTATCCTTCTTTGCCTTTTTTTCAAGTCTTGCATTGTCATTGATTGCTGATTTTGTATTGAATCGATTTGTCCTGGAATTGGAATCCGTTTATCCGGTTTTGGAAATTGGTCTGGTCGGTATCTTTGTATTTGTTGGTGTAATTCTTGCTTACTATCTGACTTCAAGAAGACTATTCAGCATTCCAGTGAAGCAATTGATGAAGTCAACTAGTTGATCGGGATTTTAATAGATTTCTATTCTGAAATTGTCGAAAAATGAATTGAAAGAAATCCAGAAAACTAGAACGGATTAAAATAAATTTGTATTTATTATTGGTAGATCTTCAATTCTTCTTTTCATGAATTGGTATTGTAAACCAAAACCGAGTACCTTTTCCTTCGGTGGATTTGATTTCTAAATTTCCACCCAATTGCTTGATAAATTCTCTGCAAAGGGCTAAATCCAGTGATATCAAAGTTTGGTTATTGTCTGGATGATTGTAGGATCTATATGTAAAATTTTTGCTTTGGATGTCCAGGCCATGTCCTGTGTCAGTGATAGTAAAATGGAATCGACCAATATCGGATGATTCCAGATTTCCTATATCAGTGTTTCTTCGAATCGATAGTTCAACTTTACCCTTGTTAGTTGATTTTATTCCCATATCTATTAGTATTTTCAATGCCTGACACAACTTTGTGACATCTCCTTCCAATAGAAAATGCATTGGAAAAGTAGATTCAATTTTGAACTCAATGGATTTTTTCTTTGCCATCGGTATGAAGTGATTGTAGAGATCCTCAACCACTTGATTGATTGTGAAGGTTGTTAAATGCTTTTGGTTGCTACCCGATTCAAGATTCGATAAGGATAAAATGGAATTGATCATTTCGAGTAATAAATTGGAGTTATTTTGAATCGCTTCTAAGAAGGGAGCTGTGTTTTTGGGTAATTCAGAATTATCCATTAATATTTTATTACTGTTCAGAATAGCGTTGAGAGGTGTTCTGAAATCTTGAGTAAAGTTAGAAAAGAAATTTTTTCGGGCTAGATTCGATGACTCGATACCGGAAAGCGCTAGTTGCAATTTGATATTTTTATTTTCAATTTCTTTAGTATATTCGCGGAGAAGCTGTTCATTCCTTTTCCTCTCAGTAATATCCTCAATGATTCCAACTATGTACCGATTGTTATTTTCATCTAAATAAAGTTTCTTTTTGGTAATAATATTTTTTTCAATTCCGTTTTCATCAACGTATCTCTCTTCGTGAGTAAGATCGATTCCGAAATTTAACATCTGTATGTCTCTTTTTCTATACAATTCTGCATATTCACTTGGAACCGCTTCTAAATCAGTTTTACCAATGAAGTCCTCTTTCGTCTTATTTACAAGATTCACAAAAGCGTTATTAACTAATATATATGTCAGATTCTCGTCTTTAATAAATATTGGCTCAAGGATAGAATCAAATATCTTATTCAAAAAAATAAATTCTGATCTATCATCTGTTTTGATCTTAGTTCTAAACAAAGTAAGCTTTTTGTTACTTCGGTCATTGTGATAATTAATGTTAACTATCATAACAACGAGAGCGAGTAAGGAGAAAGTCAGCATAATACTGAACATGTAATCTTTGAGTTCATCTGGAAGTTGTGAGTCTCCAAAATAAGAATATTCAACCCATTCAAGAAATATTATTTCCGCAACGAGTATTGTGAATAGAATTGCAATCGTAAGTCTTTCGGAACTTGCAAAAATTACAAATATACCTACACAAATCGGGAAATAAATAAAGTAAATTCCTGATTCTTTCCCAAGTAAATTGGACATAATCAGCATTACAAAAAGGTTAGCTAAGAATAAACTGGTTCGTGAAAGAAGAAACCAACCTTTTGAATTGAATAGAATGACAAATGGAAAAAATAAAGATAAAATTCCGACTGTGATAGCTAAATTTTCAGCACCATAAAACCAATAGATTCCACTAAAACTCAAACAGGAAACGAGTGAAAACAGAGACAATTGATTGGTAATTGTAATTCGATAGTACAATCCTGGATCATTGACTTCGCGAACGCTGCTAGGTATTCCATATTTAGTAATTAAATTATTGATAAAATTGAAAAGAAAGTTC
Source organism: Leptospira sp. GIMC2001 (assembly GCF_028462125.1). NCBI lineage: Bacteria > Pseudomonadati > Spirochaetota > Leptospiria > Leptospirales > Leptospiraceae > Leptospira > Leptospira sp. GIMC2001. The sequence continues at coordinate 3,714,687 of NZ_CP115468.1, read as the reverse complement.
ATGATCCTGTTTTTCAACATTTATCAGTAATTGAGAAATTGTGGAAGTTAAAAAAAAAGATTTTCAATTATTTCAAAGTCGATCGTATCAGTGGATCTTTTGCACTTGAACTCCAATTTGGAAAGTAAGTATGACTTGATAGATTGTTATTAAAAATGAAATCTATGCGATTCCTGGCATATATCTCTAACGTATAAAAAATAACTAAAATATTCTGGAAGGAATGATAAGTAATAAGGTAGATAAATTCAGCAGGATTAGATGGGCTTGTGTAATTTGAACGGTTTTCTATGCATTCTTTGAATCAAAATTTTCTAGTAAGAGAAAAGGCCCGGACTTAAATCCAGGCCTCACTCAGACTAAAAAAGAGACGCGATTGGTAATTAAGGAGTCACCGAAATTACTTCGTCCCTGTTTACAAGATTTACGATATGCTTGTATTCGGGAGAATCTTTTCCGTATTTCAACTCAGTAGCTCTGAGAAGATGAACGTTTTTCTTATAGCGGTATTTCAACATTTGATCTTCTGATCCACCGCCATATTTCTTGATCATATTTTCTTCAAATGCATAAGCACTCGCAAGATATTTATGAGCAGGATACTCTTTTTCGTTATCATCGATCTCAATATAAAGCTCTAAGATTGGGATAGTCTGTGGAAGGTTTTGTAGGTCATACTCAACCATGATCCAGTTTCTATATACATCAGAGAGAAGTCTCTTGAATTCAGGTCTTTCTCTAAGATCTGGGTTATTGATTTCGTCCAAGTGGTTGATCGATCTTGTGAAGTAATTCAAAGCCATTTGCTTTGATGAGTTCTTCTCTCTAGAGAGTACTCTTTCTTCACGAGCTTTACGATCGACTTTTTGCCAATACCATTTCTCATCTAGACGCTTCTTTTCTGCTTCTTCTTTGCGATATTGTTCCACCCACTCTCTGTTCTTCAATAGAACGTTAACACCAGATTGGTAGTTAGATAGAGCGAGACGAAATTTATTGTTCGCGAAAGCTTTGGACAATTGGTGAAGCTCTTGAAATGTCTTATGGTAAGCTTTGAAATCAGGGTTCTTCCAAATAGCTTCCTGCTCTTGGATGATGTTCCTTCTTTCTTTCTGCTCTTCAGTCAGATCGGCGTCTTCATCTTCGGGAACAAGTTCCCCTTTCAGAAGTTCGTCAGCTTGTGGTTCGTCCTGGCCTTGGCCTGGTTGTGGTGCTGGAGCTGCTTGAGCGTAGATAGCTACATTCAATGACAGTGCTAGCATGAGGATGAGGAGTTGTTTCATGATCTTCATATCCTTTGACCCTTTCGTTCTCTTTCGATAGTCTTTTAAAGAGAGGGAATCCGTTCCCTGTTCTTCATTTAATACATCGGAAAACCGTCTGTCAATAATAACCATAAGACAGATATTTTTTTGCTATTCTTCTTAAGAAATTTCCGAAAATAACAGTTTCATGGGACATAATTAAATAAAAAGCAACCTAGTTCAATGGTTTTGTTGACAAAGGCATATAATCCATCAGTGTTTCCTTTAATAATGAATCTCTCCGAAGTATTTCCTTTCAAGCATGGTATTCCAGATTGCCCATATTGCGGTGGGGCTGGAATTGTTTTGGATGAAAATATTCGAGGATCAAGATCTGGTGCTTTAGGAATATGTCATTGCGTAGCTTCTGATTGTAACACTTGTCCCTCTGCTGGACAACCGCCTTACTTAGTATATGACGAAGAACAAGATATGCAAATTCCTTGCTTATGTCAAGGCGCAAGATTTGAGCTTTTAAAATTAGAATCGTTGGTCGCAAAAGCGGGCATTCCTCCGCGATATAGATTTCAATTTTTGCAAAGTGTTGATTTGGGTGATAAGCTGAATGATCCTGAGCTTTCATTTCTTATTGCGCATGACTGGGCAAGTGAGCTCGTGCATAAATGGAAAGATCCCAATTTTATACCAAAAGGTTTCTATCTATGGGGTGGAACGGGAAGTGGCAAAACATTACTTGCATGCGTTATTCTAAATGAATTGATTTTTCGTTTCGGTGTGAAATGTAAATATGCAAAAGTAAATAAAGATTTTCTCAATGCAATTCGCAATACATACCAAAAAGACAGTGATACCCATGGTCAAGAAGGGTATATCGAAAAAGAATTTGCCAATGTTGATGTTCTTATCATTGATGATTTCGGTGTTCAGAAAGATTCAGATTTCAACAATTTGAAGTTATACGATCTTATCGATACAAGATATGAGAATGATAAATTGACCTTACTGACATCCAATCATCCTTTGATGGATTGGAAAGAGAAAGGTGACGGAAGAATATACAGCAGACTCTGTGAGATGACAAAAGAAATTCAATTGAAATGTCCTGATTATAGGCTCAAAGGTGTTCACTCTTAGTCACCAATTTGATTTAGGAGAGAAAGATTGAAATCATTCCTCTCATTAGGAACCAATCTTGGCAATCGAGAAGAATATTTAGAATTAGCTAGAAATTATTTACACAATCCTCCAATAACCAAATTGGTTCATTCTTCGCAGATAATCAATACACCTGCCATGGATTTTCTAGATCAGCCTGATTTTCTCAATCAGGTTTTGGAAATTGAAACTGAATTGGCTCCTTTAGATCTACTCGACTTCACTCAATCCATTGAACAAAAAATAGGTCGTGTCAAAAGATTTGATAAAGGTCCAAGAGAAATAGACATTGACATCTTGTTATACGAAGGAATTGAAAGAATGGTTAATGACAGATTAATCCTGCCACATCATTCTATTGAATCGAGGCCTTTTATCGGGGAATTACTAGAAAGTATTTATTAACTATAACTCATATCATCTATTAGTGATCTGAGTTGAGGCATAATATTTCGGTTTCGATCGAAGGAACGAACGAACGGATGATACGTAAGTCTGCGTTTAAGGTGAGGGATATGAACAAGAAGGAATAACAAGCCAGGGGCTTAAGCCCATGGCATTTCACGATCTCCTATAAATCAAGAAACACAAAATACTCCAACAGTAAAAACAATGCAAGATTTTTAGCGATATGGTAATTCTGTTATCTAGCCAATCTGGTTAAGAAAACATAAAATTCAAGAAGCTTGAAGCTTATAAACGCAATCGTAAAGCGGAGGATTGATCTCTTTATCAACGAGATATATAATTCTAGTTGAGTCTACAGTTTTCTCAAGATCAAAATTTGCTTTTCTACGATCTACTTTGATCTGTGTTCTATCAAAATCCACAATTTTGTATTTATTATCTTTTTTAATAATAGGTTTGATCGTTCCAATTCTTTGAAGCAATGGACGAGTTTGGTATCTCGCAACGGAGACCACTTTACAAATATCAAAGTGAACACTTCGTTCAGAATCCATCGAAGCAGTAATGACAAAATCATTTGCATTAATTATGGAAATATTATTCGTTAGACTCGAACCAACATAATCAATTAAATGCCGAATGTTCCTATTGCTATAAGAAAAGAAAGATTCATTCAAAATTAATTTCAGTGCTTTCTCGGGTGCGAGTGCTTGCCTCCAAGATTGCTCCGAAGTTAGCGAAGAAAATTCACTTGCAAGAGAAAGAATCGCAACATCTTCCTCCATATTCGTTGAAGTAACATCATTTGCAATCAACCCAATTTGATTTTGAATATCCGTAACTATCCTTTCTTTATTCGTTTCTTTAGAATATTTGTCTCTAATAGCCATTAGTCGATTGAATATAACTCTTTGGTCTGGATAGTTATTATTAACTCCGATACCGCGATATGGCCTATGATGATTCAAAATCATAGTTCGAACATAAGTTGAGACTTCTGGTGCAGTAAGCGACATCAAGTAGCTTATGATTGGATGTTGTTGAATAGTTGCATAATCTTCCGCACTCAGTTTTGGATTTTCTTTTAAGTTCATCCGTGTGTAACCAATATCAAGAAGATAACTCGCCATCATAAGATTGAGGTGATCTTTTTTGTCTTGATTCTGATCCGCATTTTGAATTACTTTTCTATTTCTGACTTTCATACCCATTGCAACAATGGTACGTTTTGTCATCATTTCAGATTCCAGAGAAACTCCAGCCTTACCCATTATCTCAACTACATTTATAATTCCTGTTTCGTATTCTGGATTCTTTATGAAATCTGTTAATAGCTCATTAATTGAATTGTGAATGAAGACAGCGTGATTTGATGAAAGTGAAGATTTTCTCAAATCATCGATAAGCGCGTTAGTTCTTTTCGCAAACGCGATCGTTTTCTGCTGATCAATTAATTTGGATCTAATCTGAGTTTTATCAACAGATTCTTCTCCAAACGACATAAGTCTTTTTAGATCGTCTTTTAAAAAGAAAATGCCTTGAAAGGCAAATTTAAGTAAACGTCCAAAATCATCCGAATTGGCATTATCTTGTTTGTGAATTAATACCTGACCTTCTTTGTTGTAAAAATCCACTGGAATGACAGCAGCTTTGCGGAAGCCGTCAATTATTTCCTGAGTGAACTCGAATTTCATCAGTCGATCTTTGGATACAATTTTCGAAGTTAACATGGATGTTTCTCCCAATGTCTATATAATTTATTTCCTGTAAATGAAAAAACATATTATAGATCTTTAAAATTCATTAAAAATACATTAATTCAGAATGCTTCAAAAAAATGACATTTTTAACACGTATTAAGTTCTAAAAGTATAGCTTGTTAATTTAATGGGATAAAAAAATGATTTTTAGGGCTATCAAAATGGATAGTTTTGTCATTTTTCAGAAAAATAAGATAATTGAACCATTAAATTTTAAGAACTCTAGAATTTAACCCTCCGATTTTGGGAATTTTGAAAGACAATTTATTTTTTAAATATAAGAATTGGTTAAAATGAAAAGCCATGTGCTTATAGAAAATGTAAGTGCGCCGGAAATTAGAATCTCTCTAAATTTTGAATATGAACAAAATCCTAGAAAAATTGACAATTAAGGTTTTGTTTTACGTAACAGAATGATTAAATTTTAGCATTCTCTCTGCTAAACTGATTGAGATTGAGAGGATGGTAGCCACAGCTGAATTGCCCGTCAAAATCACTTTCGACCAGGCTCGAAAATCATGCATATTTGGACAAAACATGAATTTGAATTAGATCATCTATTTTAAGCAAAAAAAGAAAAATTCAAATTCTTCAAAAATTGAGTTTGAAATTTCTTTACAAAATTAGATTGTTAGTATATATAATAAATAGAATATACTGATGCTATGAAGTATTTGATCCTACTTAATATCATATTTTTGCATATTTGGAATTGTATTCCATCCGATCTGGAATATCCTTGTGATCTTGAAAATCCATCTTTTCTTGATACTCTGATTGCAAAATCTATCATTGGTGAAACTTCTCCCCATTGTGGAGTTCAGATACCTAAGCCAACGACAGAATCGGTTCCCGAGGAAGCATTTGTCTGCAGCATCCAAGATTCCTTTGACACAATACAGCCAGGTAGTGTTCAGACATTTTTCGATGAATTGAATGCGCGAGCAAGTCTCGGATCTTCTGGGACTCCAACAGCGGACACAACATCCATAGTGGGTCTTTTTGTTGGAGCAGCTTGGGCCGGTGGAGTTCTTGCGCCCAATGGTAAGATTTATGGAATTCCGTTTGAATCAAACAGCGTCTTGATTATAGATCCAACTAATAATACAGCAGATACCTCTTCGATCACAGGACTTACTGGTACGTTTAAGTGGATCGGAGGAGTTCTCGCTCCTAATGGTAAGATATATGGAATTCCTTTCAATTCTGGTATTGTATTGATCATTGATCCAGAAACAAATACGGCAGATACAGCATCCATAACCGGTTTAACAGGTTTTTCAAAGTGGGCAGGGGGAGTTCTCGCACCGAATGGGAAGATTTACGGAATTCCTCAGAATAGTGATGACGTACTTATAATAGATCCAACGAATAATACCGCTGATCGAGCATCAATTACAGGTCTTGGAGTAGGAGGAACTAAGTGGAGGAGCGGAGTTCTTGCACCAAATGGGAAGATTTATGCCATGCCTTATGATTCGAATAGTGTATTGATCATAGATCCCGAATCCAACACAGCAGATACAGCTTCAATAACCGATCTTGGAGTAGGAGGAACTAAGTGGGGAGGAGCAGTGCTTGCACCCAATGGTAAGATATATGGAATGCCGTTTGGAGCAGATCATGTGTTGATTGTAGATCCTGCTAACAATACTACCGATACGACTTCTATCTCTGGATTAGGTGCTGGTCAAAAATGGTCTGGTGGAGGTCTGGCTCCGAATGGAAAAATCTATTCGATTCCTACTAGCAGTCAATCTGTACTTATTGTTGATCCAGAATCCAACACAGCAGATACAACTAGCATTTCGGGTTTGGTTGGAGGCACAAAGTGGCAAGGTGCAGTCCTTGCACCGAATGGTAAGTTCTATGGAATTTCGGATAACGCAAGTAATGCGATAATAGTAGATCCAAAATCCAATAGCAGTTTCTGCAAATCTACCGTTGAATCTAGTTATATTAATAAATTTTAAAAAAAGCCCCCCGTCGCCGGGGGGAGTTAGGTGTTGGTCGTCCGTATCCTTAGGTTGGAAACTAATAAGATACCATCAATCTTCTGATATGAAGGGAAAGCCCCGGATGACCTCTCGGAAGGCTCCTTCATCTTTTGCTTTAATTAAATAAATCCAATTCTTATTCGACCAGGCATACACTCTGGTTCCATCCTTCAATGTTCCGCGTCCAATCCAATTATTGTTGAATTTTCCTGAGGCTTTCGTTTTGAAATCACCTTTGAAATAATTCTCTAAAATTTTCGATTCAAAAAACTGATCAAGTATCGCTGTGTCTTTTGTTTCGATGGATTGAATCTCTGCATAATCTCCATACTTCGCACGATGACCGAAAATTTTCTTATCATCGTTGTCAGGCAAAAATTCAAACTTCGGATCAATTCCTCCAATAGAACTGGGATAGATGGCTCCGATTTTTACACCCTCATCCGGTGGTGGAAAATCAGTATTGAAATCAGTTTTCTGACAATTGGCTAATATCAATCCAATACTTAGGAGATTCAGCCAAGTCCTTATCATTGTCAAAATATTATCATTCTCAGATCAATAAAACAATAGGGGGATTTACCCTATATATATTTACTTTATCAAAAAATTTCCTTCACTTAGAATCAACATATACAAAATGGTATATTATGATTGAAACCAGACCCGCGAAAAGAGGGGATGTCGAACGAATTTTTTCGCTCATTCAAGAGCTCGCAGATTTTGAAAGATTGTCTCATGAATTCAAAGGAAATGTAAAGGATTTAGAGGAACATCTCTTTGGTACTAAGCCATATCTACAAGCAATCGTTGCAGAACTCAAATCTGAAGTTGTCGGATACGCATTATTTTTTTACAACTACTCTACATTTCTAACAAAACCTGGGATCTATCTTGAGGATCTATATGTCCTCCCCCATCATAGAAAAAAAGGAATTGGAAAATCTCTTCTATCTGCTGTGGCTCAGCGTGGGAAAGAAATAGGTGCTGGGCGATTTGAATGGTCTGTATTGGACTGGAATGAACCTGCAATAAGATTCTATAAATCGATGGGCGCTAAGATCTTACCTGATTGGCGAATTTGCCGATTGAGTGGTGATGATCTAGATAACTTCTGGACTTGATGGATTATAAAGATTCAGATAATCGATCAGATCGAATTAACACTGAGTTATCGTTATTGAATTTTATTAGTTGCGACTATAAAAAATGATAGAAATTAATTATTGAATGCCTTAGTCTACCTGGGAGGTAGCTTATGGCTTCGGACAAATTGCACTCAAAAAAGATTCTCAATCAGTTGCTCATAATGAATGAGTTACCTCTTTATTTACTTAGTTTTCCTTATTTTATTAATTTTGCTATTGTCGCAAGTGAACTGGAAGGAATGCGATTATTTACTATCGGAGCATGGGGAACTCTAGCATCTGCAATTCCACTTGCTATAGGAACCTATATTAGGCATAGAAAATTGAATCCTATTCTTAAATTTCTGAATGAAAAAGATTCTTACGATTACAAATCAATAAAGAAACAGCTACTAAACCATCCATCATGGGAAGGAAGATTAATTCTGCTTCGATGGAATTTTGCGATTTTAGTTTTTGTAACAATTGCAATACCTGCATTCGATTTGAGCTTCAAGGAATTCCTTCCGTTAATTTATGGATGTTTTATGCTTTCTCCAATTCTCTACCTATCTTTTTACTATCAGACTGAAATTCAATTAATACCTGTTCTGAATAGGAAAGAACTTGCTAATACTATATTTAATATATCTGATATTAAATTATTCTCACATGCTAAGAGAAATCTCTATACTCAGATTGCAGTAAGCCTACTTCCAATTATGACATTAGGATATTATTTAGTCGCTTTTTACCAGAAATTAATTCAACTTCCTAATCTCGCGATTCAGTTGCCCTTAATCCTAGCTATGATGGCTCTGATAATTGCTTACACATCTTACGTTGGTAGCAATTCTCTAAATAAGGATATTGAGAATATCAATCAATCAATCCATGAAATTGGCCAAGGGAATCTCGGAGTAAAAGTTCCCAATATTTCCACAACGAATCTAAATCTAACGAATCAAAATTTAAATAAATTCATAGAAAAATTAGGAAATTTTTTCAAATTAGTTCATATTGAATCCTCTAAATTAAAAGAACATTCTTTAACGCTCGGACATGATAATGAATTGTTCGTCAAAGAGATACAGATAGAAAAAGATAGCTTAATCAATATTGAAGAATCAATAAATTCTATCAATAGACTATCTAGTTCGATTCTTGATAGAGTGAATATTCAGTCTGAGAAAACTTCTTATCTGAACACTTCTTTGAATTCGATAACATCAAATATGGATGATTTATCTAAAGAGGCTGATCGATTAGTTGATTCAACTTCAGCATCATATGACTTTTCACTGGAAGGACAGAATATTGTAAACCATGCACTTGCAAAGGTAACTGAACTTGCTAAAAGTAATGAGAATATTCGGATGACTGTCTCAATAGTTGAAGAGATATCCGATCAGATAAATCTTCTCTCACTCAATGCTTCTATTGAAGCTGCCCGCGCTGGTGAATATGGCCGAGGTTTCGCTGTCGTTGCTGGCGAAGTTTCTCGTTTGGCGGATAAAACACGGGAGAACATTGATAGCATAAAACAAGTAGTAAAAGATTCTCAGCGAGCATCAAAGGAAAGTTTGGATGCAATGAAGCAAATACAAGAAACAATGTTGAGTTCCATGAATGATCTAAAAAATATCTCTGAGGATATTCAGAAAATTGCAAAAGGTAGTACTAAGAGTTCAATCAATGTCCAAGATTTAAAAATTACAGTTGAGGAATTGAGTTCAAACGCCAATATTATTTCTTCAAATATTGTGGATCAATGGAAAATGTCAGAAGAAATCAATTCCTCACTTTCTGATATTACAGAAATCAATTCCAAGATCGATGAATCTTTTAAGAAAATGCAAAATCTATCAAAAGATATCAATGGAATCACAGAAAGCTTGGATTCGAATCTAAGAACTTTCCAAGCCTAGAATAAGAAATTTCAATCGATATTGATCAAAATAACGAATATTATTCAGTTATAGCAGATTTTATACTTGTATTATCTGCTATATTGGAATTATTATCCATTAAGACAGTATTTTGTTCGAATTTAGATCGGGCTACTTTCCAATTCAATTAGAACACATGGAGAAGTTTAGTGCAGTTTTCAGTTACCAAAGTCCGATTCCTGCAAAATGAAAAAGTTTTCATTGTTGTACTTTTATTTGTAAATATATTGTTTCCTTTATTTGCAGAATCGACTGAACAAATCAAACCCGAGAATACTAAGTCAGAAATCAATGCAGGAGAAGATAATAAGTCAAAAAATTATTATGTTAATCCACGTAGTTATGGAACGAAGAGAGTTCCGCAACCTGATGAATATGTTAAGCTTGGAAGCCAAACTGGAATTCCTGGTTTAGAAGATGTTGATTGGTTGGAGATGGGGTTGGATTACAGAACCCGATATGAATATCGAGAGAATGATTTTCGAAGAAACAAAGAATTGATAGACCGACCATTATTATTACGGACGAGAGGTTATGTCGGTGTAAAAGAAAAATTTGATCCTTTTCGTTTTGCTTTAGAGATCGAAGATGCCCAGAGAATTCAAGGAAAATTTGAACGAGATACACGTGACTTCAATCAGATTGAACCTATTCAAAGTTTTTTTGAGTTATATTATCCTGATGCTCTAGGCAAGAATCGACCACTATCAATCCGTGCAGGTCGAATGGCGTTTGAATTTTTGGATAGACGTCTATTGGCAAGGAACGCTTGGAGGAATACAACGAACACTTTCCAAGGATTAAGAATGAGTCTTGGTAAAGAAGAAAATGACTGGAATCTCGATGTTTTAGCTCTATCACCTCTTGAAATTATTATTGATAAAGTTGACAAACCAGTCAGGAATTTATATCTATATGGACTGCTTGGAAGCATTCAGGCTTGGAGCGATATAATAACCATTCAACCTTTTTATATTGGACTTGTGCAATCTAGGCTCAATGAAAAAAAATATTCACTAACTAAATTTAATTTTGAAGAAACGAAGCGAGTTGGTAGAGAAATCCATACAACAGGCATTAGGGGATATGGATTAATTGGAAAAACTGGCTTTGACTATGATATATCTGCGATCTATCAATTTGGTATCAATGATATAGAGAAAGGCCAAGCTCATTTAGCTTATGCGTTTACCTTCGATTCTGGATATACTTTCAATTTTTCATGGAAGCCAAGACTTGGATTTTTTTATGGATTTGCAAGTGGGGATCGAGACCCATATGATAAAGTCAATAATCGATTCGAAAGGTTGTATGGTTTTGCAAGACCTTGGTCTAGTAATGATTATTTTCAAATGGAGAACCTAAGTAATCCAAAAATTGTGATTGAATTTTCTCCAATTAAAGATTTACGAATTGATACAGCATATGTTTGGTATTATTTAGCGAGCAACACGGATCGGTGGAATAATGCTAGGTTAAGAGATGAATCTGGACAAAGTGGAATAGCTATTGGTGAAGAATACAATATAAGAATGCGATACAAAATAAATAATAAATTGAATACTACAATCGGTTATGCTTTCTTCAAACCAAATGAGTTTACGCTTGAGACAAGCGGTCGCGAAAAAGATTCTCATTTTGCCTATATAGAAATGTCACTCAGTGCATTCTAAAAATTAAATTGAGAAATCTTCTGTATAAACTTGAGCTTTTCTAATTCGAAGGTAGACTATCTCGCCCGGTAATAGATTCAGTTCTTTGTAAGTATCGCGATCTATGACACTTTCAACCAAGAAACCTGTATCTTGTCGTTTGAGTTCGACACGTACATTTCGTCCAGTTGAATGGATATGTCTAATCTCGGCTGGTATTCCGGATTCTTGTGAACGAACGATCTCTACATCGTAAGGTCGAACATAAGCTACTGATTTAGGATCTGCTCCATCTTCTGAATTTTCAGTATCACTGCGATTGTCTCCATCCTGAATTCTTCCATGGAAAAGATTTACATCGCCTAGAAAGTTAAAAACAAATGGTGACTTTGGACTGTTATAAACTTCATCAGGAGTTCCAATTTGCTCGATTCGTCCATTATGGAGGATGACAATTCGATCGCTAACTTCAAGAGCTTCATCCTGGTCATGAGTTACAAAAACGCTTGTTATGTGAATTTCGTCATGCAAGCGACGTAGCCAATTTCGAAGTTCTTTTCGAACTTTTGCATCTAAGGCTCCAAATGGCTCATCTAATAATAAAAATTTTGGTTCAATAGCAAGAGCTCTTGCAAGTGCAACTCTCTGTCTCTGTCCACCTGATAATTCAAAAGGATATCGATCATGAAAATTTTCTAGCTGAATGAGCTTTAAGAGCTGAAGTACCTTTTCTTTAATTTCTGATTTGGTTGGTCGTTCCGACCGGGGTCTTACATTCAAACCAAAAGCTATATTATCGAATATACTCATATGCCTAAATAGAGCATAATGTTGGAATACGAATCCCACTTTTTTGTCTTTTTCAGTTTTTGCATTCTCTGGGAAAATAATTTCCCCGGTATCAGGTGAATCCAACCCAGCAATCATTCTTAGAAGTGTTGTCTTTCCTGAACCTGATGGTCCAAGGAGAGCCACCAAATTACCATCAGGAATTTCTAAGTTTATATCATGCAATACTTGAATATTTCCAAAACTTTTATTAAGATTTTTGATTTGAATTGGCATTTTAAAGACTCATTTTCTAGTTTATTTAGTTAACTCTTTGTTATTCGGTGACTCAATCTGAATTTTCTTTTCCAGAAAAAATTTTATAATGAGTGTTCCAAGTGATAGAAAAACCAGCAGAGAAGCAGCGGAAAATGCTCCAACCGAATTGTACTCATTGTACATCATTTCTACTTCTAATGGTAAAGTATTGGTTTTGCCCCGAATATGTCCTGATAAAACCGAAACCGCTCCGAATTCGCCCATTGCTCTTGCATTGCAAAGTATGATCCCGTAGACCAATCCCCATTTTATATTCGGTACTATAATTTTTATAAATGTCTGCAGCATAGAGGCGCCAAGTAATAAGCCAGCTTCTTCCTCTTCCTTACCTTGTGATTCCATCAGAGGAATCAATTCTCGCACAACAAAAGGAAGTGTGATAAAGCAGGTTGCAATAATCAACCCAGGTGTATTAAAAACTATTTCAAGATTCAAGCTTTCCATTGTTGAACTCATCCAACCTTGCTTTCCAAATATAAGAAGGAAAATCAATCCCGATATGACCGGAGATACAGCAAAAGGTGAATCAATGATTGTCATTAGTATATTCTTACCAACGAATGTAAATCGAGTCAAGAGGAAAGCTGCTATGATTCCGAAAACAGTATTGATCGGAACGGATATAGCTGCTACTTTAATCGATAACCAAAGTGCTGTTATGGTCTCACTAGCGCTAATCCCTTTTATGTAAGCACTAACTCCATCTGCAAAGGCTTCAGTAAAAACATTAATCAAAGGTAAAAAAAGAATGATACTTGAAAGGAAATAAACAATACCAACGAGACTGTATTTGATCCATCTGGATTCTGTTCTGTTCAACCTAATTTCCTCGCTGCCTTGTTCTGAAGATAGTTGATCGAAAACATTATTCCAAATGATAATACTAACATTAAAATTGCGATTCCTGTGGCTTTTGAATATTCATATTGTTCTAGTTTAGTTACTATTAATAATGGTAAGATTTCTGTTTTGCCAGGAATATTGCCGGATATGAATACAACCGAACCATACTCACCAATTCCACGAGCAAATGCCATACTGGTGCCTGCGAGAATCGAAGGCCATAACTCAGGCAAAATTACTTTATAAAAAGTCTGAAATCTATTTGCACCAAGACAGAAAGAACTTTCTTCCAATTCTTTCGGAAGTCCTTCAATAACAGGTTGTACGGTTCTTACTACGAAGGGGAATCCTATAAAAACTAGAGCGATGATGATACCGATCGGAGTGTATGCTACTTGTATTCCTATAGGCTCTAAAAATTGTCCAATCCAACCATTTTTTGCATATATTGATGTTAGCGATATTCCTGCAACGGCAGTAGGTAACATAAAAGGTAAGTCGATTAACGAATCTATCAATTTCTTTCCCGGAAATTCATAGCGTACCAAAACCCATGCGAATACAAAACCGATAACTAAATTTAAAATTGCAGCAACAGCACCTGTCCCAAAGCTTAAATATAAGGCTGATTGAATCCTTGGATCTGTATAAATTGATGAAAGGTCATTCCAACTTAATTTAAAAGTTTGATAGAATAAACCGAAAAGAGGAATAACAACTAGTATGCTTAAGTAAAAAACTACAATTCCTAATGATAATCCAAAACTAGTTTTGGTATAAGGACGATATGTAAATCTCATAAAAAAAATTGAACAGATTCCAAAAGTTTAGAACTTTTTATCGGAATAAATTTGATCAAAAATTCCTCCCTCAGCAAAATGTTTCTTTTGAGCGTCTTTCCAGCTGCCCTCTAAGTCACGGATATTTACAAGCTTAATTGGCTTGAAAATTGTAGAATATAATTTTAGTATTTCATTATCAAAAGGGCGAAAGAAATGCTTTGCTGCTATTTCTTGACCTTGCTTCGAATAAATAAATTTAATATAATCTGCTGCTACTTCAGTTGTTCCTTTTTTCTCATTGATTTTGTTCACAGCGGCGACTGGAGTTTCTGCTAATATACTAATACTCGGATAGACTATTTCAAATTTGGCTTGTCCACCATTTTTGCGTTTAGATTCTTCAATTGCAAGTAAAGCTTCGTTCTCCCAAGCTAGGAGAACATCACCTATACCTCTTTGAACAAAGGTTGAAGTGGATCCTCTTGCACCAGCATCAAGGACAGAAGTATTTTTGTATAGAGCTTGGATGAATCTGATTTTATCTTCTTCTCTATCTTTATAAATATTTTTTGCATAGGCCCAAGCAGCCAAATAATTCCATCTGGCACCACCGGATGTTTTTGGATTTGGAGTAATAACTGAAATGGAATCTCGTACTACATCATTCCAATCAAAAATTTGCTTCGGATTTCCAGCTCTGACCAATAAAACTATGGTCGAGTAGTAAGGCGTAGAATGATTAGGATAAGAATTCGCCCAATCCTTATCGATAAATCCTGAGCGCTCTGCAATTGAATCTATATCGTAGGATAGAGCTAAAGTAACGACATCCGCTTTGAGCCCATCGATCACTCCTCTTGCTTGTTTACCTGAACCACCGTGGGATTGTTGGAAATTAATTCTTTTCGTGCTCTTCTGATTCCATTCTTTTTCGAATTCACGATTGATTTCTTCGTACATTTCGCGAGTTGGATCAAAGGAGACATTTAGAAAATCGATTTTTTCTTCGGATGAACCTTTGCAATGGATAAAAGAGTGACCAATAAAAACAGCCAATACGATTGCAAAAGAAAATACTCTCGTAAATCTGAGCGGATTGTGTGGCATACAGCGATTTTTCATTTTGTCACTTCTTACCAATAAGACAGAATTAAGTTCTGTTTTATTGGACAATATCCGCAATTCTTTACTAGATGGCTGTCCTGTAAAGAAAATTTCTACTTTTATCCAGTATTTTCTTTAGAAAGGTAGCGATTGATTCGGTACAAAAACGGAATTGTACAGAGGACAAGGCATATTTCCAAAAGTCCAAAACTTGTGGAAAGTGCTGGAAATGCTTGTTCACTTGCAAAAATTTGATAATAAAATTTTTCCAAATAAACTGAGCAGATTGGACCACACATAAAACCGAGTGATCCTAGTCCTGTAAAAGCACTCATTACCGTTCCGTTCAGTCCGTTCGGAGACATTCTTGATGCGAGTATCATCGAAGGTACATACATGACCCCGGCTCCAATTCCCGCCAACATCAAATAGATAAAAAGTAATACAGGATCGTCTGTCCAACCGGTAGCAGATAAAAATCCACCATACATAAAAGATCCACCGAGTACTAAAGGTAACAATCCGTACTTGCGCGATAGGATAGCAGATGGGTAGGAAAGTATGCTCATGGGTAGAAGCACAAGGCTAAGATAAGCGCCTGCTTTTCCAGGATGAAAGGACAAGTTCTCTCTTAAATATATATTGAAAGAACTCACAAGAAAACCAACGGTAAAACGATCAATAAAGTGAAATGCAAAAGGTACAAGCAAATAAGGATTTAATTGTATAGATTTAGATAGGTCTGCTAATCTAAATTCCTTTTGCCCAGAGTGAATATTGTCGCGTAGAAAAGATAAGCTAACAATGCCAATACTAAAAAGCAAGAATGATCCAGCGTAAAAAGGAATCATCGGATTCGATTTACCTAAAATACCAATTGGCATGCCTATCGCAGCACCTAAGGATAGGAACATTCCCGCAATTCCCATCAATCGACCTTGTTTATAAAATGATGAATTCGGATTATTCTCCAAATCGGATACACTCGCAAGAAGCAATCCGATTACAAAAATATGTGTTCCACCTTCCATAAATCTAACAAACATAAGAACATTTATATCTTGTACAAAAGTTATTAAAAGAAATAAGAAAGCATCTACAAAACAAGCTATTGCAATAATAGTTCTGCGATCTCCCAATTTATCGGAAATCAATCCAGCGATAGGTGAGAATATGAAAGATCCAAGCATAGATACACTTGTAAACAATGCAACTGCAACATTTCCTGCACTCAGATTGTCCTTGATAATTTCTTTCATCACGGGAACAACCATCGTTACAGGAAGCATTGCAAAAAATACGAGACTTAGAAGAAGAATAGGTAACTTTGATTTTTTCATCTTATCTTTTTAGTCTCGATGGAATAATTTAACTTTCTTGTTTTTGGAAATGATTGATTCCATAACTATCATTAGTTATTGGACTTTTTTACGAAGCCTTTTGTACCGAATCGTATTTCTCTCTTCCAATATTTCGAATTAAATCATCCTCTAGCTCAAGAAAAATTTCTTTATTCAAGTCGAAGACCTTTCTAGATTCTAAAACTATTTGATTTTGCTGATCCTCAGAGAGATCTAAACTATCGAGAGTTTCACGATAAACTTTTTTAAATTCATTAGGTGAAGGAATTTCTGGAAATTCATAAAAATCCAAACCCGCTCCGTCCAACTGCAAAGCACGAGCTGCAACTTTTTTTAGAATCTGTCCACCACTTAGATCACCTAGATAACGTACATAAGAATGAGCGATCAATAACTCAGGAGAGTTATTCGAGATATTTTTAATATTATTTACATAATTTTGAGTTGCAGAAGTAATTTTGATTTTGGATTTCCAATCATTCCCTAGGAAGAAATTCAGATCCTTCTCAATCTGAGATGTTCTATATAATTCTGGGAAATAAATTTTTGACACGATTGGATGCGTTTTATGGCGGTTTAATTCTTCTTCCAACGTTTGATAGACAAAATAGAAACTCTCTAAATGACTCGTATAGGTCAGTTTTTCAAGAATTCCTTTCATAAAGCAGCGAATAAACCCTGCAGATTCCGCTTCGTTGTGGTTTTGTGATGTTCCTTCTCTTAATTTTAAAGCTAAGCTCATAAAAATTTTTCCTCTGGAGTCAAATTATTTCAGCGATCTTGAGAATCAATCTTATTACTGACAAAACTGTGACAAATGAACATAGTTGTATTTTGTTCAGGAATGCAGAATTTTAAACTTAGTGCATTATCTAGAAAAGTTTCATTCTGTTTTTCGGAAATATCTTTCGTACTTTATAATATATAATCTTGCTAAAGTTAGAAAGAGAGATGCAACAAGTGGTCCATAGAATATTCCAGCCATTCCAAAAACACTCATTCCAGTGATTATGCTGAAGAAAACAAGATAAGAGTTCATTTCGATATGTTTTCCAACGAAAGCAGGCTTAAACCAATTCTCAGTAATCAGGGCAATCAAAGTACAATATACAAATAGGAATACAGCCTGCCAGATTTTTCCAACTATCAAAAGATAAATAGTTGCTGGTACATAAATTATTGAAATTCCTAACAACGGAATAAACGCAAGAATGATCATTAATACTGTCCATAACAACAAAGATTGAATTCCAACAATCCAGAATCCAATGGCTGCAAGCAAACCTTGTATAAGACCTCCTATACCATTAAAAACTAAAGTCACATAATTCATTCGATTGAACTGTTGGATGATTAGTTCTTCGTCTTCATTGCGAATGGGAGAAAGATTGAGCATAAATTCTTTGATTCTCGGACCTTCCTGCAGAATCACAAATATTCCAAGAAGCATAAGAATGAATTGAAATAGGAACGAAAAAAAGTTACCAACTATTGCATTGAGTTTTTCAAAAAAGAACCCGCTTGCAGATTTTACAACTGAGAGAATTAGATTCTCTATGGCCTTCAAGCTATAGTCAAGATTTAGGAAATCAAAAACACGATTCACGAGAATTGCAAAACTATGGTTACCAAAAAAAATCATATTCAAGTTTTCTTCCGTAACTAGTTCACGAGTAGATTGATAGAAATTTAGAATCTCTTTCGATAAGCGTACTACAACATAAACAGTCGGTATAAATAAAATTACAATTATAATACTACAAACAATCAATGAAGCAATAGTTCTTGAAAATTTGGTTTTTCTTAGAATAAAATTAAGTAGAGGATAAAAAGTTCCTCCGACTATACCTGCGAATATTAGTGGAGTGAAAAAGTCCCAGATCATATAAACAATCAAAAATATAATTGCAATCAACAATAATATGAATGAGTAGGTTTCATATTTAAAAAGTTCATTAGGTTCTTTCTTCATATTACAAGTTTAATTCAAACCAATTATTTGAATCAAGAATATTCTTATCGAACCTATGCAAAGGAATTAGCTAAAAAAGAAATATTGAAATGTTTGATTGGAGATTTGTTTTGGAATAATGTTGTTTATTACTGGAGACTAATTGGTGAGTCTTTTTTGAAAAATTCGAATTTCTGAGAATTACTTTCTGGATAGATAATTGTAGAAAGAAGATAAATTCCTATGCTTACAGCAATCCCAAGGGAAGCAAGAATCACATCTTTTCCAACTTTTCGAAAAGTATCTAGATAGGGAAGATCTCTGTAGGTCAAAATGTTCAGTATAATTTCTCTGCCAGCTAATAAGCCTAGAAAAACCCAGGTTGTAGACATCGGAAGATTGCTGAGGCTTTGGAAGACAAATAATATAGTTCCATATACTAAATCCACAATCGTTGCAGCTTTTGCCCATTTGATATCCGATTTCTCAGAAACAACTTCTTGAATTGTTCCGCCATTGGTTCGAATGATGACAGCCAGAGCAAAAACTAGAATTCCAAGTGCGATTACCAATTCGATCCAGTTCAATCTACGTGGTAAGTAAACTGCGATATTTGCAGTATCCTGAAGTAACCAAGCTATCCATAAATAAATTGTTGATAGCCATTGAAGATTGGACCAGCGGCGTTCTGAGACTGGATCTGGAAGATGATCTTCTTCGTATTCATGTGGATCCAATTTCGCAAGTATTGCCCAGATGATGATTGCAGCGAAGAAAGCAATACCATAGCCCAAAAATGACTTGGTGAGCATTTTATCGATATTCTGTCCACCGAACAGTCCTAATACGAGAAAAGTAGTTGATACCGGTGCTTTCATGCGAGTGATTACTACTAGTATCACTGGAGCTAAGAGTTGAATTAGATTGAAATGAGTTGTTTCAGGAAATCGATCCAATCTTTGGAAATGGATCTGACCTGCATCGCGATACCAACCAATAAGATGAACAATAAATAATAGTCCACCTAGAACAATGAGTTTTGGAACCCAATCAATTGATTTTTTACTTTCGAAAAAGGTTCCGACTGTTTGAACGGCATCATTGCCAGCCACTGAAAAAGTTGCAGTTGCAAACGCAATCCATCCTAAATAGTAAGGTGGGAGTCCTAAGAAATAGCCGGCAACAATAACTAGAGTTATGAAAACAGTGACCAGATAAAATCGAATCTGGTCACGATAACTCGGATGTTGATAATCTATTTCTACAGTTTCTTTCATTTTCTAGAGATCGTAATGTTTGCCATATTTTTCTGTGATTTGGTTTCGATCGAACAAAATAAATACATCTGTTGTGCCGAAAACTGAATCAAGAGCTGGCGCTCCGCAAATTTTTGATCCAACTCTGATATAACCTTTTATGAGTGGTGGTATGGTTTTGGTCAAAGCTTTTAAATCATCAATTTCTAGGTTTTCATTTAAATTTTTTATAGCATAACCTGGGTTAGGATATACTCTAAATTTTTCATCAGCAATTGCGTCTTTTGCTTTTAGGAAAGCGTATGCTTCAGATGCCATCTGAGGATCGGTAGAATGAATTGAACCGCATCCCATTAAGTAGCGAACGTTCTGAGTCATCATATAATCAGCAAGACCTGCCCATAACATTGTGATCACAGAGCCATCGCGATAGGATGGATGCACACAAGAACGACCAATCTCGGCTACTTCTTCATCCAAATTATAGATATTGTTGATATCAAATTCTGTCTCGGAATAGAATCCAATATTCTCAATTGCAACACTTCGTTTCAAAATTCTATATGTTCCAACAATTTTGCTTTCTTGATTCTCATCTAGAACGATTAGATGATCACAGTACAAATCGTACTCATCTCTGTCTTTTCTAGTTGATGCTGATTGTGGTAGTCCTTCGCCAAGTTCCAGATTGAAAACTTCATATCGTAGGGCTAAAGCCCTTTCGATTTCAAGTTGGTTTTCAGCGATTCGAACGGTTAGTTTTTTTTCCGCTTTTTTCGTAGGTTGTAAAGATTGTATGCTCATATCTTGTGTCCCTTAGAGTTTTAATTTTCTCTATATACATTCATTATTAAGGGATTAATGTTACATGAATATTACGGGAATGTGAAATTTAATGCGCTTCGTCCCAATTCTTTCCTATCTTGCCATCAACTAGAACTGGGACATTTAGAGGCATCGCCTTTTCCATTACGCTCTTTGCCATTGTAAAAAAGGAATCTTTTTCTTTTTTATGAACTTCGAAAACCAATTCATCATGAACCTGCATTATGATTCGGGATTTGAGATTATCTTTTTTAATCTTTTCATGAATTTGGATCATTGCGACTTTTATCATATCTGCCGACGTGCCTTGGATTGGACTGTTGATTGCAACTCTCTTAGCACCTTCTGCAACTTGCCTATGAGAAGAATTTATTTCTGGAATGTATCGCCTACGACCAATTAGAGTTTCGACATAACCATTCTTCTTGCAAAATTCTATGGTCTCATCCATATATTTGCGAACTCCAGTATATTGCTCGAAGTATCTGTCTTTGAATTGTTTTGCTTCTGTCCTAGAAATTTTTAAATTCTGAGCAAGTCCAAAACTGGATGCTCCATAAATTATTGAGAAATTTACAATTTTTGCCTTATCTCGCATTTCTGATGTGACATCTTTCTCATCAATTCCGAAAAGACCACTTGCGGTTCGTCTGTGAATATCTAGTCCTTTACTATAAGCCTCAATCATCATTGGATCTTTGGAAAAATGAGCCATGATTCTTAACTCAATTTGAGAATAATCGAGACTTAACATTTCATAATCTTTTTCGGGAGTGATAAAACCTTTTCGTAGCCATCGGCCTTCTTCATCCTTAATTGGAATATTTTGAAGATTAGGATCCTGGGAAGATAATCTTCCAGTTGCCGCAATGGTTTGGTTATATGATGTATGAATTTTTCCTGTAATAGGATTCACCAAATGTGGTAAAGTATCTATGTAGGTAGATTTGAGTTTAGTATATTTTCTATGCTCTAGTAGATCTTCTATAATTGGATGCATACCTTGAAGTGTCTCAAGTACTGAGTGATCGGTCGAATAACCAGTTTGGATTTTCTTTTCTGCTGGAAGTCTCAATTCTTCAAAAAGGACTACCTGCAATTCTTTAGTTGAAGCGATATTGAATTCTTTTCCAGCATGAACATGAATTCGTTTCTCTAAACTTTTAATTTTCTTTTCAAAATCTTTTTCGAGCTTAGCAAAATACGGAAGATCGATGCTGACTCCGTTCATCTCAATATCCTTTAGAACTCTTACTAAAGGCATTTCCAAGTCGAAATAAACTTTATCCATTTGCGATTTTTGAATTTTCGGTTCTAAAATATTTCTAAGCCGCAAGGTGATATCTGCATCTTCACCCGCGTATTCTGTAACTTTATCTGGATCAATTTCAAATAGAGCTTGTTTCTTTTTGCCTTTTCCAACTAATTCTTCATAGGTGATTGTTTGATAGCCAAGATAATCCAATGCCATATCATCCAAATTATGTCTTCGGTAACCTGGATTAAGAAGATAAGATGCAATCATTGTATCGAATTCAATTCCCTCCATCTCAACACCATGGCGTTGAAGAACGATCCAATCGTATTTTATATTTTGTCCAATCTTTTGAATTTTTGGATCTTGCAAAATGGGTCTTAATATTTCTAAGACTGCTTCTGCTTTGGGTAAGGTAAGTGAATACAAGGATTCGGAGTAAGCAACTGGAATATAATAACCAGTTTCCTCTTGCCAAGAGAACGATATACCAAGTAGAGAAGCACTATTGGGATTCACAGAGGTTGTTTCTGTATCGATTGATAGTATCGTTCCTTTTTTTATGGTCTTAATCAGAGCTTTGAGTTCATCAAGGGTTCGAACTCGAATGTATTTTCCTTTTTTGGCTTCGCCAGTAATCTTTTCTGGTTTTCCTTGATCATTCAAATTGGGGTTTGATTTCGATTCGGATGCTTTTTTAGTTTTGGAGCTAGATTTCTTATCGCTAGAATCTTCTGATTTTTCTGTCGTTACTTTGATTCCAGCAAGCTTTGCTAGATCTCTAAATAATGTATTGTATCCTTCTTGCTTGAAGTGGTAGACTTTTTTTTCTTCTAAGTAATTAGGTAGAGTTAGATGGGATTCATCTATTTTTAAATCCAGGTCGCATTCTATAGTTGCCAGTTTACGTGATAGAAATGCATTCTCTTTATTTTCTTCTAGCTTTTGTTTTATAGAAGCATTGGATATTTTATTAATATTTTTATAGATATTTTCAAGGTTACCATATTCGGCAATAAGTTTGGAGGCACCTTTCTCTCCGATTCCCTTGACTCCTGGAATGTTATCAGAGGAATCTCCAAGTATAGCCATATAGTCTGTTACTTGTTTGGTTGTGATTCCGATTTCTGTTTCTACCCATTCGGGATCGATTTTTAGGAATTCACTAACTCCTTTCTTACCTCTTAGCATATGAACATTTTTGCTTAAAACTTGGTATAAATCTTTATCACCAGATAGAACTATAATTTCTTCGGATTCTTTTTCAAATTTTTTACAAAGAGTTCCAATGATATCATCTGCTTCTTTGCCATCAATCTTGAAGACTGGGAACTCCAATACATTCAATATATCAATGATCTCACGAATCTGAGGTCGCAAATCTTCCGGCATTGGTTTGCGAGTAGCTTTATAATTTTCGAATAAGTCATTGCGATCGAGTCTTGTTCCTGGATCAAAAGTACAAGCTATATGAGTGACATCATAGTCTTGAAGAAGTTTAAATAGCATTCTAAAAAATCCAAAAACTGCGCCACTTGGTAAGCCAGTTTTTGAATTAGTAAGATTGGATGCGGCAAATGCAAAATACGATCTGAACGCGAATGCATGCCCATCAATGATCATCAGTCTTTTAATTTTCTTTTTCGCCATATGCTTATATATAAAGAGAATTACCTAGAAAGGAAAAGTAAACCTGAATAGTTTTTTTTACCATATAATCATTAGAAAATTTATGAACCCAATCGCGGTTCCATTCTCCCATTCGATTACGAAGAGCTGAGTCTTCGATCAATAATTTATATTTTTCTGCAAGGGATTCGCTATCGCCGATGTCACACAGGAATCCTCCATCATCGGGAATTACCATTTCCGGTATTCCACCTGCTCTTGTTGCAACAACCGGAATTCCGCAAGCCATGGCATCTAGAATAGAGGTTCCCAAACCCTCTTCTTTCGAGGTCAATGTGAAAATATCAAATAATTTGTAAAATTCATATATATTATCTTGGAAACCCAAAAATTGAACCAGTGATGTGATTTTTAAATCATTTGCCAGCTGTTTAAGTTTGGCTTCCAGTTTTCCTTCTCCGAGAATCAATGCAACAAAGTCTGAGTTTGTTTGAATCTTTGCTATTGCATGCAGAAATGTTTCATGATCTTTGTGATCAACCAGTGCGGCAACAATTCCAATTGTCACTGTTTTCTTATTTATTTTTAATTCTTTTCTAATTGGTTCTGCGGATGGCAGTTTTTTGAATTTTGAAATATCAATTCCGCTATGAATTGCCATCACCTTCGACGGGCTTACTCCATCTTCGATTAAATACTTTTTAATCTGGTGTGAAACTCCAATTACTAGATCGATTTTTTTAGATGTGAATTTCCATTTCGAGAAAAAATTCTTACTCATTCGAAAATCGACTCGTCTAGCAACAATTAATTTCCAATTGTCTTTTTTTCTTTTAGCAAAGAATGCTAATGAATGAGCATGTGCCGTATGTGTGTGGACAATTTGTACTTTTCTAGACGAAATAATTTTTCTAATATTCCAAATTGCAGAAATATCAAACTCACCTCGCATACTGAGTTCGATGACTTCAATACCTGCTTCGGAAGCTTTCAAGGCAAGTGGCGATTTTGGTTGAGCTACAATGATTTGTTGAATATTTCTTTTGGATAGGCCGATTGCAAGATTGAGTACTTGGTTCTCACCACCACGCCACTCATGAGATGTATTGAGATGAAGGATCACAAATCCAATGAATGTGTTCTTGGAAATATCAGAAAGTAAAAAAGCTTATGAAACGTTTCTTTTCTTGCCGCTGTATTCGAGTTCAACAATTGAACCTGTAATTCTCTCGGAGTTGGCTCCACCATCTTCCATTACTTCTCCGTCAGCGTGAAACATGATTTTTACGGAATCCATAAGCGAATGAATGATCTTCAGTCCTTTTCCCACATTTTTATGTCCTACTCGAACACCATTGAATGGTAAGGTTTCAGGTTTATTGCATTGATGGTTACGGATTTTTTCTAGGAATCCAATCATTGTTGTAGGAGATTGAGACTCGCTAGGATCCTCATTTTTTGCATCCATTCTGAATCCACAGCCATAGTCTAGAATGAAGAGCGTTATTTTGAGATCTTGGATGATCCAGCGACAGATTATCGTTTCATCAGAATTGGAACAAACGTTGGCAGAAACAGAATTGGTCAGAGCTTCATCAGCTGCTAGCTCAATTTGCATAATGTCTTCATCAGAAAATGAATAAGATTCTAAGGATTGACGTAGGGCTTTGCGAAAAACTTTCACGCAAGACATGTCTGGAGGTATGAACATTGCGTATGAGCCTGGAGCGGGTTCCAGTAGAAGAGGAGTTGGTATCGAACCGTCCATTATTCTTAAATAATACCTTACAAATACCAAGTTTATTATATGAAATTAATTGGTGCAAGATTAATTTTTCTGAATCTGGTTTTGGAGAAAGAATTGCTTCCTTAATTTTAGGAAATAAATTCCAAAAGATTGCTTATGTCTCGGTTCGAAGGCGTCTCTATTCTTTTTGCATTTCTTCTAAATTGCGGATGTAACGCATACGCTCACCTGGTAAATCCGATTTGCCTTCCAATTCAACTCCTAAAAGCAGCTCTTCATCATTTTTCTTTGCAGTCCAACGAATGTTTCCGAGCACAGTCAATGGAGGTTGCATTTTGAACGTTATGTCAAAAATAAAATGTTTCTGCTTGGGAAGGATTTTCATCAGATCAAAATTGTTTACTTGCAATTGAACTCCAGTTGGGCTCGCGTCAATGATGGGAAATTTGCCATTCACTTGCATTGTATTGGATTCCAGTATGCGTTGAACCATCTTTTCGGCTAAGGATTGAACCTCGAGTAAATTCTTCTCTGTAAGAGGTTTCTCTCGATTCTGAATCAAAATATATCCAATTGGGAATTTTGCAGTTTCGCCGTAGATAACTGGAACAATCATCTCGGAGATGATCATCTCGGATGCAAAATTTTTGATTTCGGTTTCTATTTCTTCATCTATGTCTTTTCCATAGGAAAGACGATTCTCGTTATCATTTGAATATTTGCTTTTATCCGAAGTATCCTCAATGAAAAGAGGCTTCATCGTTTTCTTGACAGCTGCAAATCGACGAGGAAGGTCAGGTTTGAAAATATCTATTTTTACAGTCTCATATACTTCTTCATTTAGTTTAGCTTTGAAATCGTCAAAAGCAACTTTCACTAATGTCGGAATCTGAAACATATTGGCGTCGATAATTGTCTTCGCCGTAACTAGTTTGGATGCATGCACATTGCCATTACCAGGAATTCGATTGTTGTCACGATTTTTCTTAGCGATACCCAATTTATTGACAACAAGAATCATTGTATTGTCTTCTTGGATCTTGGCGATCTTACATTCGATCTCGATATATTTGTTTAGTATTGTATAAAAAATTGCGGATTGACCAGAACTAAATTCATTAAAATCAGTTATCTTAACTGCGATCTGACTTCCATCATCCTTTACTTTTAGAACAGTAATCGTTTTCTCAAATGGATATTCTTTGAGAACGAGTTGTTTATCTTTTAAGTATTTATTGAGAACATGGTTTTTCTGTGCAGCTTCAGTTATATAATCAAGAGGGCGTTCTTCAACCTGTTTGAATTCCATCAGTCTCTATTGAATACTGAGCATATACTTTTTAGTAAAGAAAAATATTTCATAAATAGATATCTTGGAAATTTTTTTCCAAAAAATACTCCGCGAGTTTGATTGAATACTCCTTGAGCTGAATAATTCTATTCAATCGAGTCGCTTTTTAAGCATTTGAAGGTTTTTGTTTGAAAATTGCATTAACTTAGATTAATTCATATATAGATAATACATGAATTAATCATCAATTAGTTGAACTCGGGATCAATCACAACTTCTGATTTGATGGACGATGCGATGAAACAATTTCGATGCGCCGTTTCATGTAGCTTGATTAAATCTTCATTGGATATTTTTACTGAATCCACAAAAGCGACTCTTGGCTTGAGGTAAATTTTTGTTACCTGCATTTTACCAGATTCACCCTTTTCTAGAATTGCTGTTACATCATCTGAATAATCCAATACGATCAATTTCTTCTTGGAAGCAACGGCAAGGAAAGTCAGCATATGACAACTGCTGAGTGCAGATGCCAGTAATTCTTCAGGATTTGCATGCTGCTCATTCCCAAAAGTTTCTTTGGTCGATGATGAGAAAATACTCTGTCCACCATTAAACGCGATAGCATGAGTTCTATCGTAGCTTTCGTAATCCATATTACCTGTTGGGTTTTTCCAAGAAAGTTGAATTTTATGTTCTGACATTTATATACCCCCGTAGGTATCTACCTTAAGTTTATTGTCTTCTTTTGGCAATGGTTTTTCTGATTGGTTCTTAGCCTGGGAGAGGAATACGATCTGTCTCATTGGGAACTTTAGGAAAACGATCTTCATACCAGCGAACTTTTGCATCTTCTATAGCTTCCTTAGATGATGACACAAAATTCCAATAGAGATGCCTTGGTTCTGGATGGGGGAGCCCTCCGAGTGCAACACATCGAGAGTCTTCGGAAAATTCTAGGTTTATAGATTCTCCTGGTTGATAAAATGCCATCTCACCTATTTTAAATTTTTTGTCTCCGGAAGACATGGAACCTTGAGCTAGATAAACAGCTGATTCCCAATCTTTAGGTGCTGACCAATCAATCTTTGCACCAGCCTTTGCCTCCAGATCGCTGTAAAATAGAGGTGAGTACACTTTGACTGGCGATTGCAATCCTAGAAAATTGCCAGCTAACAATCGCAATATGAATTTATCGCCTTTTAATTCTGGAATTTCATTGGCTGAATAGTGGAAAAATTCTGGATCCATATCTTCTGCTTCTTTCGGAAGAGCAACCCAGGTCTGAATTCCTTCCAAGCTATCTGATCCTTCAGATTTTCGTGACCTTTCGCTATGAACAATTCCATTGCCAGCAGTCATCCAATTCACCTCAAATGGTCGAATCAATTCCTCTGTTCCCAAACTATCCCGATGAAGAATTGTTCCGCTATAAAGATAGGATATTGTAGCGAGTCCGATATGTGGATGGGATCGTACAGAAAGTTCGTCTCCAGTGCGGATGGGTGTTGGACCAAAATGATCTACGAAAACAAAAGGACCAGCATGACGGGCATCGACAGATGGAAGAATCCTTCGAACGAGAAAATCATCCCCTAAATTTTTGACCTGAGATTGGATTAATTTCATACGATTTAGACAATTAGAATAAATCGTTGTTCGATAGTGTTAATGAATTGTTGAACTAAAGCTGCATTGTTGCTTGGATTCTTTGCAAAATTTTATCAACACCCAATAATTCAAATAAAACTGGCAATTCCAATCCATGCAATTTTCCTGTTGTTGCTGACCTAATTGGCATAAAGAGGTTTTTGCCTTTTTCTCCTGTTGCAATTCCCGCCTGATTCATTGCTTCTTTGAATTCTTCAGCTTTCGTTGGTTTCTTTTCTATCAATTGATTTTTGAAAGCAAGAATTACATCTTTTCCTTTACCATCGTTTGCCATATTCTTAGCATCATCGTTTTCGAATTCTAGCTTATCAACGAAGAATTCTTCCACATAACCAGGAGCTTGCGAAAGTCTATCCAGATATACACGAATAGAATCTAAAATCGAAATCAATATTGGATTTGTTGGGTTCTTAAAATCAGCTGGGATTTTTGGATTATCTTGAATGAAAGGAATTAACTCTTTTGCTAAGATTTGGATATCCGTGTCGCGAATGTACTTATTCGAAATCCAATTCAATTTGGATTTAGGATTCATATATTCTGCAAGTTCAAGGGGCTTAAGTTTATTGAAGTCAACGGCATCTTTTTCTTCGGCACTCATTTTCTTGAAGACATCGAACATGGCAGGTGACTTTGAACATCTTGCAATATCGAATACAGATTCAAGTTCGCCAGGTAAATACTCTCTTCCATCGGCATTGGTCCATCCGAGAAGAGCCATATAATTCACTAGAGCTTCTGATTGGTATCCTAAGTCTTTGAAAG
This sequence comes from Leptospira sp. GIMC2001, assembly GCF_028462125.1. Classification (NCBI taxonomy): domain Bacteria; kingdom Pseudomonadati; phylum Spirochaetota; class Leptospiria; order Leptospirales; family Leptospiraceae; genus Leptospira; species Leptospira sp. GIMC2001. The sequence continues at coordinate 3,685,787 of NZ_CP115468.1, read as the reverse complement.
CGAGGATGGAAGTTGCTCCAGCTCGCTTTGATAATTTCTTGCCATCACTGCCCACAATTTCGGAGACATGCGCCCATTTCGGAATGGGGAATCCAAAGGCTTCACCAATGATCACTTGGCGAGGAGTATTGGATAAATGTCCAACTCCACGAATCACATGGGAAATTTTCATGAGATAGTCATCAATCACCACAGCATAGTTATACGATGGAAATCCGTCTGACTTTACAATGATAAAATCACCGATCAATTTTGTATCAAATTTTACTTTGCCTTGGATCTCATCTTCAACGATTAGATCTTTATTAGGATTGCGAAAACGAACTGCAAATGGTAGACCTTGTTGTAATTTCTCTTCAATCTCTTTATCTGTCAGGTTAGCATACATCCCATCATAAATATAGGGAATTCCCATCGCTTCGGCTTGCTTCTTCTTCGCTTCCAATTCTTCGGAAGTACAGAAGCATCGATAGGCTTTGTTCTCTGCAAGCAATTGATCCGTGTACTTTTTGTAAATATCCAATCTTTCTGATTGAGTATAGGGACCATATTCGCCACCAACTCCTGGACCCTCATCCCAGTTCATGCCAAGCCATTTGATAGATTGAAGGATTATATGAAAGGATTCTTCTGTTGATCTTTCGCGATCTGTATCTTCTATGCGAAGAATGAATTTTCCACCTTTTGCTTTCGCATAAAGATAGTTAAATAATGCAGTTCTTGCTCCTCCGACATGGAGAAAGCCGGTAGGTGAGGGGGCGAATCTAGTTCTAACTTCCATAATTATTTCTTCTGTAGGGTAATCTTGCCGTTAAGGTAATAGATTGAGGATTCTTTACCTTCAAATACTAAGTTTGCTGCGTCGGCTATTTTATCAATCTTTAGTTTCTTGAAACGGTTCAAGTTGTAATCGTAATCAAGAGATGCCGAAGCAGTTTCACTCGATTTGAATTCAGATCTTGGATGGAAGAAATCTAGAGTGCCAAGCAAATGCTTCCAAGCAAATTCACCTGCTTCATATTTTTCTGTTTCTTCCGCAAGCCACAAGCCATCCTTAATCGTTTCCCATTTCTCTCTGCGATCGATGCTATCACGTTTATAAGAAGATTTTTTATAATTCTCATAAGCTTCTTCGAGAGAGTTGCCATAACCGAACTTACTCTGTAGAGTTTCATATTGCACGGTAAATCCTGTGGGTCCGGGACTTCCTTTTACTTTGCCAGAGATTTTGTTGATCTTTATGGAGAATGGTTTCGGCTGATTCTGAAAAAAATTATTCTGATCTGATACAAAGTCATCTTGGTATTCAACTATAACAAGCTCTGTTTTGTATATTTTGGAGTCTTCTTCAATGATTCTTACATCAATATAAGTCTGCGCAGATGAACCTTCTTTGAAGAATCTTGTGTTGAAATCTGTGAATCGTTGAGAGCTATAAGTTCCTGATAAACTGGAGGAATAATCACTGGAATTTCTCATTTTTATCGGTGAAATTGAACAGTGAGAAAAAAAAGTGAAAATGGCTAGGAATAGGCAATTGGTTGCAGTTTTCATGGGGTTGTGGTAGTTAACCGATCAGGCATTTCCAATGTCTCAAATGAAAAATCGTTGACAAGCGATTTCGCTGTTCTTTTCTGACCCCAAGGTCATGAAGAATAAAAATTCGAATCCTCCTCCCAAGGATAACTTTCCATCCAAGCCTTTTGAAGACCAAGTTCATGATGATCAGAGAAAATACTCTCGTTATGTATGTGACTCTCGTGCAATACCCAATGAAATTGACGGACTTAAGCCCGTTCAGCGTAGAATTTTATGGGCGATGTGGAACTCAGATGCTAGAAATCGTTACACGAAAACTGTAAAAGTTGCAGGTCTCGCAATGGGTTACCACCCTCATGGTGACAGATCCATCCAAGATGCGCTCTCGCAGATGGCTCAAAACTTCACTTTTGCAAATAATATCCCACTTGTTTCAGGTGAAGGTACCTTTGGTGACGTACTAGATCCGTCGGCGATCGCGAGTCCTCGTTATACAGAAGTTAAATTAAGTGATTTTGTTAAAGATTTAGGATTTTTTGAATCTCTTCCAGACATTGATTATGTCCAGAATTACGATGAGACCGAAGAAGAACCAATCCATTTTGTTGGGAAGGTTCCCGTTGTTCTTCTGAATAATATTCAAGGAATTGCAACTGGATTCAGATGCTTTATACCAGCGCACAAACTCTCAGATATTATTGATTCACAAGTAGCTTATCTAACCAAAGGAAAAGCGAAGAAAATCACACCGTGGTACCAAGGTTTCAATGGCAATGTTAGGTTGTATACCAATGACAACGGTTCAGAAATTCTCACAACATCCTTTGGATTTCGTAGAGAAAATGGAGTAATCTATCTTTCTGATGCGCCAATGAATTGGAACCGTGAGAAAGTAGTTGTCTATCTTGATGACATCATCGAAAGAAAAGACAACTGGTTAAAGGAATACATAGATCATTCGAGTCAGACTTTTAAGATTGAATTGATTTCTAGAAAAGGGGAAGAGCCAACGGATGCAGAAATCATGGCACTTCTCAACAAAGAAAACAATGAGACTCTTGCTTACAACGTAATCACTCATGAAGGGAAATTGAGAAATTTCTCGCCAGAAGAAATTATCAAAAGGTTCTGTGATTTTCGTAAACTGCATTTGATCAGAAGATTCAAACGACTTGCGGGACTAGAAAGCGAGAAAATTGAGAGAAATTCAGAATTAATCCGTTTCATAAAAGAAAGATGGAATGAGAAAGTTACAACCATCAAGTCTAAGAAAGAATTCGAAGATAAACTCAAAACAGCAAAATTTGTTTATTTTGAATGGTTGTCTACAATTCCAGTTTATCGGATGACACTTGAAGAAGTTCGTAAATGTGAAGAGGCGATCGTCGAAGCAAAAACGAAATTCACAGAATACACTGCATTGTACAAAGAAGACAAAAAGCTAACTAGCTTTATGACTGTAGAACTCGAGGAGTTAAAGACGAAATGGGATCCCAAGTGAAGAAGGCAGGCACTTCCTCAGAAAGAAATTTTAAGAAGTTATCGAATGTAGAACATGTTCGGATGCGAACTGGAATGTGGCTTGGACAGAACTCTATGTCCAATTTTCACCAACATTTTTTCCAGAAGAATAAAGAGGGAGTCTATGAAATTTTCCATGAGGAAATTTCTGATATTCCCGCAAAAATCAAATGTTTGGATGAGACTTGCATGAATGCGGTGGATGAATACCGCAAGAATCAGAATGATAAGGCGATTCCAGAAAAAGACAAAATGTCCAAGCTCATCGTGGGATTGTCTGCGGATCGTAAAAGAGTAACAGTATCTGATAATGGTCGTGGTATTCCTGCAAGTAACGCAGAAGGCGTCTATCTCCATCTAATGTATGGCGAAAACTTCGATGATAAAGTTAAAGAAGACCATGTAGCGGGACAAAATGGTGTGGGAATTTCACTTGTTCGTATGGTTTCTACCTTCTTTAGAGTGAAGACAGTCAACAAAGGTGTCGCATACAAGAAGCAATTTACACTGACCGAAGAAATCAAAAGAAATATTCGAGGATTCAAATATTCTAAAGATGAAACGGATCGTATTTATTTATATTTTGATGAGCATGGTAAATTTGATGAATGTCCTTTACTGACCGCTGACCAAATCTCAAAATTAGCCCCATTAATGAAGAAGAGTAATCTTCTCGAAGTGATTGAAAAGACTAAACCCGAAGATCATGGAACAACTGTGGAATTCGAATTGGATCCTCAGTATTTCAATAATTTGGATGTTTCATTCAATGCTGATTTGGTTAGACAATACGTTCAAGATATTGCTATGACCAACCCAGGTCTAGAAGTTCAATTTCATACTAAGCAAGGCAAAGAGAAATTCAAATTCAAGAAAGGATTGGATGAGATATTCGCTCAATCTGACCAAGTCTATTACAAAATGGATTATAATGACAAAGCTTCAGCTTCACAGATAAGCATGGAGAATTTTGTTGTTGTTGGTCAGAATAAAACTCTATCTTGGGTGAATTCGATTTTTGCTCCGTTAGGTGGTTCTGCAATCGAATATCTTGAGAATAGAATCTGTGATGAAGTGCGGAAGAAAGGATCGATTCTTGCACTTGAGAAAAAATTGAAAACACAATGTACGCGTAATGATGTTCGAAATTGTTTTCATATGTATACCAATCTACGAATTCTCAATCCACGATTTAAGTCTCAGGACAAATCGTACCTAATCAATGATTTGAATGAGGATATGAGAAATGCGGTTGATAAACATCTAGACAAAATGCTCAAGAAAACTGGGCTACTTGATGAGATCAAGATGCAGATGGAAAATCGTACTCAGATGAAGGCATTGGAAGATGCTCAAAAGGGTCTACGTAAAGCATCTAAGAACAATATTCCGAAATTAATTCCTCCTACTGGCAAGCCGAATGATGAGGGGAGAGTTTTGTTTGTTGCTGAAGGTGATTCCGCTATTGCAGGACTTCGTCCAGCTCGTAATCCAAAATACCATGGCCTTTTCCCACTTCGTGGAAAACCACTCAACTGCAAAGGCATGTCACTAGCGAAAGCTCTAGCGAACGAAGAATTAAAAAATATAGTTGCGATCATTGGATTGCCATTGAACGAAAAAGTAAAATCCATCTCTGAATTGAACTATGATAAAGTATCGATTATCACAGATGCGGATTTTGATGGTTATGCGATTCGATCTCTTATGCTATCATTCTTTTATGAATATTGGCCAGAATTGTATGATTTGGGTTTTGTTCATATTTCGAGTGCTCCATTGTTCGAGGTTGATATCAAGACTAAGGACAGCAAAAAAGAAACTATTTTCTGTATTGATGACGCAGAGTATGATAAGCTAATGGCTCGTCTCAAAAAAGACGGTGGTGAGATTACAAGAAAGAAGCGAAACAAAGGATTGGGAGAGACAGGTCTACCAGCTATGCGTTTTGCAGTGAATGAATGTATGACCAAAATTACTATTGGCAATAAGAAATCAGCTAAGAATATTCAAGATTTATGGTTTCATAAAGATTTAGCGGAAGATAGACGAAAAGCTATATCCGAATATTCGATGAGTGTAATACAAGACTAGAAATAGTTGAGCCATGGGTGCATGCCCATGGTTTTTTGAATTATCCTCACAAACTCTCCAAGGATAATTTTATTTTCGTTCGCCAATTCCTTGGATGAAGATATTGATTAGGGATAAAGCTTCGGCTTCATCAGTATGATCGATATCGATTCCAAGAGCGAATCGATATACTATAAAACTTGCCATAAGACTATAAGATGCTCTCGCAACAGCAGTAGGATCAAGCTCGCCTCTAATCTCGCCTTTATTTTGGAAATGTTCTATAGCCTTGACAGATGAATCAAATAGATTCTCCTTCCAAAGTTTGCCAAAAATCTTGGCGAAAGATTTCTCATGCAAAAGGGCATCGATGAGCAATTTGACTTTGTCTCGATTCTGAGATGCTGCTTGAAATCGTGCTCTAATAAGACTTAAATACCATTCTTTATAACTTCCTTCAATCTTAGTTAGTCGATCCTTTAGATCTTGCATATGATTCGGAAGAATGGTCATATACAAAAGACCTGACAGGATACGAAGGTAAAGCAACGATTTATTAGGAAAATATTTAAATAGAGTTCTTTCTGTTACGGAAGCTAGTTTAGCCAATTCTGCCGTTGTCGTAGCTGCATATCCTTTCTGTGAAAATAACTTTTCCCCTGCTTGGATGATAAGAATTTCCTTCTCTGACTGCGGATTTTTATATTTCTCAAACTCTTTCTTTAGTATTTTCTCAGTAATTTGCATGATTAGAGATTGCCATTTTCTCAGTAAAACGCTTACGTTCCTTGAAATCACGCCTTTTTTGGATCATTCTTTCAAAACCAAATCTTGAATCCAAGATTGAGTGTTTATAAATTCTAGTGAGTATAGTAATTACTATACATTTTGCTTGACTAGATTTGAAACTGTTATTTAGATGTTTTTATTGGTATAGTAAATACTATACCAATCCGGCGAGTAAAAATTCTCATAAATTGATAAATATTTATGAATAGGTAAAATTTTAAGATCTTGTGAAAAGGAGATTAATATGAAAAAAGTTGATATAGAATTAAAAGAACCACTTCCCGTTCAATGGAATCGTAAATCGGTTGATTCAGCAGAATCTGGAAGGCGAATACTTCCAGACGGTCGGATCGAATTCTGGATTAAGCATTCTATTGTAAAAAATGTCTCACCAAAAATGCTCGTGTGGTGGTTTAAAAATATTGAAGGTGATATTAGTTATAAAGGTGGAATCTACAATCGCTATCGAGTATGGCATCCAGAAGATCATGTCCACAATAGTTACCAAGAAAGACTACCGGATGGATCTATCGGTGTTGGTGCGGTCTTAAGGATAGTTGAATACTTGGGTCGCAACAAAAAGTACATTGTAAACATCACAACCAAAATTGAAAAGTTGGATGAAGAAGGTTTTATCCATAATCCTAAATTGCACGGGATACTTCCTATGGCTAAAATGGTTTACAGTTTTAAAGAAACGGAACAGGGGACCATCTATGAAAATTCTTTAATCTTGGGATGGAAAGGGTGGACATGGAAATTGCTTCGCTTTTTTATTGAGCCAGTATTTTTTCCACCTGTTAGAGGTTATGCGTGGATAAAACATAATATTGAAGAGGTTGGTCAATTTGAAGATTTTCTACCTGAGCTTTACAATAAAGAAGTGAGGCAATAATCTATCCTCAGCATTTTATTCTGAAAATTATGTAGATTGTGACAAATCACTTGAATTGCATAAATATTGCTGGCGATTGATAGTTGCTAGATTCGAATCAAATAAGGATGTTCTCCGAAGCGATTGTGAAGTTTCGGTTATAAGATAAAATCTGATATAAGATAGATAATATTCACTCAGCCAGGGGCTTAAGCCCATGGCTGAATTCTTTTGATATCAACACAAAATACTTTCCTGCTCAAGAACTGAAATTTCTCTACCCAATCAAAGATTGCGTTCGTAAAGATTCTTTGATATCGACTAAATTTGTTAGGCGTTTTACGTAATCAAACTCTTCTAAAGCTTGTGTGTATTGTCTTGAAAGATAATGGTACCATTGTTTAATCCGGCCTCCAATATTTTGAATATCTCCTGACTCTTCCATAATCAGATAGAATTCGAAAAGGAGGTTTTTCATTTCATGCCAAGAAAGTGGATCTGATCTCAATCCGCGAATCATGAGGGCTAGGGCTGGGTTAGATACTGCTCCACGTCCAATCATAATATCTTCACATCCTGAAATTTCTTGACATCTGCGTGCTGATTCAATATCCCAGATTTCACCGTTGGCTACGATTGGAATGGTCGTGATTTCTCTAATCTTTGCAATCCATTCCCAGTAAGCAGGCGGTTTGTAACCATCTGTTTTGGTACGAGCGTGTACGACAATCTCTTCAGCTCCGCCATCGGTTAGTGCTTCTGCACATTCCATTGCGTGAATCGGAGTGTCGTATCCCAATCGCATTTTTGCTGTAACAGGAATATTTGATGGTACTGCTTTTCTGACTGCCTCAACAATTTTACGCATGAGTTCGGGCTCTTTCAAAAGGATAGCTCCACCTCGGTTTCGGTTCACGGTAGGTGCAGGACATCCAAAGTTTATATCAATTCCGTATGCACCCAAGCTTGCAACTTTTGCTGCGTTCTCGGCCATACAATTAGGATCTGAGCCTAAAATCTGCACTCGAACGGGTGTTCCAGATTGTGTATGACAGCCATTCAGTAGTTCAGGAACGATTCTGTAAAATCTTCGATCTGGTAAAACTGTATCATTGATTCGTATGAATTCACTAACACATAGATCAATTCCACCTACCTTTGTTAATAAATCTCGCAAAGTAAAATCGAGCAGGCCTTCCATCGGAGCAAGTAGTATTCGCATGATTTAATTTAATTCTATTGTCAAGTTTTTCGATAAAAGGTTTATTTCATAAGATATTTTATGAAAAACCATTGCATTATTATAAAAGTTTAATTTCATAAGATATTTTATGAAAAACCATTGCATTATTATAAAAGTTTAATAGAATATCCCTTCAGAAACTCACTCTATGGAATTTACAGGAAAATTAATAATCGATAGTAAGTTAGCATCTGACAATTCGGAAATTATTGTGTTCTCATCTTATTTGAAAAAGAATTTTCTCGATCGTCAGCTTAAGATCATTTTAAACAACTTTTCGATCGACCGTTTAGAATTTTATTCAAATCGATACGGTATATGTAAATGGAATCTCAAGAATAAAATATACGAATCCAATTCTTGGGAGACCGAATCACAAGTACAAGACTCTTCACCACTTTTGAAGCATTACCCATCAATGAGTTTGAATTCTGAAACATCTAGTAGCTATGCACTTGGCAAAATTATTCCAAACGTTTTAGAACAAATTTTAAATCCGGATCTCAAAGATTTGATAGAAAAAGCTCTTGTATCGGATACAAGATTATCATTGGATCCTTCTATAATTGATAGTTACGAGAAACTTGAAAAAGCTTATCTAGAGACTAAAGGATATTCAAAGTAAAATTTAGAAATGTCGCAAAAGTATCCGCAATCTGTGCATAATATGCTCAATAGCGAAATTCAATAAATCCGATTTTTGTAGATAGATTTGCTAGGTTTTGGAAATCTTGATCGAAGTTGGATGAATGGAATATCGGAGATTCTAAGCCTGTTCCAACTGGGCTGGGCTTAAGCCCAGGGCTGGTGGACGTGAACGAGAAGCCAAAATTCATTGGCAACTCAAACTCAATGACAGATCAACATTCTATTTTCGATTATCGAAATAACTATCTATCTTCTTCGTAATAGATTGAATTTTTGATTCATATTCCAAAATCGCTTCGACTGCATGTTCATATACACTCATGACAAGTGCTTGGCCAGCATCACATTTTTGTTCCTTACGGAAAGCTTCTTCATGCAAAGTTTCTGTAATCGAACCATCTGGATCAAATGGTAAGCTCGCAAGAAGATTCTTGATTACGATCTTATCATCTCCAGCAACATGTGACGGATCGAATATACATGGCAAAATAGTTTTCTTCTTAATATGTGTTAGAACATTTAAATCAGGAGTATTGCGGCAATATCCTTCTTTGATAAAAAGAGTTTTGACTCCGCGTTCACATAAAATAATATTTAGATTACCTTGGTTGGCGATATATTCCGCAGCAGAAAACCATTCTTCTGCTTCATTACCAAATCCTCTTTTGAGAATCACAGGCTTCATTGTTGCACCGACTGCTTCTAGTAGTTCAAAATCTTGTGCATTGCGAGTTCCAATCTGAATCATATCAGCATGTTTAGAAACTTCTTCAGCCATAGTATGATCCATAACTTCTGTTACGTATGGAATTCCTGTAGCTTCTCTTGCTTGGTCAAGCATCTTGATGCCTTCCCATCCCATACCGCGCCAATCAGTCGGGCGAGTTCTAGGTTTGAATGCACCACCACGAAGAATAATTCTATCTAAGATTCCATACTTTTCACCAAGAGCTTTTGCTTGTTTGGCGATGGTCATAGTTTGTTCTTCTGTCTGAGGAGAATCGGGACCAACAATGAAAATATGTTTACCAGCACCAAATTTACGAACTAAACCATCAGGTCCTTTTACTTCTACAGTGCGAGTTTCCCGATGAACGACTTCTCCGTTTTTGCCAGTTGCTACTTTCGCAATATTTTTATAAGGAACGGATACATTCCAAATCTTCACTACACCTGGAAGTTCTTTTACATATCCTGCTTTGGTTGCGATTTTTCTTGTATCGCCGATGATATGGATTGTGTCGGACACTGCACCGCCTCGAATGATCTCGACGGAATTGCCATGCTCAGATGCGAGCTTCTTGATATTTTCTTCTGTTTGTGAGAATCCCTTCTCTAGTTCTATAATGTCCAACTGTTCCAATCCTCAAGTCTTATAATGAATCTTTGCTTTCCATTAAAAGAATCGGACAGACAGGGTCAAACCTAAAAGCAATTCTTTTCTTCTGGAAACTTCTTTCCAACGACTTCTTCGTGGTATGTTTGTATTGCGGACTTAGTTGTCGTTGAAAGGTCAGCATACTTCTTCAAAAATTTGGGTGTAAACTCTGAATTCATTCCTAATAAATCATTGATAACCAAAACCTGACCATCTGTATATCGACCAGCACCAATACCAATGGTAGGGATAAAGATCTTCTCAGAAACTTTTTTACCAACCGATTCTGGAATCATTTCCAGTACGATTGAAAATGCTCCTGCTTCTTCTAGACTCATTGAGTCTTCTAATAGAATTTCTGCGGAAGCATCATCCTTCGCTTGAACTTTGTATCCACCCAAAGTTTGATAAGACTGCGGAGTCAGTCCTAAATGTCCCATCACTGGAATTCCACATTCTACCAATCTGTGAACGAGTTCGAAGCAATCGTCATTGCCACCTTCCAATTTCACAGCGTCTGCTCCGGATTCTTTCATGATTTTGCCAGCTGAACGTATACCTTCCTCTAAAGAAGTTTGGTATGATAGAAATGGCATATCAGCAATAATGAATTTCTCAGGTGCTCCGCGACGCACTGCCTTAGTATGATAGATCATCTCGTCCAGGGTAACAGGTAGTGTGCTATTGTGGCCTTGAATCACCATTCCTAGTGAGTCACCAACTAGAATACAATCAATATCGGTTGCGGCAACTAGCTTCGCAAAAGTATAATCATAGCATGTTACAACCGAGATCGGAGATTTATTCTTCTTTTCTTGAAAAAAATTGACAATATTCTTCATATCACTATCCTAATGTGCCGTCTTTAATTTCCAAACCAAAAAAACCGAAATCATCGAAGCTATCACCGCGATATAACCAACAATATTATAATTTACCAGTGTGTGATTGCCTACTTCATAAATTATTGTCCCTGCAAGAAAAGATGCGAGTCCCGAGGCAAGTTGTTGAACGGAAGAAGTGATGCTCATAAAGCTACCTCTAAGTTGTGGTTCAACGGTTGAAGTGATGATTGCAAATGCAGGAACAATTCTACCAGACACCAATACCATAAAAATAGTGGTGACTGTGAGGGTTAAGGCAAGTGGTGTGGTAGTCATATTTGTAACAAAAAGTACGGGTGCCCAGGAAAGTATTGCAACAAATGTAAATATCTTTTGTTTACCAAATCTATCTGATAATTTGCCAATGATATTCATTGAGAAAAAAGTAAACAATCCACCGAATAAATAAATATATTTCAATTCATTCATTTGCAAACCAACATTCCCAACCATGTAAGGTGTAAGAAATGGAATTATTGTAAAGCCACCAAACATAAGGCAGGTTAAAAAAAGAAATACAAGATAACTATTCTTTCGAGAAAGAACAATAGAGATCGAATTCCAGGCTGGCTTAGTTGAGTCGATTCCTTCGAGATGAAGTCTCATGGTTGGCAAGATTTTATATGACAAAGGAATAAATGCTAAGCTAAGGATGCCAAGGGCAAGGAATGGTGCATGCCATCCAAAATTTTCCGCAAGGATCATCCCAATTGGAATACCAATAACCGAAGCAATTGAGAATGCCGACATCACAGCACCAGTCGCTTTACCTCTTCTAAAGAAGGGAATTATATCTCCGATGATTGCAAGAACCACTGCACCTATGATTCCACCGAAGCCTCCAGCGACTGCTCGTGCTACAAGAAGTGTATTGTAGTCGGGGGCAAAGGCGCAAAATATCGTTCCAAAAGTAAAGCCTGAGAATACAAAAATTGCTGCAAATTTTCGATCATATCGATCTAGATAAAATGCTCCAAGCAATCCGAATATACCAGCACTGAAAGTATATACAGAAACAAGTATTCCGAATTGTAAGGAATTGATTTTGAATTCCTGCATGAAAAATGGGCCTAATGGCATCATGATTACGAAATCTAGAATATGCGCAAATTGCATAAATGCAAGTATCACTATAATCCATCTTTCTTGCTTATGGTCGTGGAGATTTTGTTCTTCCATATAGTGCCACTAAATGGATATTCATTCTATGAGTCATTTTCAATCTAAGCGCTTTCAGGATTTATCTGAAAATTATGAAGAGATCAATCCAATCATCGAGCTTAAGAAAAATCGGGAAAATTCCAAACTAAAAGTTCTAGACTTAACTGAGACCAACCCGACTAAGCTTGGTTTTAACTATCCGAAAGAAATGATGCTCCATGAAATAGCGAATGAATTTTCTTGGATATATGAACCAAATCCTCAAGGTTTACAATCTGCACGAGAAGCAATACAGAACTATTACATAGAGAGACTATCGACCAATGTAACCAATCAATTCGATGTTAGTGAACTATTTCATCCAGATAAATTTTACTTAACATCTGGAACTTCTGAAGCCTATGCTTTAGTTCTAAAATCAATCACCAATCCATCAGATGAAATTTTAGTTCAATCACCAGGGTATCCGCTTTTGGATTTTTTGGCGAGGTGGGAACTTGTTGAGCCAGTCTCATTTGAATCGATTGCAGATATTGAGTCGAAAATTACAAAAAGAACCAGAGCTATTATGATTGTGCAGCCCAATAATCCCAATGGCTATACTTTAAGTTTAGATGAAATACAAGCATATGAGAGCATTGCATACAAATACAATCTAGTTGTCATCATAGATGAGGTTTTTGCTGATTACGTAAATTCGAATATACTATATCATTATTTTATTTCCAATAGAGTGCCTGTGATAACTGTGAATGGTCTGTCTAAATTGGCTGGTCTTCCGGGATGGAAACTTGCATGGATTCATCTTCAGATTCCCGAAGATCCTGAGAGCTTATGGAATGAGATTCCAAAAAGATTGGAATGGCTCACGGATTCCTATCTATCAGTGAATTCCATTGTGCAAGAAGTCCTTCCAACTATATTAAGTTCCAGACATATGATTCAGAATCAAATTAGAAGTCGTATACGGAGAAATTATGGAAAGGCAATGGAGATTCTAGCAGATAAAGAAGACATTAATATTCCTGAATACAATGGCGGATGGTATATCAATATTTCAATAGAATTGAATCGAGAAAAACTGGAATCATTGAATCAGAACCTTTTGTCAAATGGGATAAGTAAGGATGATTTAGATTCCATTGGACATCCGGATGAACTTTTTGCCATTACACTTCTGCAGCAATATGGAATCTATCTTCATACTGGATCCATGTTCAATTTTAGTAAGGAAATGAATGAAGATTCGAATGATAAAATAAGGATTATTCTTATCCTTAGCTTGATTGTAAAGGAAGAGGACTTTCATGAAGCGATTTTAGGTCTGAGTTCGCTTTGTTCCAGTAGGGTATAATCCCCTATTGAATGAAGTACTTAATTATTCAGTTATTCTTGACTTGATTTTTTTTTCAATATAAGCTAACTAAAAATTTGGAGATAAATCATTACGTAGATACAAAAAAACTCGGGTGCCAAAAGCACTCCGAGTTTTGTAATTCCTAACTAAAGGAAATCTTGAAGTTAAGGTTTCTTATTCTACTGTAGAATCTTCTGCTGGTTCAACAGCAATTACTTGAAAAGTAACACGTCTGTTGATCTCGTCTTGCTCATCATATCCGCTCACTGGCTCAGCTGAACCAACGGCTTTGATTGCAATTCTTTCTGCAGGAATTCCTTGTTGAACAAGAGCAGTCTTAACTGCTTCAGCACGGATTTGTGAGTAATAAGCATTACCTTTCTTCGCACCTTCAGCTTCTTCAGGTCCTGTTGAGTCCGCATGTCCAATAACTTGAACAGCATACTCTGCTGGCAATTTATCGAGTGCTTCTTTAATGAAGTTTACGTTTTCTTTTGCCCAAAGATTGAAGTCTTCTTTAGTAACATCAGCTTTCTTGTAGCTGAAACCTCTTCTACGAACACCATCTGGATATCTGTATTCTTTTAGAGTAATGTTAATTTCATCTAATATGTTCATATCAAAAGAACGAGTTTTTGGCTCTTCAACTTCTGTATTCTCTGCAACTGGTTCTGTTTCAGGTTGCTTTGTTTCTGTTGATGAACAAAGAACTAGTGTAGATGATACTAGAGCAATAATAAGAAGATTTATAAGATTTTTAAAATTCATGGATTGACCTTCCTTCCAGTGTCAAAATTACTGTTTCTAAGCAGAGATTCAAGTTTAAAAACAACCATCCGCTCTTTTTTTCTTAAAAAAACTACTCCATGGAATTAACCGCAACCGTTCTCGAAGAATACAATGATCAAAGGCTTGATATATTTCTATTGGAAGCCGTTGGCGATGACCTAACTAGGTCAGCAATCCAGAAATGGATTCGTAGCGAATGCGTGCAATTAGACGACAAGCCCATAACTAAAACGGGACATAAGGTATATACCGGAGAGATTTATAAAATCTTGGTGCCCGCAAAACCAAAACCCTTTCTAGAACCGGTAAAAATGGAAATACCCATTGTATGGGAAGATGAGCATATTCGAATTGTTCATAAAGCGCCAGGGATTGCAACTCATCCTGGTCCTGGGGACAGATCCATTACATTAGTAAATGGACTTCTATACCAATTCAACAATTTGTCAGCTGGAACTGGTACAGATCGTCCAGGAATCGTGCATAGATTGGATAAACCTACGGAAGGTTTGTTGGTCGTTGCAAAAAATGATCGTGCACATGCAGCTATGGCAAAACTTTTTATGGATAGGCAAATCCATAAGACCTATTATGCATGGGTACTTCAAGCTCCTCAAGAATCTAAAGGAACAATTGATCTTCCAATCGGAAGACATCCAAAAGAAAGATTGAAAATGACTGTGAGAGAAGATGGAAGACCATCAATAACTCATTATGAAACGTTGCAAGTGGTCTGTACTAAACGTGGACGAAAATTTAGCTTCGTAAAAATTCAATTAGAGACAGGACGCACCCATCAGATAAGGGTACATTTTCAACATATTGGTTGTCCAGTTGTGGGTGATTTACTTTATTCAAGATCTGGAAATGATTACAAAAAATACGGATTGCTACTTCTCGCAAGAACAATTCAATTTGTACATCCGTTTACTCAAGAAGAAATATCTGCAGAGATTCCTTTGCCAACACGCTTTCTAGATTTTGAGAAAAACTGCGTGAATATCTTTTAGAAAAATTATTGCAATAATTTGTAAATAATCATGAATGATGAGGAGTCTAAAAATTGAATTAACTCATCTATATGAAAAAGAAAAATTTAGTTTTTATACAAGCGACTCTATTAGGAATCGTTCTAATTGTTCCTATCCTATCTCAATCTAGTAGAGATGTGAATCCACGTCAGGGTGATTTGAAGGATGATGATAAATCCATTCGTTATGTTGATAAGAATAAAAAGGGATGCTGTAAGATAAAGTATCCTTCTGGCGGATATGATTTTTTTGTTTCGTCTGAAGATGATTGTAGATCTAATTTATATTTTGATAGATTTCTCGGTGATAACAATTCCTTATGTTTCCACTGGAAAGAATAGTCCATAATTTTATAGAAATCTTCTCACCTCCTGAAGTAGCACTCGCTATCGCAGGCGGAGGATGCAAAGCTTTGTACGGATTGGGTGTGGGCTACGAGATGAAGCAGTGGGGACTCGCGTTAAAGGAAGTTTCTGGTGTGAGTGCTGGATCTGCTATGGCGCTCTGTCTCATCGGCGGAAGTGAAGAAGAAACAGTTGAGTACTTCGAGGAAATTACAAGAAGAAACGATAGCAATTTTAAATTGAGCAATCTTTTCTTCGGTGAGCGAGTGTTTCCTCATGAATCCATGTATCGTAGAACCATTCGTTTTGCTGCAAATTGGGATGCGATCAAAAATTCTTCAAGCAAAGTTTTCATCTTAACTGTTCGAGCTAAACCCAAAGTCGAAGAAAAGTTCAAAGCACGAGTAGAGCTAGGTAAGCTAATTGCAGAAACTGCTCAAGCCTATACTAAAGATGAGAGAGATCGTCTAGCTGGAATTGTTTGTAACCGAACGCAAGAAGTATTAAAGAAATGGAATATGACAGAAATCGTATATACTGAAAAAGATTTCCATAGCCCAGAAGTTCTAGAACAGATAATTATGAATTCATCTAGTATTCCTCCAGTTGTATCTATGCAAAGTAAAGAAAATGAATATTATATTGATGGCGGACTAACCAATAACTTAGCTTTGGAATTTTTCTCTGATCATCTTCCAAAGATTGGAATTTATTATGAAGACTCAACATTAATCGGTAAGAATCCAGATATTTTGAACAATACCTATCTTATCAAGCCATCCGAACCTCTTCCGATCACTTCCTTTGATTATACCAATCCTAAAGGCGTTCGAGCCGCTTATGAATTGGGCAAGAAAGATGCAAGAAACCAAAAAGAAAAGATTATGGAACATATCCGATTTAAACGAGGTCAGTCTTTTCCTAGGTTGTGGTAAAGTTAGGGAGCAGTGTAGGGAGGGACAGGTCGAGTAATCCTCTACCAAAATTTTCGATCAATTTTGCACGACTCGTGCAAAATTATCTACAATAAGCTAATCATCGTTAAGTGATATTCTGGAATTAAATTGAAATTTCTTGATAATTTCCAAGTTGACAGATAATCGTGAACTCAGTATTTTACAACCATGATTCTTTCTCGGATTCTACCGCTGCTTGCTTCTGCAAAAATACAGTATTGTATTGTTGGTGGATATGCTGTTGCTCTTCACGGTGTTGCTCGGGGAACATTGGATCTTGATATCATTACTGAATTGACGGAATCTAATCTTATTAAAGTCGAAGAGCTTCTTCTAACTATCGGAATGAAATCTTCCTTACCAATTGATGCTCGCATGATTGTAGCTAATCGAGAAAACTATATCAAAGATAAAAATTTAATAGCGTGGAATTTTATTCATGCTGAAAGGAAGATGGACATCTTGGATATCCTGATAACTGAGGATGTTAGAAATTACAAAACGGTTGTAGTAAGTTCTCAATGGGGAGATATTCCTGTTATCGATTTCGATGGATTGATTCAATTAAAATCAAAAACTCGCAGAAGTCAAGATATTGAAGATGTAAATGCACTAAAATCTATACAGGGAAAAAGAAAATCTTAGTTGAGAGCTTTACAAATATTAACGGATGAATATATTGATCAATGCTCTAAACTTACTCCGATCGAAAGATTGGAATGGTTAGAAGATTACAAATTTCTTATACCTTTATCTGCTTATCAAGAAAGAATTGATGAAGTAGTAAGATTGTGGGAAGAGTCGAATTTAAAGACCAAATAAGCTTGGAATAGTTTTCCACAAATCAATTCAAATAAAGAAAACCTATTAGTTGATATTGTCGCATTTAAAAATATAAAAAGTTTTAAAAAAGTTGAATAATAAAAACTTCTAATGGTTTACAAAATTCAGCTCTTCGTTGATAATAATCCGCGAGGTTGATCATGCCAAAAAGTCTTCTGATCGTATCGTTTATATTATTTATTTCCTTATCTAATTGTTCCAATGGAAACAAAAATATCCAGAATTTACCTTCGGAATGGGAGTTTGCAATCGGTGATCCCAATGATACAGTTGAGGATGTTGCCAATTATGATTTTCTACCATTAACTAATGAACAAAAAGGAAAATTAGAATCCATTTTACCATCTGGAATTGGTTACATTTGGCTTCGTAAAACTTTTGCATTGGATATCAATACTGATCAATCTTTAGTTTATTCCATTTCACCCGGAAGGATAGCTTGGGCTGATAAAACATTTCTCAATGGTGAAATGATCGGGCGTGGAGGAGAATTTCCACCGGACGATTGGTCTGCTTGGAATACAATAAGAGATTATTCGATTGCAAAAGGGCTTCTAAAAAAATCTGAACAGAATGTTCTATTAATTAAAATTTATGTAAATCAAGAAGGTTTTGTTTATAACGAAGCATTGCTTGGTGAGACAATAGAATTGGGAAATCATTTATTTTTATCTAAATTTTTCAATAGCTACATCAATGCGTTCGTTGCCTTCCTATTCATTATCATATCCATGTATCATTTACTGATCTATTTGAAACGTAAAAAAGATAGAGAAAATTGGTACTATGCAATCTTTGCAATGTTCTATGCAATTTATTGTACGAACTTTTTTAATGAGTTTTTCTATAATTATATTGGCATTAGCTACCTTACTTATCAGAAGATTATATTTCTCGTACAGGCAGGATCCGCTTACTACTTATTGAGATTCTTTTCCATATTTTTCAAAAATGATCTCAATCGAAATCTGAAAATCTTCTTTATCTCTGTGATAACAATTCCGGGAATCATATCGTTGTTTTTTCCAGATTACGGTACTCTTCAAAAATTCCGTGGCTTAGTAAATATATTTCAGATATTGCCAGTTCTGTCGTTTATAATTTATTCAGTTGCGCGCGGATTGATTCGAAAAGAAAAAGATGCGAAAGCAATGGTTTATGGACTGATTCCAATGATCATCGCAGTCATTCATGATATTGGTTTGGGAATATTGGATGTGAAGGGTGCTATTTTTCTAGCAGGTCTAGGATTTCCCATTTTTCTTGGTTCGATTATGTTCATTCTCGCAAGTAAGTTTGTAAAAGTACAAAATGAAACTGATGATCTGAATGCAAACTTAGAAAAAAAGGTAGAAGAAAGAACTGTTGAAGTGACTCAGAGAATGGAAGAAGTTCAAAAGTTAAAAGTTCAACAAGATGGAGATTATTTCTTAACTTCTCTCATTGAGAAACCTCTTGCTACGAATTATAATAAATCAAAACTCGTAAGTACGATTTTCCATTTAGATCAAAAGAAAAAATTTGCATTTAGAAACAAAAAAGCAGAATTAGGTGGAGATCTATGTATTTCTGGTAACTTGCGATTCGGTGATGGTAAAGATCGTTGGATTATTTTCTTTAATGCAGATGCAATGGGTAAATCTATGCAAGGTGCTGGAGGTGCGATTGTTGCTGGTACTGCAATGAATAATATCTTGAGTCGGTCTGCTCGTGATAATCGGGTTCTAACTGTCACTCCAGAAGAGTGGATTAGCGAGACATTTTTTGAATTGGATTCAATTTTCAAAACTTTCAACGGTTCAATGTTGATTTCTTGTGTATTAGGAGTATTGAATGAAAGAACAGGCGAGCTATTTTATTTCAATGCAGAACATCCGTGGACAGTTGTTTATCGTGATGGGAAAGCGTCCTTTATTGAGAATGAACTCACATTGCGAAAGTTAGGTTCTGAGTCTGAATTCACTTTCAAAGTACATAAAGCAAAAATATTTGCGGGAGATGTATTGTTTGTTGGGTCTGACGGTCGGGATGATATCAATCTTTCAGAACAAGGAGAGCGAGTAATCAATGAAGACGAGACTTTATTTTTGCGACTTGTTGAAGAATCTAGAGGTGAATTGGATAAATTGGTTCAGTTGATTGAATTCCAAGGAGAACTAACCGATGATCTGAGTTTGATTCGAGTTGGATTCCAAGAACATTATTCTGTCGAAGAATATCAAGAAGATGACCAGGAAATTGTAAATCTTGAATCTGCTCAAGAAGCAATTCAATCTGGAAATAAAACGAAAGCGAAGTATATTTTGGATTCGATTTGGGAAAAAGATCGGAACAATCTGTCCGCTTTAAAGCTCCTCGTTAAATTGTATTTCGATGATAAAAAATATAAAGATACCGTTGATCGAATCAATGAATTCCACAATTTCAGCAAAGATAGTTCGTTATTTTGGTTTGAGAAGAGTGTGTGTTACAAGCAGTTGCAAGATTTCGAAAATGCAAAAAAGGCAGGTGAGGTTTGCAGAAAATACCAACCAGAACGTGTCGCAAACTTAATCAACCTAGCGGACTCTTATCGAATGTTAGGTGATGATGAAAATGCGAGAAAAATTCTTCGTGAGGCAATGGATCAAGAACCCGACAATCAATCTGCAATAAAACTAGCGCGAATTTTGAGTCTCGGAGTTTGAAAGCCGTTGTAATTTTTTTGAAGATGCATTTTTCAGAATATGATTTTCATGTAGAGAATATCTAAAAATCATTTTGTCATTGAAATTTTTTTCTATTTTCATTGACAGATTGAATATTAGGAATATTGTTGTCATAGCAACATAATGAAAGAACGGTTTCAGTTAGAAGATTCTTATGCTTATCTAATCTATCGTACGGTGCGAGCTCTACGTAGACAGTTTGTTCGGTTGGCAGCGGAAGTTGGATACGAATTGTATCCGGAACAATGGTTTGTTTTAGTCCGAATCTATAACAATCCAGGATGCAGTCAGATTGAGCTAGCTAAAGATTTTGAGGACAGACCATCAATGACTAGGGCTTTACGTTCTATGAAGGAAAAGGGTTGGTTGTCTATCAGTGATGATCCAGAAGATCGTCGAAAGCATAGAATAGAGTTGACAGAAGCAGGTTTGAAACTTTTTGAGCTAATGGTAAAAGCCGTATCTAAAGAGCGAAATCGAATGTTTGAAACTTTGGATGAAAAGGATTTTAAACATTTTCGTAGAATTATGGATACAATTTTTACAAATGCAATGGAGTAAAAAAATCATTATTGTTGTTATGACAACTAAAGGAGAGATCTATGAAGGATAGATTCATTTTTTTATTAAAACTAATTGTAGTAGGAGTGTTATCAATGAGTACTTTACAGGCTGAGGATTTAAAGGTTTCATTAAAAAAAGATTTTATAAAGCTTATGTCAGAGATAGACAAGCAAAATGTTGATTATGTAGAGAAAGCTATGCATGATGATTATCATGATAGTTTTGTATTTAAAGGAAGTCCAGGTGCGATAAGTTCAACAAAGAAAGATTATGTGAAATTTTTATCCGAAGGTAAAATTGGAGGAATGGATAGAAAGGTCGAAATATCTTCACTAGAGATTATGGATCAGTTTGGAATCGTTAAATCTAAGTTAGAGAGCAAAGTAATGAAATTTGATGGTAACTTTACTTTCTATTTGAACGGGAAAACTTGGGTCTTGATTAAGTCGATCATCGTGGCGGAAAAAAAATAATATAATCTTTTGTGGCTCAAAATTATGAATGCAAATGTAAAACTTAAGATTGCTTTAATTTTTACGATTAATTGCTGTTTTGCATTTGCATTGCTTATCTCAGAAAATTTGAGTCCAAATATCGAATTATAGGTCCACCGGATCAGATTCCGATATATCTTCTTTGCTCACTTCTAAATTTTCTTTCTTAACTGTCTCCTCCTTACCCCACTCCATGGAAACGGCAACTGTCCAAGCGGCATCGTAGAGTCTATGGTCGGGATTTCTATACAAGGGATGCCGATAAGCAAGAGTTATATTGTATTTCTCTGAAAAATTGTAAGATGTTCCCATGCTTATTTCTCGAAAAAAGCGTGGAATCGTATCTCTAGTTTCAGTATCGAAGTCTACGCCTTGATAAGGAGTTCTAAAAATATAACCCAGGAAAAAAGATATTTCTGGCTTCCAGAGATATGTAACATAGCTTTGAAGTAGAGTTGTGTTCTTCAGTTCGTATTGTTGTTCAGGTGGAACTGCCGATGGCTCTCGAAGCCAATAGGGAATACCATCATTGTTTCTGAGATTTGTTGGTTCCAGTCTCGAAAGTGGTTTGATCCCTCCCGCTTTGAGAACAAAACTAAAATCGTTCCAAAGGTATCCCAAAGTAAGATTTCCTTGGCCTGCGTAGTAATTGCCTCCAGTAAACCGATCAGTGTCGGGCCCGGAAGGAAACCCAACTGCACCTTCAACAACGATGAAATAATTTCTTTCAAAATCTCCAAGTGGCAACCACTTTCCGCCAAGATAAGTTTTCCCTATTCTTGCTGCATCGGATCGATCCTTTTGTTGGAAATAAGTATACGGAACACTGATATTCATCGCAAACTTTCCATCGTAGAAAGGAATTTCAACGAAAGCTGACGTGGTAAAAATATTGCTATTTTCATTTGTTGCTTTATAATAATCTTGAGTTAATACAAGATAGTTGGCAGGTTGTTCTCTTTTTCCAGTAAATGGGTCAATGAATCTTGTGGTAGAATTGGGATTGTCGGAACTTCCTGTGTGATGTGCGCTAAGAGAAGAAGTTGAGAATTGATATATTGCAAACAAGATAAGTAAAGTGTTAGTAATTGATTTAGAGAACGTAGAAATAAAAAACATTACACACTTGCTGCTATTATTAATACTACTTGATTTTGAAAATTTAGTTCGTAGTGGAATCATTATAAACAACTTTCCTGTAATAAAACATTATCTTCTTTGGTGAAATTGGTTTGGATATATGAGTATCGTGAATCTAGATCAGAGATTATTATCGTATCACCTGAGTTAGATCCTTGGAATAGAGAATTCACAACGGATACATTCTGACCCGGTTCTATTATATCGCGAAACAAGTTAGAATAACGAAGTCCTAAAATCCATTCCTGAGTCTGCGAACTCGTGAGTTCGATTCGACATCTTGGTGGAAATGAAACTGCAATATTGCGTAGAGAAATAACCACTTCTCTTTGAGAGCTATCATTTGATCGAATGATTGTTGCATATAAATCCAATCGATCAAAATATGCAATCGTTGATGATAGAATTCCCTGAGGAGGATTGATGAGGGGATTTAAATTTGCACGAAAGACAGATCCAAATCCAATGCCATCAGAGTTTTTAGAAGAATAACCATCTATTCGTTTCGTAGAACTTGAATAGATTTTACCGTACGGATCGTCCGATGGTAAATCCAATGGAACGGTATAGGGAGTATGGGTTTTGCTAGTATCAGATCGGACATTGAATACACCTCCAATTTTATCGCCTGGATTGAATCGAAAATCGATCCGATTCAATATTAGAAAATTGAGATTCGTCTTCATTTGAATGTTGTAGTTACCACCAACGTTGGAAAGTATGGTGAAATTTTGAAGGTTATCATCTATCTGATTGTCATAAGCATGAAGGAAAGGATTGAATCCGCTTGGCACTGCGCGACTTGTTCGAATCAAACTTTCTAAAATTATTGCTTCCTCTTCTTGCGAATTGCCAACGCTACCAAAAGTACAATTTGTAACTATCATAAAACAAAACAAAACTGGAACCACGCAACTTGGATGACGAAGGAATTTCTTGTGAATCAATGTTTTCATCTTGGGTTTGAAAATTTGGGATTTCTTAGAAATTCATCATCCGTTAAAGATAGAAGAAAATTAATCAGATCTTCTTTCTCGCTAGGTTGTATTGGGAAAGGTCGGATCAGAGTACCATCTTTTGCGGGATGCGCAGCGCCTCCACTAGAATATTGATCTACCACTTTACCTAAAGCATTTCTTGCACACGTTGATAGGCTTGCTCCATTTGCGATCCCATCTGGATGGTTGGGGTTCTGATTGTTATCACACATAATTGAACCATCATGCATGTAAGGAAATGTAACTGCAACATTGCGTAGAGAAGGTGCACGAAATTTTCCTTGGTCTGAATCTTGTAGAGTAATTTCCTTTAGGCCTTCCTTATGAATATCTCCTAGACTATTATAATATGCTACAGTATGCGTACCATTATTGTGATAGGCAAATTCTTCCTCAGCTTGTGTTCCGTGAAGATTTGTATCGGTAAAATTAAAACCACCATGACAATGGAAGCATTCAGCAATTTCGCTATTAAAAAAAGATGCACCCCTTGCAGCCGATGGAGTAATCGCAGTTCTGTTACCATTCTGTGCACGGTCAAATGGTGAATTTCCCGAAATCATACTCCTCTGAAAACTTGCTAGAGCAAAACGAACATTTTGTTCGGTAATGGAGCCATCTCCTCCGCCAAAAGCCTGATTGAAAAGTTCAGGATAGAGACTATCTAGTTTTAGTTTACTTAAGAAAGATTCATCTTGGAGTCCAAGTTCAATTGGACTTTCGCCAAACATAGGAACTCTCGCTTGTTGTTCAAGAGTGCGTAGATTGGGATTATTCCAAGTCAATCGTGAATGATAAGCTGCATTGGTTAGATGCTGAGCATTTCTTGGATGAACTTGTCCGGTTATGCCTGAAGGCAATGCTTTTCCGTCGGAGAAAGCTAAGGATTGAAAATGACAACTTGAACATGCTTTAGTTTCGTCTTGGGACAATCGCCTATCATAGAATAAATGACGACCCAGTTCAACTTTCTCGATCGACATTGGATTCTCAGCCGGAACTCTTGGTTCGGGAAAACCTGGAGGAAGATTCCAATTGTAGCTTGACCTTTGACTTAGCAGAGCAAGACCTAATAGTAGTTCATTGTCGCTATTCGATTTTTGATCATTCAATAATGGAATATCGCATGCAAAAAACAATAGATTCGAAAAAATCAAAATGATTTTTGTAAAAAACGAAATATTTTTCTTCATAAAAACCTCGAATAAAAAAACATTAAATATTCCCAATTCTCCTGCTCAATGGCCTTCAATTGTAGCAATGGACAAAGAGCAGGAAGAATCGCAATCTAGTTGTCTTGAATTATCTCAATGTAAAAACTTTTTGACTGAAATCTGTATTAACAGATCCAACTCCAGCATCAAGATCGGTTTGGTTGATTGCAGAGGCTCCGTTTGATACACGTCCTTTCAATCCTAAATTCTGAATCAATGGATTGCATCGATTGAATTCACCGGCATTGGCTGCACCCGGAGATATCGGCATACAAATACCAAATCCATCTGCATCGGCTGCGCCGACATGGGTGTAACCTTTGAGAAGCTCATCAATATTCATTTGTATTTTCTGTGATCCTGGATTGATTGCTCCATTAATTGTAATTCTAGGTCGGAATTTTGCAGGGCAGTTTCCAAATTCCCCAGCAATCACATCCGATTTACATGCAGTAGCTGCAGGTGATGTTCCAAAACCAGTGGAGCCAAGATGCATATTTGTCCATTTTGTTGTGTTAGGTGTTGTGTCTGCTGAGAATTCAATCTTTGCATGTTTGTAACCACTAGCCCAAGCCCAATACATTGCGCTATTGTTCAAAGGAGCTCTTGAATCATTGATTTGTAAATGGTTTAAATCTTCAGGGACACCAATTGTGAACTGGATACCTACATAATTTCCTTGAGGAACCGAACCAACAATTTTTGAATTCATTCCAGTGCTTGTTCCTCCATGAGACCCAGTAGTAGCTTTACCATTTTCGAAATCTAACAAAGCTAAGTTTTTAGTTTGCCAAATCCCATCATCAGTGAGTGTCGCATCAGTTGTAGTTCCATCTGCACGCAGAAATTTTACTTCCGATACATAGAATCGAAAATCGCGAAACACAACATTTGATACACCGTTCACAGTGATCGCTTTATTGGATTCAAAAGCTGTTCCGTTCGCTGTAACATCAAATTCCAAATTAACGGATTGTGGTGCAGTGGCAAGGGCAGCCAGTCCCAAAAACAGGGTATCGTCATCATTTTTCGAATTTTCGGTGTCACAACTCGTTAGGTTCAGCATGGAAATCAAAGCAACCAATGCTAGAATCAAATATTTTTTGGATAAAATCATATTATAATAACCTCATATATTAATTGAATAAAAAGAACTGAAATTCAAGAGAATCCATCTCATACCAATTAAGATGTCCTAATAGCTAAGAAATGACCGGATCTGAACTCAATTCGAACGCTTCTAATGCGTAAATGTTTAGAAATTTGGATAGTCTTCCCGATTAGAATGTCTCAGATTGATTGAACCAAAAATATTCAAAAATCGGGAATCAGAGATTGTGATAAGTTAGAAAAAAATTCCTAAATATTACAATTCTTTTGTTAACTGATGCGTGGAGGCTTGAAAATGCTGAGAGCATAACCATCCATTTTAGAAATTAAGAAAAAAGAATAAGTATAAATTGAATCTATTTTTGGATTAAAGAATTCCGATAATCTATGAATAAAGAAAGTTTGCCTATGGGATAACAACATTTGCGCAGTCTTCTCTGATTTTTTGCAATTGCAGAGATGGGCTTCACCAGCCTTCGAATCATGGCAACTTGGAAGCGAATCGGATTCCAAAACATTCAACTTCTGTGATTTCTGGACGCTGTGTGGTGCCGTCATGGATTTGTTAGACGAAATTGTCTGGCGATTGATTGCCTTATCACCAATCACTGGTTTACTTGCGAAGATTTCATCTTCTGCAGAGACGTGTTTTTCTTTCTTAGAAGAATGGTTGCATTGGCAAATTTTGGCACCTTCGGACAGAATAAAACCAAAGAGACCACTAGAGAAGACCAGACATTGAAATAGGAGACATAAACTTAACAATCCTGTTTGAATTTGAAAAAGCCCTGATCTCACAATTCCATTCCGGGTTTTGAAGGTGGGCTATCAATCATATTTTGCTTTGCAAAATTGGCTTTTTTTAAAAAATGGTAAGAGAACCCAATTCGGGGGGACAAATCCATGAAACGAACAGAACTAGAACGTAGAGAACGAGAGCTCCGTAGAATGGAGAAAAAATCCAAAGCTCTGGAGAAAGGTGAGAGAGAAGTACTGAGTGTAGGCGGCTACATTGATGCTTTGTTCGCACTTTTTCGCTATGACACGGTTGAGATTTTCAATACTGCGGAAGACGTTGATATTCTGGAATTATTAGAAGATATGAAAGATGATCATCCTGAGAAACAATGGGACGTAATCATCCGTAAGTCTGTCAATAAAACTAAAGTAGTTGAGAAAGAGAGAGCATACGAAGAATTGCGTGAGCTCGCTGGAATTACATTAGTAGCTTAATTGATTTTTTACTTCTAAAATAATTCAAAAAAACTTCTAAATTTTCTGAGAGCATTCGCTCTCAGAGCTTACATTATTTTTCCCTAAACTCCTATTAAATATCGTCTAATGATCCGATTCTGAATCCGGAGCCATTTGTGATAATTGCAAAAAATCATCTTAATAAGATTATTCTTCTGTGTTATATACTAAATGGAATATGTTCTACTTCGATTTTTGCGGACGGTCAGAATCCTCGTATCATTGAATCAACAGATATTGAAGATGGGATGGAACTATCTCCGTACTTTACCATCATAGAAGATCGTAAGCAAAAGTACAAACCTCAAGATCTACTGCAAGAATTACCACTCAACGGATTCATAATTTCTGATGGTAGAATTCCAAACTACGGATCAACATCATCAGCTTATTGGTTTCGTTGGAGAATCCACAATTCATCAGAAGAGACTCAAGAGTATATAGTCAAAATTCGGTATCCACTTTTGGATCAGATAAATTTATATTACAACACGGATGAAGGTTTGGTTGAGAAGAAATCAGGAAGAATCATTCGATCCATTGATAAAGAAATTCCTTATCGCGGATCAGCTTTCACGCTAACCATTCCTCCAAGTTCCATTCGAAGTTTTATACTCAGAGTTGAGACAAGATCATCAATGTCAGTTCCTGTGAATCTCTGGACTAAACGTGGATTCTATGAGTCGGTGACCAGTGAGCAAATGCTTCAAGGATTGTTTTTTGGAGCAATCATCGTAATGCTATTCTATAATTTATTTCTCTATGTGAGCTTGCGGGATAGAGGTTATCTTTATTATGTTATCTATCTTAGTTTTGCAAGTTTTCTTTTCCAACTTGCGATGAATGGATATCTAGGTTTATATCTATTCCCTGAGTCGACCTATGTGCAGATGAATCTCCACAATACGATTTATATTCTATCTTTGCTAACCGTATTTCCCTTGATACGATATGTCCTCAATATGAAAAAATATTTTCCATTGATGGATCGAATATTGGGTTATATGTTTTTCCTTTGTTTTATAGCAATCGCGCTGGATTTTGTTCTGCCATATTCTTGGGTCAATCAAGGAATGGATATATTTGCGATGACAACAATCATACTTTCAATTATTGCATGTTATGTTGTTACGGCAAAAGGTTACCGTCCTGCATACTATTTTTTCTGCGCTTTTATTCTTGTGATGATAGGTGGAATGCTTGCCTTATTCAAATACATGGGCGCACTTCCAGTCAATTTTTTTACAGAGAATACATACCAGATGTCAATGGGACTTGAAGTTATTTTGATGGGATTTGCTTTGGCCGATCGAATCCAATTGATGGAAAGAGAGAAGCAGACCAATCGCAAGCAACTCCAAACATACCAGAGCGAATTGGAAATCGCACGAAAACTCCAAGAGTCAACATTGCCTGCGACTTTTCCTTCAATGACAAATCTCCAAATTTCCGTTAAATACAAACCAATGTCCTATGTTGGCGGAGATTTTTATGATTTTCACCAGATCAATGACCACCAGCTGATGGTTTTAATTGCTGATGTTACTGGGCACGGAATTCCAGCAGCATTTGAAGCAGCCATGTTAAAAGTTGCGTTCTCCGTTGAGAAAAATAGCGGCAAATCTCCCTCAGAGATTCTTCAGAATCTAAACACGATACTGATTCATAGCTATAACAATCAATTGTTGACAGCGACTCTTGCACTACTTGATTTAGATGAACGAAAACTGGTAGTCGCAAATGCTGGTCATCCCTCTATGTTGCTTCGCAAAAGAAAGAATGATGAGCTAATAGAACTTCGTCCCAAAGGTTCATTGATTGGATTCAAAGACGTATTGGAATTGGATGAGGTAGAGCATAAGTTTGAATCGGGAGACCGTCTCGTTCTATATACAGATGGTTTAGTCGATGGAATTCATCCTTTCACAAAAGAAATGTTTGGTGAAGATAGATTGATTGAGATCATCAAGGATAGCGATCAAAATGCAGCAGCAGAAGCGGTAGATCGAATCATCAATGCTGCAGGTCAATGGGCACAGAAAGAAACCCCTGATGATGATATGACTCTAATTGTGATTGATATACTTTGATTTTAGAATAGTTTAAGTGTTATCCACAATATTGCCAAGGGACTTTTTGATTGAATGGTAAGTCAGCGCCATTTTGATGCAATTTTTCAATTGGACTATCGGAATCTTATCGTTCATACCAAAAACAATCGCTCTGTTTCCTTCATAATGAAAATCATGCGGATAGATTTTTTTGAAAGTTGGTACTAGTAGAGAATTGCATTGGAAATACATTGCATATTGATTCGGACTTGTAGGTTTCCAATCCATTCTAAATGTGCTTCCTTTTTTTGTTATATAACTCGGTTCACCCCATCTTAGTGTTTCTTCCAGTTCTTCTGCACATTCGGATTGTTTTGCCGTCTCAAAAATAATTTTCCTAAGATTCAGCAATTTATTTCTGATTTTTGGAGGATAATTTTCAAAAATACTTTCCACCTCTGCATTTGTGAAGATATTGTTGTTCATTGAGATTGTTTTGGTAAAAAATAGCCTATTATACATTTAGGATTTCGAATGCAGATTTGTATGTGATTCTTTTCATGGAAGCCAGCATTAGGATAAATCTCCTTACCTTCTCGAAAGTATCCTCTAACAGAATCAAATGAGATTAATTTTTCTTGTTCCCTCATTGAATGTAAATTTTCAATGACAGCGCAATCTAAATTTCTCAATAATAGGTCATTCTCGCTATCAATTGGTTTGTTAATCGGCATTGGAAATCCAGAATTTTGAATTGTTTCAAGAAGCAATTTGTGGCTCAATTTCAAGAATTGAATATTTTCAGAATTGAGAAGATTTAAACAATTTCTTAGATCAATAACAGCTCCAATCACTGAAGGATTTGAAATTTTACTTTTACTTTTATTGAGATGTTTCGCGTATTCTAATGCTCTGGAGTAATTCCCTTCCCAAAAATATATTCCGTGTCCAAGCCAATCATACTTATTTTCGCTTTTCTTTAAGTCGCTCTTTCCCAGGACAACATCTTCAGCAACTTTTTTGTCAGTTCCATGGAATCCAAGGACAAGACCTGGAATGTAGGAATCGATCATTTTTTATAGATAGTTTTAA
Organism: Leptospira sp. GIMC2001; assembly: GCF_028462125.1. Classification (NCBI taxonomy): domain Bacteria; kingdom Pseudomonadati; phylum Spirochaetota; class Leptospiria; order Leptospirales; family Leptospiraceae; genus Leptospira; species Leptospira sp. GIMC2001. The sequence goes on along the minus strand of NZ_CP115468.1, from coordinate 3,655,732 downwards.
GATTTCCAGAATTTGTATAGATCCCTGTTTTTTTTAAATAATTTTCGCTGGCAGATTTTGAGGAAGTTACTTTCTTCGAAAATTCTTTAAGTTTTTTTACCTCTTCTTGAATGGTTAGAATCCTTGCTTTTTTCCCTTCCATATGTATACTCTATTTATAAATAAAATTAAATCAATTAAAAATCATGCTTTCAACGAGTTATTGAGTTTAGCAAAAGCTTGTCTCACAATAAAAAATTTGATTATTTAGGTAAACTCGTCTCCAATGTAAACCATCTGATCAATCTCAGAATCCGTCTTCGTTATCACTTCCTCAATAGAATTTGCCTTAGCTTTTTCCTTTTCAAAAAAATCCATCCACTTGGACTTTTGTTCGCATCTCAATGCGATTTTTTTCTTCTTGAGTTCGGCTAAGAAATCATCCCAGGAGAGTTTGTTCCAAGCGATCAATTTATTGGATACTTCAAATGTATCAGCAAGTAAAAGTCCTAGAGGGAACATTACCATCAATACAGTCATAAGTAGCCTTCTCATTGTAATTTCCTAAAAATTTAATATTCTTAAATTACGGATTAATCTAAGGGTAGAATAGCGAACATTAATCTATTCAAATAATTCAATCCAGTTAATTAGTCTGCTTATAACGGATCTAAATTATTGGCTTGTCAATGTATTTTTTATAGGTATTATAAAATAGTCTAGATTATAGATTAAAGGAAAATTAGTAAATCATAACTCTAAAAAAGTTATTACTTTGTTTGCGACTTTTCCTTTATGATTACTTTATAAATATCAGTTAGAAAAAACTCCATATATTGATCAATTTAGAGAAGAACGATCTTATTGATAATTAAGAAATTTTCATCCAGCCATTTTTATCACTCCATTTACGGATGGCTTTAAATACTGAGCTCAGATCTCTGCCAGATAGCGTTAATTTATAGATATTTTTGGGTGGATTTGTCGCGATTGTTTCCTTTCGAACCAGATTCAATTTTTCGAGGGTCTGCATTCTAGATGAAAGAGTCCTTGGATTAACCTGTTTAGCACGTCTCGAAAGTTCATTAAACCCCATGGGAGTTTTTAAGAGCGCTTCAAGGATAAATAGATACCATTTTTCTTGGAATAAAAGCAAAGCATTTCCAAATTTGAGATCACTTTTATTCACAGGCTGACAAGGATTAGAATGAACTTTATTTGTTTTCTTCATAACAAATTTTATTTTTTGACATTTAAAAGGCAATCCTTAAAGTCAATAAAGCGCTATATTTAATATAGTGAATGGAGATATATGAAGAAACAAACTTTGATTTACTGGCTTACAATACTACCATTTGGTTTATTTGCTTTAGCTGGAATTGCTGAACTAATATTTATAGAACATACGATTGATTCAGTCGGATCGCTAGGATACCCCTGGTATGTGGCTTATATTGTTGGATCGGCGAAAATAATCGGTGGAATCGTAATTGTATTTGGAAACCGATTTTCTACTCTCAAAGAGTGGGCTTATGCTGGATTCACAATAGAGTTTACAGGAGCTTTAGTGTCTCACTTGGTGATAGGTGGCAATCGAGAGATTGTGATTCTAATTCTTGTTATAGCTATAACGATATACTCGCATAGATACTGGCAGAGAAATGTAAAGAAATAATTTATTTCTGATTTTTGGAGGATAGTTTTCAAAAATACTTTCCACCTCTGCATTTGTGAAAGTATTTTTATCCATTGAGCTCTACCATTGGGTTAATAGTGTTCACTACAGCCGCCCTCTAACCTCAGTTATCTGCACTGATCGCAACATTCAGTTGGCGAGATACGTTATCAATATTTCTGGATAGGTCTTTGTAGTGTAAAATAGGAAGAAATTTGACTTTTTTCTGGAATTTCTTTTTCTTTGCACGATTCTCCATATGATTGATCATCTTGATTGCTTGTTCTCTCAGCCTACGGGATTCAGTTCGGACTTTTGGATCACCCAGTGCAAGGAAGTTATCATCTCGATCTTGATTGTTGCAGAGAAGATCATAATGTTCTAGAACAAGATTTACTTGGTCAACAAGGTCGTCCACTAGGCTATCATCTAACTCAATTTTGTCTCTATGAGCCTTGCGAATTTTTCTTGCAGCGTTTGCAAAGTTATCACCGATTTCTTCGATAGCTTTGATTCTTTCCATGATTCCGACAATGGTTTTTGCATAGCTTCCGTGAACTCCCGCTTCTTGGGTTTCGCTGAGATAGACAAGGATTTGTGCACGGAGACGATCCAGTTCTTCTTCTTTGGCAAAAATTTGATCCACTTTCTTCGAATCATAAGGATCTCGGATCAAGGATTTCAATTCAACGAATAGGTTTCTAGTCTCACGGATGATTTTCTTTGTATAGTTGCTAAGTTCAGCAATGGCAATGTCTGTTGTTCGAATGGAACCAGCAGATAGAAATTTGATCTCACTCAAACCATCTTCCGTCTGTTTGCCGGTGATTTTGTTGACCAATCCATTGACCATTAATGCAATCTGTGGAATAAACCATACTAGCAATATCGTATTCGTTATGTTAAAGAGTGAATGGAACGCAGAGATATGAAAGCGAGTACTTTGGACATCAGCAATTGGATCTCCAGGAATCAATTTATCAATGCCCGCCATAATAGGATTGAATAGTATCAATACCCATATTACACCAAATACGTTGAAGATGGTATGTGCAAGAGCCGCTTTTTTTGCATTCGCATTTCCTGGAATGGCAGCAAGATTCGCAGTGATTGTAGTTCCTATATTTTCTCCGAGTATCATACCATATGCCGCTTCAAGTGGAATGATTCCGCTGAATGCTAATGTGATTGTAATGGTTGTGGAAGCTGAGGAAGATTGAACAACAATAGTAAGTAATGTACCAACAACAACAAAAATCAAAACGGTCATAAACCCGAGATTGCTGTACTGTTGGAGAAAATTGAAAGCATCGGGACTTTTAGCTGAATCAGGAATCGAATTCTTCATAAAGTCCAAACCAAGAAATAGAAGACCGAATCCGATTAAGAAATCTCCCCAACCTTGTAGAGTGTTTCTTTTGAAAAAATGCAATGAGATTCCAACAATGATTGCGGGTAGTGCAAATAGGGAGACATTCATTTTGAATCCCACGAAAGATATGATCCAAGCTGTAATCGTCGTCCCAATATTGGCACCCATGATCACACCGATCGCTTGAACTAAATTGAGTAGAGCAGCATTGACAAAGCCAACAACTAGAACGGTTGTAGCAGAGGATGATTGAATTGCACAGGTTACAAAGATTCCGCTTATGATAGCAGTGAATCTATTCTTAGTCATCTTAGCTAAAAAGTTGCGAAGATTCTCACCAGCAACATATTGAAGCGCCTCACTGAGCAATTTCATTCCATACAGAAAAATTCCCAGTCCACCAAGCAGATTGATCCAGTTCGAGGATTCCATTCTAATATCCTTATTTTTTAAAAAGCCTAGTTTTGTATGGAACAGTCAAGGTCGATCTTCTGTCATGCAAAACTGATTTCTTTTTTATTACAATTCTGTGAAAGTAAAGTCTAAACCAAGGGGTTTTTAGGATGATTTTAACTTATTGGAATCGATATCAGGATACCGGATTGTTTTTGGTTCGGGTTGGCTTGGGGATCATGTTCATTTTGCACGGTCTACCAAAACTTACAGGCGGCGTTGAAGCTTGGACTAAAATCGGTTCTGCAATGGGATTTATAGGTGTCTCTGCCTATCCAGCATTCTGGGGACTTATGGCAGGACTTGCGGAATTCGGCGGTGGAATACTACTGATTGCGGGATTTCTTTTTAGACCGGCTTGTCTTGCACTTGCGTTCACAATGTTCGTTGCAACTGTTTATCATGTGAACACGGGAGATGGTTTCAATAAATTTTCCCACGCAATGGAAGATGGAATCGTATTTCTAGGTCTTTTCATCATAGGCCCAGGCAAATATGCTATCGATCAGAAATTCGTAATTCACAGAACAAGCTGAAGCAAATAGTTAGATTGATAACCAAGTTTTCCAAACTTCTGGTTTGAATCCAATCGTTGCCCTTTTGCCATCGCGAACTATGGGTGTCTTAAGGAGCAACGGATTGTCAAGCAACATTTCGAGCTTATCATACTTCATGTATTGTAGATTTTTATCTTTATAAACTTTTGATTCAGTATCGATTAGATCATCGAGAGTTATGTTCCCTAAAATTGCAGTAATCTCGCCTTTGCTCATTGGCTTCTCAGCTAGATTGATCAATTGGAACTTAGTCCGTCTTTCTTTGAAAAACATCTCTGCTTTTTTGGTTTCTTTGCATTTTTTTGTTCCAAATATCTGAAGATTCAATATAGCCGCTCCGCGTCAAATTTTGCACTCTTAGCCCAATCTAAGCAATTATTTTGTTCTAGTGAATGGCATCCAACTTCTTTTTAGAACATAATTCTAAAAAAAGTCTTTGACTTATCTGTCCAAAATTATTGCATGAAATCAAGACCAAATCTGGTTCATAACTACAATTTAACATTAGTTTATTCTAATATTAATTGCCACTGGTATACGTTACCATCGTATTGCACCTTCCATGTATATTATGCACTCGGTGCAATGTAATACAAGGAGGACTTATGAAGTCAAATGTAGATAACAATCAAGCAACACAAGATTTTGGATTAGAACCCATTAAAACTCGCGAAACAGATCACTATACCCAAGAGTATATTCACTCTTTTGTGGAAAAATGGGATCAACTTATAGATTGGGAAGCCCGTGCCAAAAGTGAAGGTTATTTTTTTATTGATGAACTGAAAAAACGTGGTAAGCATAAAATTCTGGATGTTGCTACGGGCACAGGATTTCACTCTGTTAGGTTATGGAAAGAGGATTTTGAAGTTACTTCTGTGGATGGAAGTCCTGCTATGCTTGCTAAAGCATTTCAAAATGGAAGAAAACATGATCTTATTCTAAGAACCGTTCAAGCAGATTGGAGATGGCTCAACAAAGATGTTCATGGTAAGTTCGATGCTGTAATCTGTCTTGGTAATTCTTTTACACATCTATTTGATGAGAATGATCGAAGAAAAGCGCTCGCAGAATTCTATGCTGCATTAAGACATGATGGTATTCTGATTATCGATCAGCGTAACTATGATTCTATTTTGGACAATGGTTTTTCAAGCAAACACACTTATTACTATTGTGGTGACAATGTAAAAGCAGAACCAGAATATATTGATGATGGTCTTGCTAGATTTCAATACACATTTCCGGATCAATCTAAATTTCATTTAAATATGTATCCTATTCGAAAGAATTACTTTAGCAATCTCTTGAAGGAAGTCGGATTCCAAACTGTATCAACTTATGGAGATTTCCAAGAAACTTATCACCAAGATGAACCTGATTTCTATGTTCATATTGCTGAGAAAACATATTCGGGTAAAGGTTGAAATGAGTAGCCAAGCTTCATCTATCGACAAGGCCAAGAATTATTACAATAGTTCTGATGCAGATGAATTCTATTTTCATGTGTGGGGTGGTGAAGACATTCATATTGGTTTGTATGATCCTCCTGGAATTCCGATTCGGCAAGCTTCGAGAAACACCGTTTCGAAGATGGCAAAGCTTGTTGAAGCCAACCTAAAGCCTGCAAGCAAAGTCCTTGATCTTGGCGCGGGATATGGCGGTGCAGCAAGGTATCTTGCTAAGACTTACGGTTGCCATGTAACTTGCCTCAACCTCAGTGAAGTCGAGAACGATCGCAATCGAGATATGTCTCAAAAGGCTGGTCTTTCGGAACTAATCACTGTTATAGATGGAAATTTTGAAAATTTACCATTTGAAGATTCTAGTTTTGATGTAATTTGGTCTGAAGATGCGATTTTGCACAGTGGCAACAAACCAAAAGTATTTCAAGAAGTGTCTCGCGTATTGTCGCAGAAAGGAGATTTTGTTTTTACAGATCCTATGCAATCGCAGAATTGTCCAGAGGGCGTCTTACAACCAATATACGATCGTATTCATTTGGATTCACTCGGAAGCTTTGATTACTACGGAGAATTGGCTAAAGAATCTGGAATGACTCAATCTGCGACTTTGGATTATTCTATATATCTTCCAATTCACTATCAATCAGTCAGAGATAATTTGGTCGTGAATAGAAATAAATTATTGAAAAATATATCGGAAGAATTCTTAAATCGAATGATAACCGGTTTGGGTCACTGGATTGATGGTGGCAACAAAGGTTACCTCGCTTGGGGAATTCTCCATTTTCGAAAAAGTTAGCTCGGAAAGAATAAAATTGAATGTAAAAAATCTTTCTCTTTTTTTTCTTTCAGGGTTCCTATTTTTAGCATTTGCCTTTCCCAATAGATTTCGAATATTTACGGGATCTTCATTAAATTTCATTATTTCTAAATTCGGTTGGTTCTACCTCCTTGTCTGTATTCTGTTACTAGCTTATTGTATTTTTCTTACTATCAGTCGTTTCGGCAATATTAAGTTAGGTGAAGATGGCGAAGAACCTCAGTATTCTTATACCTCTTGGCTAGCAATGTTGTTCTCGGCGGGCATGGGAATCGGATTGGTTTTCTATGGAATGGCGGAACCACTCTCGCATTTTGCTGAGCCACCTCTAGGGCAGGCAGATCCCAAAACTCCGCAAGCTGCTTTTCTTGCTCTAAGGTATACTTTTTTTCATTGGGGTCTACATCCTTGGGCAATCTATGCAATTGTTGGAATGAGTCTTGCCTACTTTCAATTTCGAAAAAAAGACCAATCTTTGATTTCATCTCTCTTTCAGCCTATCGGACTCAAACCCAATTCTATGGGAGCAACACTCATTGATGCGATTTCTATTTGCGGAGTTGCGTTTGGTGTTGCAACATCTCTCGGTCTAGGTAGCTTGCAGATTCATTCAGGATTGACTCGACTATTTGGTCTGCCTTCTGGGATCTCAGTTACTCTTATCCTCATTGCCATAACGACAATACTCTATCTAATATCAGCTTGTACGGGATTGGATCGGGGAATTAGAATATTAAGTAATACAAATATGTTTCTCGCTGGCTTTTTGATTCTCTTTGTACTTTTTGCTGGGCCTACAAACTTTTTGGTTGAACTATTCTTCACATCAATTGGCAATTATTTGCAGAATTTTCTTGCGATGAGTTTTCGGATGGCACCATTTACAGATTCCACATGGTTGCAAGATTGGACGCTTTTCTATTGGGCATGGTGGATTTCTTGGGCTCCTTTCGTTGGGACATTCATTGCTAGAATCTCAAGAGGAAGAACCATCCGAGAATTTATGATTGGAACGCTTCTTGTTCCAACTATTATATCTGCAATTTGGTTTTCTATTCTCGGTGGAACAGGAATCTATTTGGAGATGTTCAATGGAATAGAATTGGTTGCAAATTCTTCCACCGATCCATCATCAACTTTGTTCCTGGGTTTAGAAAATCTTCCATTAGGTAACTATATCAACTTTCTTGCAATTGTGTTAGTTCTCATATTCTTCGTTACAAGTGCTGATTCGGCAACTTTTGTTTTGGGGATGATGGCATCCAAAGGCGTACCCAATCCAACTCTGATTTCAAAGTTGATCTGGGGAACTATTATATCCTTAATCGCATCTGGTCTATTATTGAACGGAGGTTTGGATGCGCTTCAAACACTTGCCATCATTATCTCACTGCCTTTTGCCTTTTTACTTTTTCTACTCATGTTTTCGATTCATAAAGCATTGCACCAAGATTTAGAATCTTCGAAAGGGAAAAAAAATATCTAGCTCTAAAAGACCAATTTATTGCATAGTCTAAGAATAAATTTTTAGAAAGGTTTGGTTTCTGGATGATATCCTATCAAGTTTACAAGTTAATTCATCTATTGGGAATTTTTTGCGTAATTGCATCACTTGCAGGTTTAGCTTTTTATACTGCGAATGGTGGACTCAAATCCAATAATAAATTGCGAAAGCAATCTGGAATTTTTCATGGAGTTGGCTTGTTGCTAATCCTTGTCGCAGGTTTTGGAATGTTGGCAAGATTGGGAATCACGCAATTTCCTTGGCCAGGTTGGGTCTTCGCGAAGTTTGGAGTATGGATTATATTTGGTGGCTTGTACGCTGCTGTAATGAAGAATCCTACGATTGCAAAAGTTATGTGGTTGATCATTCCATTTCTTGGATTGCTTTCGGCTTATATTGCAGTGATGAAACCTTTTTGATTACATTACAAATCTTATCTAATCATTAGAGAACAAATTACGAAAAGAGAATACTCAACAATCAGTGATTCTATATTCTATAAATAAAATGTTTACTCTCAATGTTTTAGAAAAGATATTCTTCTTATTAATTATTGGATTGGTTGCATTATCTTGCGATCAATTCAATAAAAAAGAAGATAACAGTGTAGATGAACTCATTACGAGTGCGATTCTTTTGGATCAGCTCAATCCATCATTGTATGATTGTTCAGGAACCAACTGGAATTTTGAAGCATTTCTTGATTCAGGACCAAGAACAGTATGTACGCAATGCCACAATGATATAGCAAGAACGCAGGGACTAGTTATCACAGATTACAGTCTTGTTCGAAATCGAGTGGTTCCTGGCAATCCTACAGGTAGTCTGCTATATATCAAAATTACAGAAGGCAATATGAGAGCCTATGCAACTTCTTCAATCCAACGCGGTGCTTATTGTTGGATTCGAGCGGGTGCCCAAAATTAATTCTGAATTGATAAATTCAATTCTTCTAGAATAAGACTTTTTTATCCGTCCAATTAAAAATCTGTTCAAGAGAAAATAAATTTTGAAATACTGAGAAATTCATCTCTTTCAAAATGTTATCATAGTAGAGGTTCTATGAAATTCACAAGAGTCTTAAAAATCTGTCAATCGTTAATCGTCCTTATTCTTCTTTCGGCTTTTTCTCAAGGTTGTTTAACAAATCTAATTAAATGCGGAAGTTTTCACGAATGCCGAGATGACTCTGATCTCCAGAAGCTATTGATGTTATTGCTCGCTTCAAGAGATCGAAACTATGGAGTAGAAGTAAAAGCAGTCAATGCGTCTGGTGCAAGCGATGATCCGGCTATTTACAATTCAGGCGTGGGCCGAGTATCGGATAGTGATTGGAATGAAGCGGCTGTTAGACGAGTTCTACATGCTTTTGCCTATGGTGGAGGAACTACCGATGTCCAAATCAAAGCTTGGGCAGATATGACTCCTGGAGAAGCTATTGTAAAAATGTTAGGAATGTGGAGCCAAAATCCGGACCTCGCAATCGCTTATGAAGGAGGAAATGCTCCATTGTCGCCTGAGGATTCATCAATTTCTATTATGGCAAACTTTTTTGGTCGAGGTAATTTTTCTTATAACCAACTGGATTTTAGGACTGCTGTTCGATCGAATAATTCTCCGGGTCATACTTGGATCAACGCTGTTAAACTTAGAGGAATCAATCCTGTTCGACAGAAACTAGGATTATTTGAAACTAACTATCATTTGGTTGCAAATCTAGACAAGAACGTGGACTCGCAACAGATGGTTTATTACTATGATGTAACTGCAAATGATATTGCTCGTGGTAGACCCTACCATCAAGTTCTAGGAAATGCAGCGATCACGGCTGCAATTGCAACACAATACAATCATAGAAGGAATGTTTTCGAAAATGGCGCATTTAGAGGCAATGAAGACTTTGCTCGAGAATACCACCAATTGTTCTTTGGGATTCTTGGAACTGGTGTCAGCGGGAATTGTGTAACTGGACAAGCAAGTTGTCCTGGAAATCCAGAGAGTTTTGATGATCATGAACTAAAAACCATTCGTCAAACTGCAGAAGCTCTCACGGATATACGTGTAGAGAGCAGTGGAAATTTATTGCCTTATGAAGCTCAATTCGGATCCGAGAGACATTTTCCTGGACAAGTATCTATCTATGGATCTCTATATGGTGGCAACAATGCACGAGAAAGATTCACTGCAATCTCACCTGCATCAATTGCGCATCCAGAAAGTTTTGCTTTTCTCCCTCTAATCATAGTTAGGGGATTAGCAGATGAGAATCTTGATTCAAGCTATGCAGTTGAGGGATGCAATGCAACCTGTCAATCTCTGATCTCAGCTAAGGTTTCACTGATTCGGGAAATTTGGAGATCATCAACCGCATCTAATGGAGAAATCAATTTTATAGAGTTCTTGCGAAGATATGCTATATCTTACGCATTCCATAATGCAAGTCGAATCAAATATTTAGATTCGATTAATCGAATTATGATAATCACGAACCAAATAGCAGTTAATAATTTAGAGATTGGATCCAATACGATTCCCAATTTTCAAAAGATTCGCAATGATAATATAACACCATTTCGGCCAGAACATGATGTCTTCGGTGGACAGACAGGATTAGAGGCAGCAAATACGGACGATGTGTTCACAAATGCTTACAATTCGGTGAGATCTTCTCGGTTCGGGGCAGTCAGTTTTTGGAACGGTGGAGCCAATGTAGTTCAGAAGAATTTCAAATCTATGCTTGATCGGGAATTTCCTGGAAATGGTGGAGGATACAATGTTCGATTGGTAAGTGAATTCCTATGGAGAAGAATTACAGCAGATCATAATCTAACCTATTTTTCTAGTTCAGCTCGTTTACAGGTTTATTCACTTCTTGCAAATGGTAATGATTTTTTATTCTATAAAAACGAAGAATGCAGAAACTCACAAAACAATTGTAGAGAAACTTCTTTGAATTCTTCAGCTCCGGTAGCCTCAGATATGGATGAGAACAATAATAATTTTCGTGCATTAAGTAGTTCCCAATTATTTCGAGGCAATGATCCAGCAACTATGCAAAGAGACAATGAACGAATTGGATATGCGATTGATTTTATCGCAGCAACACCGTTTGCTTTTGTGCAAACTGGAAATTAAAAAAGGAGCAATATTAAAATGAAATCATATTCGAGAAAACAATTTTTAGGACTTATGGGATTGGGGGCTTTGAGTTTCACGGGTTTAGGTCGCTATTCCTCTCTTCTTGCTGCTCCGACAGGTGCAAGGACTTTGATTCATGTTCTACTAGAAGGAGGACCAGACTTTCGCCATCTTATGGTGCCTCCTCCCAATTCTAATCCAAGCAGTTATGGTTACAAGTTTTGGAACAATCGTATAACATCTATTGGTCGGGGATCGTCAGCGAATAATCCAAGCAGTTGGCAGAATATTTATAATAACTACTATGAACAAATTACTTTAGGTGGGCCTTCTGGAACAACAATCGGTGTACTTCGTGATAACAATGGAACAGCTAACGCTAACGGCTGGTTACGTCAAATGATGAAGAATGGAAAGGTTGCGATTGTAAACAATGTCTTTCACACAACAAGTCGTGATCACTCACATGGCTTACTGATCACTCAATCAGGAGTTTATGAAACTAAAGCTGGCTCGGCAAATGCTGGAGGTTGGGGAGGCCGTTTAATCTCACAACTAGGAAATCCGAACAGATTGTTATCCATTTCGAATCAGATCCGTCCATTTTGTAACACTGTAAATAAGGAGAGGATTTTATCTTTTACCAATTCTAGAAACTTTGGATTGAATTTACCTTCCGTTCGAAGCAACGGAACACTTGATATAAATGATCGAGGCCTTCGAGCACTGCAAGGATATTACAGTAATTTAGAATCGAGTATTGGATCTCCAAGCTTAGCTAATACTCCATATTCTAAATTTCAGAACCAGCGACTCAAGATTTCCAATCTTACAAATAGTATCAAAGCAGCTTTGCCACCTCCTGCTCAAGGGCAGAGAATCAATGATTTATATTCATCTCGAATGCAGAATTTATTTACTGGAAATGCTCGATTGCGCAACCAGAATTTTGCAAATCAGATTCGTAATCTACGTGATGCCTTCCAAGTTCAAGATATATTGAATATGCGGGTTGCTTCTTTGAACTATGGTGGATGGGACAGTCATAAAAATCAACTCACAGACATTGAACCGCAATTTGATGATTTATTTGGAATTGATAAAGGATTCGATACACTATTCAATGAATTTGGTGGAAATGTTTTCGATAATACGACATTGGTCTTCAGTGGAGAATTTGGGCGTCAACTTAAATCGAATGGTGATAATGGTACGGATCATGGTCGAGCCAATTCTGTGATTGTGATTGGTGGTCAAGTTAACGGTGGAATCTACGGCGAAATGTTTCCAGCAATTGAAGCGGCGAATGATGGATCAGGTAGAGCACCTTTTGATAATTTCAACCGAGACATTGAAGGAAGGACAATTTTTGACAATGTGTACGGAAGAATTTGTACTTGGATGGGAGCGGGTGGCGGAATATTTGCTAACGGGATTCCAACCGAACTCAAGAATCACACAGGTGGCATCGAAAACGGAACCAATATGAATTTTATCTAACTCTAATACGGATATTCTGTATTTTAAAAAGCTATAAAATCTTTCCAAAAATTTCCATTGTTACAACCTATCAGTCAATTATGACTTGCCTTGGATTTTTATCAGAGGCAAAGTGGTAGACAAGAACTCTGATGGATATACAATCTTGCTCTGTTTTTATTTCGAATTCACTGACAGGTCTTGTCAACAAAAGTCAGAATTATAAAATTGTTGATACGAATTTTTCTCAAGAGATCAATGATTTCAATTTAGAAGGCATCAATCACTCTCTCTTTGTTTTGAACCTAGAAGAATTCCTTACGCATGGAAAGAATATCTGGAATCAGATCAGAATTCGGCCTGAGCTTAACAGTAAATTCGTTCTTTTGACCGATAAGCCTTTCGACGAAAAAAGTCTTTCTATTGTTCCCAGTGATATTGTCTATTTAGTTTTACCAACCAATGTTTCCAAGATGCAAATGCTCAAAGTCGTTGAGTCTAGTTTTGCAATCATGGATCTAGAGATTCGAAATGTCTTACTCCAGTCCAGTCTTTATATCAATACTCAAGACATTCGCCGTATAACAACTGTTGGTCAAGCTCTAGCAACAGAACATGATTTCGGTAAATTGATTGAGCTAATTCTCTTAAAAGCACGCGAACTTACATCAGCAGATGGTGGATCCATCTATCTTGGTGAGCGTCCGTCAAATGGAGGAGAGCCAACACATTTACGATTTATGCGTTCGGTTCTATTGCTTGATGCAGATGAATTCTTGTTACCAATTGACTCTAAGTCAATTGCGGGTCATGTTGCACTGACTAAGAAACCCTTATTGATCGATGATGTACATACGATTCCCAATACTTCCGAATACAATTATAATTCTGATTTTGATAAAGCTCATAATTATTATACCAAATCCATGATGACCATTCCGATGACGAATCCAGCAGGAGAGATCATCGGTGTCATTCAATTGATCAATCGTAAGAAGAATTTTAATAAAAAGCTAACCATCGAAGAGATGCAAGGCGATGAAGTGATTCCTTTCTCTGAGAAAGATTATGAATTGGTCAGCTCAGTTGCGGGTCAAGCTGCCGTTGCAATTGACAACCAGAGACTATTGAATGATCAGAGACTTTTACTAGAGAGCTTTATTCAATTGATCGCTGGTGCCATTGACTCTAAATCACCATATACAGGCGCACATTGCGAACGTGTCCCCATTCTAACAATGATGCTCGCCGAAGCTGCATGCAATGCAAATAATGGAGTCTTTCGGTACTTCAACTTGAATGATACCGAACGATATGAACTCAAGATTGCAGCCTGGTTGCACGATTGCGGTAAAGTAACAACGCCTGTGCATGTGATGGACAAAGCAACGAAGCTTGAGACAATTTTTGATAGAATCGAACTTGTTCGAGCAAGAATTGAGATATTGCGACGTGATGCGGAGATCGAATTTCTCAAATCACAAATCTCATCACAACAACCTAACGGAAATAATGCTACTAGCTCCCATACTGAATTGCAGACCAGTAACAATTCACTATCTCAGCGATATGAATTTCGCCTCAAAGAGATTGATGAGATGGAAAAATTGTTGGTTAAGACGAACGAGGGCACCGAATTCTTGCCCGATGAGGTCGTGGAAAGAATCAAAAAAATCTCTGGTATAGAGATCAAAGTTGGCGGACAGATTGAACCATTATTATCCAAGAATGAGACAGAGAACCTTGTAATTCGAAAAGGTACCCTGATTGAGGATGAGCGATTGATCATTAACGGGCATATGGTCGAAACGATAAAAATGTTAGAAGCTCTTCCATTTCCATCCAACCTGAAGCGGGTTCCAGAATATGCTGGCGGTCATCATGAAAAGATGGATGGTAAGGGATATCCAAAAGGCTTGTATGGAGGCGATATGTCAATTCCTGCACGGATTATGGCGATCGCGGATGTTTTTGAAGCGCTCACAGCCCAAGATAGACCTTATAAAAAGGGTAAACCACTTTCAGAAACTATGAAGATCATGGGATATATGAAAATGGACAATCATCTTGATCCAGATCTTTTGGATCTATTTATTACTTCTGGTGTCTATCGTGAGTATGCGAAGAAATTCTTACCGGAAGATTTGATTGATGAAGTTGATGAGTCAGCAATTCTATCCATCATTCCGAAGCCATTTAATCTTCCACCGAAACCAGAACGGGATCAGAGATGGGTTGGATTTCTTCCAGAATATCAGAGTCGGCTTACGAAGGGCAGCAGTCCTTTTACTTATAGCCGGGATGATATGAAGCAGATTCAATCTTAAATTTTTAGTCATACAATTAGTTTTCAGACTTGAGGGCGAAGTGGCTTTTTACATAATGTAAGAAGGTAAAACCTTATGAAAAGAACCTTGATCACTAACGCTCAATGCATCAATGAAAACAAAATTTATACAGCTGATGTTCTCATAGAAGGGGAGAGAATATCTAAGATCGATAGAAATGGAATCGATCCATCCAAATATCCTGGATCTACTGTGATTGATGCATCAGGCAAGTATTTATTGCCAGGTGTGATAGACACACAAGTTCATTTTCGCGAACCCGGACTAGAATACAAAGAAGATTTATGGTATGGTTCACACTCGGCAGTATCGGGTGGAACGACCTCCTTTATGGAAATGCCGAACACCAATCCTCAGACTCTAACTCAAGAGTTACTCGAGAAAAAATACGAAGCAGCGTCAAAGAGATCATTTTGCAACTATTCATTCTTTATGGGAACTTCGAATAACAATCTGGAAGAAGTTCTTAAAACGGATCCGACCAATGTGTGCGGGATCAAAATTTTTATGGGGGCGTCGACTGGTAATATGTTAGTCGACAATCCAGAAATTTTAAGATCACTGTTCTCGAAAAACAATCCTGATATTCCAATCTCTCTCCACTGCGAAGATGAACCTACTATTAGAAGAAATATCGAAGAGATGAAAGCAAAATATGGAGAGAATGTTCCAATCGAAATGCATCCGATCATTCGATCCGAAGAAGCCTGCTATCTATCTTCGTCCTTTGCTGTTTCTATGGCAAAAGAATTCAATACTAGAATTCATATTCTCCATTTAACGACCGAGAAAGAAATGGCGCTTCTTGATCCAAACCAAAACTTACGTGAGAAAAGAATCACAGCAGAAGTTTGTGTTCACCATTTGTGGTTCTCGGAGAAAGATTATAAAACAAAAGGAGCCTATATCAAATGGAACCCCGCGATAAAAAAAGAATCAGATAGGCTTGGTCTATGGAAAGCTCTAAAAGAAGGCAAAATCGATGTTATAGCAACCGATCATGCACCGCATACGATTGAAGAAAAGGAGAATACCTATTTCAAAGCACCAGGTGGTGGTCCATTGGTTGCCCATTCACTTATAGCAATGCTAGAATTTTATAAAAAGGGTGAGATTCAGTTAGAATTCATTGTCAATAAAATGTGTCACGCACCAGCTGAGATTTTTCGAATCAAAGAACGAGGTTATCTTAGAGAAGGATATTTTGCGGACCTCACTCTAGTTGATTTGGAGGCGGAATGGCAAGTAAGCAAATCCAATATCAATTACAAATGTGGTTGGTCGCCATTTGAAGGGGATAGTTTTCATTCGAAAGTGGTTGGAACATTTGTGAACGGGAATCTTGTTTATAAAGAGGGAGTATGGTCTGAGCCTGGTCTTGGCAAAAGATTGGAATTTGATAGAAGCAAATAAAAGGGCCGGGATGTCCCGGCCTTTGAATGTTCTTTGAATTTATATTGAAGTTCTGGACTTAGAAGTTTTGGTAATTTTTTGCTTCTGCTTCTAGTCTTGCAGCTTTCTTGAGAAGGTCTCTTTTTTCTGCATTTTTGTAAGCTACTTTACCTGCTTTAGGACTGTTAGCTCTGTCACGTAGGCTTTGAGCCAACTCTAGTTTTTCTTTAGCTACATTGTTCATGTAGTTAGAAACAACTGATTTTTGAGCTGGTGTTGCAGCTGATTCCACGATTGCTTCTTCCATCATTTTAAGCTTAGTGCTTTGATCGATAGCTGACAAGCTTGTGAAGGAAAGTCCGAGAGCAACTATAGTTGCGATTGTTGTTTTGATTAGGTTTTTCATCTTTGTTATCCTCGTTTTTTATTTTAGGAGCTTTCGCTCTCTACACCATTTAGACTGATTTCAATCATTTTGTTCGATTGAAATTAATCTTTTTTTATCCGATTTTTTATTTTTTTCGTAAGTTGCGGAAAAATCAAGCGATTTAATGAGTTTTCTTACCATTTCACCTTGATTTATCAGCATTATTAGCCTAAAAAGTCAAAAAATCGCGAAAATTCTTCTAAATTCAGCATGCCATCAGACGCAATGATTAAAAATAATCATTGCAGGCTTCGGAATAGGCTATTGGGAACAGTAGAATTCGAACATTTTGTCGATAGAGCAAATTGTCCCGAAACATTTTTAGAGACCATTTATTCTCTGAATTTAGCAAAATTGGGATATATCGATAAGTTTGAGATAAGAATGCGTATTTTTAAAATTCTAAAATTAGCAAAGTTAGATCATCTTCAAAGCCATTGTAAAGACCAGAGAAATTCTTAAGAGTTTGCAAGAGTTCACTTACGAAGTCATCGGTTGGAAGGGAGGCATGATCTCTAATGAACCGCGAAAAATTTTCTTCTCCCCATACTTCACCTACCGACCGCCGAACATCTGTTATTCCATCAGTAAAAAGAAAAATCTTATCACCTTTAGATAATTGAATGCTGTCTGCCTTATTCAAGGAATCATCCATCCAACCTAGTATTTTACCTTCAGGATAGTAACTCTCAACTTCCATTTTCTTCTTACGCCAGACGAGTAAAGGTGGATGACCAGAGTTTGCATAATTGACCAAGCGAGTTTTGGTATCGATATAGAGATAAGCAGCTGTCACCATTTGGTTATTGTGAGTTTCCAGTAAGGTTCCGTTCATTTCTCGGAGAAGTCTATCGGGCTTGCTAATCCATTTTTTGTGAAAGGTAAAAATTGCTTTTACCATCGAAGACACTTGTGCTGCAGGAATTCCATGTCCAGTTACATCGGCAACGAGAACGCCTAAGTTTCCAGTGTTCTCTTCTTCGATGAATTCGTATAAATCTCCACCAATTTCTTCTTTTGGTTCATAGCAGACAGTGATTTTGAGGGTTGGTAATTTGGGAATTTTCTGAGGAAGGATTGCTTGATGAATCTCTCTTGCGATCTTCATTTCCTGGTTAATTGCAATTAGGTGCTCTTGTTGTTTCTGAGTTGTTTTTATATTCTCGATTGCAATTTTTTGCATTCGGATGACTTCTTCTTGAGTTGATTCATTTTCTCTACGAATTAGGTTGATTCGATCAGCTAGAGCCAATGCAAATAATATGACTTCGACTGATGCACCAATATGAATAGACCAATAGATCCCATTGGATTGTGACAGCCATCCAAAAGAATGCATCTGATAAACTAAAATTCCAGCAAGAAAACCAGTCCATGACCAAAGGAAATATTTTGCTGGGACTTTCTCTTTTCTATAAACTACTATAGCAACGATAAGAATAAGAACTAGCTCAACGCAGACAAGGGCGAGTGCAATTCTTAAGCTGTAGATGTAATCTACAATAAATGGAACTGCAATTCCCACAGCGTTTACATATACTAATGAATTGAGTATTCGATCGAAAAAATAAGTAAATTCTTTCGTATTTAATATAGATCTTGTGAACAAAAGTGCCCAGACAGAAGTGAAAAAAATCGCTATAGGGAAATTATAATTTGCCCACCAGATTGAATTGGGCCATAGATATTGAAAAGAAATTCCATTGAGAGTACCCATCACAAGTAACCAACCGCAGAGGAATAAAACATAATACAAATAATGAAGCTCTCGAATAAAACTAAACAAGAAGCCATTGTATAGGATCATTACAATGACAATGCCAAAAAAGACTCCAAGAATGAGCTGATCAATTTGGATCTTTTCAATGAGCTTGTCGCTGCTCCACGCATAGAGTGGGATGTTGAGAGCGCCGCCATTTGTGACACGAATATAGAAACTCAAGCTAGAATTTTTTTTGATAGTGATTGGAAATAAAAAATTTCTATAAACAATACTTCTTTGCAGAAAAGGATAATTATCACCAGATCTTGATTCTTGAAATCCTCCTTTTCTACCTGGCGTGAAGAATCGAATATCATCCAAAAGTGGATAAGGGATCTCTATAAAAAAATCTACTTCTTCGGGAACATTGTTCTGAGCAGAACAACGAAGCCATATTGCGGAGTGCGAATATCCGAAAGCTGGTTGACTCAATTCAATTTTTCGAAATGACTCTTGGAAAGAAGAAGATGCAACTTGATCAATCGTATACAAACGATCGGCATCATCTAAGTAATCACAGTTCTCACCAAAACCCGCCTCAATCGACGAACTGGAAATAATAAAAGGATTCGCCTGCGCAAACATTTTCGTATTGGCAAAGCATAAAAGAACAATCAGTATATATCGAAAAAGATGTGACAACTTAGCCAAAATATATGGCAACTGAATGTTAAAACAAGGAATATTTTCTAATCAGGAAAAGAATTTAATCTGTCATTTCTATTGAGTTAGTCTCATCTCTTGCGTTAAGATTTCTTTCGTGAGAATCTGGGGCAAAATTTTGGGGTTCTTTCGATTTCGTTCTGGAAAAAAGACATAAAGTGGAACACCGTTGCGTCCGTAGCTTTCCAATGCTTCTGTGATAGCAGGATCTTCATTGGTCCAATCTGCCTTTATTACGATTACTTCATTTGTTAGAAATTTGTTTTTTACTGAATGTAAATTGAAGACTGTCTTCTCATTGTATTTGCAAGTAACACACCAGTCTGCAGTGAAGTAGAAGAAGACAGGAGACTTGGTCTTGAGAGCAGACATTAAAATTTGTTTGGAGTAGGGAGTCGCGTTATCGAATCCATATGCAAATTCTGAGTTCTCATTGGAATTGCCAAAATTCAAAATGCTATCTGGATTGGTTAATAAATTTTTGCCAGACAGACTCGATTGTTTAGATGAATGGCTTATCACTAAATCATAGCTTAGAGATACTATTGTTGCAAGAAAGCTTGCAAAGAGTATGGCTTTGATTGCGGGTCTCTGTACTTTTTTGACCGCCCACAAAATAAAGACCAGAATGATGATTCCTGCCAAGACAAAAAATCCCTGATTGCGATCTGTGATACCAGTCAATATCCATAGCAACCAAACGGCTGTTAAGAATAGGGGGAATGCTAAGAACTCCTTGAATGTTTCCATCCAAGGACCAGGTTTTGGAATCCTTTTTGCAATAAAGGAACTATTCTGTAGGACTACAATTGGAATTGCCATTCCAAGACCTAGTGCTGTAAAAATTGGAAACCCAATCCATATAGATTCGGATAAAGCAAAAGCAAGTGCCGTACCCATAAACGGTGCCGTGCACGGTGTTGCAACTAGAACTGCTAAGCCGCCCGAGAAGAAGGATCCGCTTCCTCCTTTCTTCTCTGTCAATTGAGATATTTTGCCAGATACTCCGACGCTGAATTCAAGCCAGCCTAACATCTGAAAACCCATAAATACAAAAAGTAAAACTAGCAAAAACAAAAATGCTGGATTCTGCAATTGGAATCCCCATCCAAGTGCAGATCCTCCCGACTTCAAGGCTGCAAAAACGAAAAATAGAATCCAGAAAAACACAATGATTCCCATTGCATAAAAGAATGAATCTTTTCGTCTATCTTTTGTTAGAAGATTGTTAGAGCCAACTACCGACATCGCTTTCATCGCGAGAATTGGAAATACACAAGGCATTAAGTTCAGCAATAATCCACCCAAAAAAGCGAATATAATTGCTTGAATAAAAAAGTATGATGATTCCTTACCTATTGAAATATCAAAAGATTTATCCCCAATAACCAATAGACCGCTCAAGATTTCCGGTTCTGATTCTAAATGATCTGGCTTAGATAGATCCATTTCCCATACGGAATCAGAAACTTTTCGAATATTTAAAAGCTTCGCAGAAACTGATCCAGGATCATCAGGAAAAAAATCGATATTGGGATTCTCTGATTGTTTGATATCCAAATCACTATTCTGGAAATCCAATTCAATAATATATTTATCTGATGTAGTTCGAAATCCAAACTTCCAATTTGGATCTTTCTGAATAGGATAGTGATGGGACAGATTAGAAATCTCGGAATTGAGCTTAGATAGCATTCCTGGATTTTTCGATATATCTAGGGCAGTTATTTCGGCGTTCTCTGTTTCGCATTCTTCCTTACAGACCATCCAACGAAATTCACCACTGAGCGTTTTCTCGGAATTTGTAATATTATTATGCGCTGAATCAGAAATTAAGTAAATAGAATCTTTATATCCAAAATTTACTTCTTCATTCGTTTGAATTCTGTTAGGTTGTGGCCACTTCCAATTCCCGTTCCAGCCTTCCGGATATTGCATCCAATTGATTTTCAATGGTGAACCAGAATCACCCGGATTCTTCCAAAAGATTCGCCATCCAGCATTTGGTTTTAAATGAAGTATATAAGAATCAGTAGTTGCATATAACTCAATTGATGAGTGCCTACCCTGATAGGAATAATTTTTGAATTCCTTTTTCGTCGGTGTTGAAACTCCTGAACTTTGCGCAGATAATCTATCAGTCTGTGCAATTGTTATAAAGAAAATACATATCAAGAGAACAAAATTTATGTTTCTAATCATTTAGGCATGTTCCAAAATTTTATCGGATGTTTTCAATGAGTGGATAATCTCATACGACTTTATCTGGGCATCAAGATCATAAATCATAGAATGGATGATTAACTCATCTGCTTGCGTAGAATCCACAAAATTTATCAGTTCGTCCTGAATTTTGTCCCGCGATCCAATAAAAGTAGTTTGAAGCTTGGATTGAATGATACTTTTCTCCATGGGTGACCAAAGCTTTGTGAGATCATCGAATGGAATTGGTTTCGCGAGAGGTTGCGGGTTGCCTCTGATTAGATGTAAGAAGCTCATAAATTGCGATGTTGCTAAATCTTTTGCCTCATCAGTTTTCTCTGCAGCTATGACATTGACACCTAACATTAGATAGGGTTCATCTAAGCATTGAGAAGGTTGGAATACTTTTCTATAAACTTCTATAGCTTCATTCATTAGCTCTGGAGCAAAATGTGCAGCAAAACTAAAAGGAAGTCCAAGTCTTCCAGCTAGTTCTGCACTGTATAAACTGGAGCCAAGTAACCAAATGGGAATTTGGATTCCGTAGCCGGGAACTGCCCGTACTTTCTGTCCAGGACTTGCCTCTGCAAAAAAGAACATCAACTCATCTAAAAGTTCTGGAAATTCTTGTCCTCCAATAGTTTGCTCTCTTCTTAATGCTTTGGTTGTCAGTCCGTCTGTTCCTGGAGCTCGACCAAGTCCTAGATCAATTCTTCCAGGATACATAGATTCCAGTGTTCCAAATTGTTCGGCTATGACGAGAGGTGGATGGTTCGGTAGCATGATTCCACCGGAACCAACTCGAATCGAATGAGTACCTGAAGCAAGATAGCCGATTAATACAGAAGTTGCCGAACTTGCAATTCCTGGCATATTGTGATGTTCAGCGACCCAGAACCGATTGAAGCCTAGTTCTTCAGCTCGCTTGGCAAGTGTGAGACTTCTTCGAAAGGATTCAGTCGCATTGCTTCCTTCTACTATAGGGGATAGATCCAGAACGGAAAATGGAATTGTTTGTAATGATTTCATTTTGTACTCAGGGAATTTGAAGTTCATAGTCCCTTACAAATATTAGACAGCGAACCAATTGATAATATCAAGACTAAAATTCACTCAATGATTTCTTGATTGTTTTTCGGGGATCTCAAAATTCGATTCTTAAAAGTTGCAATTCGTCCAGTTTTCGCAATTTCCATAAATTCAATTAATTTGATTCGAAGTTTTTCTAATTGGTTGAGTTCTCTCGCATATTTATAATGCGGATTCGTCTGTAATATACGTTCTGCAAGATTCGATAATTCTAGTAATTTTTCCTGTGAAAATTTAGCATTTGATAAAATGCAAAGATTATAATAAGCCTTTGTGTATTCTATATTTCCTTGAATATAGAAATCTTTCTCAAGGATTCCTAATTGTTTTAATTTCGGGACGAGATTTATCAATAAAAAATTCTCATTAATTTTCTCGCCACATAGATCTGAAATGAATTCTTCTCGACCAATAAATTCCATGCTTGGAAGATTTCCGATCTTAGCATTGATTCGAAACCAATCACCGATTGCATATCGATGAAAACCATTTCCAAGGCTCATAATCACTTCTACTTCGTCTCCGATCGATAAGTCATCTATCAAAAGTATCTCGGATTTTCTATTTCTAAATTCATAAAAATGAGAAGTATAACTCAACAAATTGATCGGTTTGTTCTGGGAATTGTAGAACGGAACCGAGATGAATCCTTCTGTTGCCACAACTCCTTTTGTTTCGAATTCTACATTTGGAAGATAACTCTTAAGGTTTTGGAAAAATGGAAAAGCGTGATTTTCTGTCCAAGTGCTTACTATCTTTAATTGGGGCCAGATAGAAAGCCAATCCACTTCGTTTGCTTTCCTTGCGTTATTTAAAGTTTGTTCAATAAACTGAATTCTTTTCGAAATTTTATCTCTAAATACAATTCTCATTGTTTGGAAAACTAGCTTTCTATTGTAGAAAATATAATCCAAAATTCTTTGTAAAAAGCTAGGATTCCAAATTGATATAAGGACTAAATCTGTAGTTTGAAGAAGATAACAAACTGTGTATAGAATCACTTGATTCAAATCTTTTATTTTAGAAATGGAATCAGGAGTTACCATTATCAATTGGCTTATATGTTTTTCTATAATTCCGAAATAATCACTGTCGTTATCAAAACCTACATTTACTCCATTTTTATTATAACTATCCATTCCTGATGGTGTAATTGAGAAATAAAATTTGCCACCTACATTTAATTTTCTATATTCAATCAAGCCATACATCCATACTCCAATGGATTTAGCAAATTCTTCTGCGCTGTAGTCCGTATATGGAATTAGTTTTGATGCATCGGAACTTCCACTCGTTAGGTTAATTTTTCGTATTTTGGATTTAGATAGTGCATTTTGTTCACCATTCATAATTCTTTCAATATAAGGTTTAAGATCATCATATTTCTGAATTGGAACTTGTTTTGAATATTCCCGGTAGTTCATTTTCGGATTTAAATCATAGTCCCGAGAGAAAGCTGTGTTGTTAGAATTTACAAGTAGATTTTTGAGATTTGTATTTTGAATAGATTGTACATTGTGAATATTATTTCTAAAAAAAGTATAATTTTTTTTTGCTAAAGTCTTCCATGCGAAGATTGCAAGCCTTCTTATGAATCTACTGCTCATTTTTATTCAATAGAATTTTTTTTATAAATGGTTTGATATTGTCCATTGAAAATTCTGCAAGGCAGACAAGTTCATCACCGTTAGAGAAGTTTGGATTTTTAGTTAAAAAATATTTTACAAAAGGATCTTTCTTTCTGTTGATATATGCCAAATCTTCTTCTACTTTTCGGATTGTTTGAACATTCGTTTTTCTCTCTAGAATTCCTCGAGAATCATCGAAATCGAAACCGAACAATCTTTTACCAAAATGTTTGCATAAGTTTTCTAGTTTAGAATCCATAAGAACCGGGCTTGGATAGAAATTATAAAAAAATACGGGAAGATAACGGTAAGTTCTAATTCCTTTTGTCGTTAATAACCAATAGATTTTGGTATTTCGCGATAGAGATTCCCGAAGCATAATTATTCCCCATTGTATTGGAAGATTTAGATCGCCTCGAAACTGTGGATCTATTACTGTATCGCCAGAAAAGCAAACCGTTAATTTCTGCTCCGGATTCTCCAGATCATCTATTTCATGAAATTTGAATGTAGTAAATCCAATAATCTTGTCTAATTTCCTAATAATTAAAATTTTATCTTTTGATTGAAGATCTGTGATAAATATATTTTTCTGAACTCCAAAATACGAATCATCCATTAATCGGAACATGGAATCAATATCTGCAGCGTTCAATTCGTTCGGTGAAATGGATACGGATTCAGATATTATAGACATCCGATTTCCCATATCCTATTTCCAGCTTGAATTTTATTGTAGATTTCTTGGGATTTGGCTTTACCTTCCCAATACACAAAGTAGGCACGAGAATGAATAACCCAAGCGGGTATTTTTTTTAAAATCTGATTCAAGTTATGACTTGAATCCAAAGTAAATGTATATATACTATCGCGGATACGAGGAGGACTGAAATTGGAATAACTTCGAATCGCAAAATCCAAAAGACCGAGCAATTCACTTGATGCCTCCACTGCATCCTGTCTTGAGTTTAAAAAAGAAATATACATATTAGGAATCGAAGAATTTTCTTTTGGCATTTTGGGATATGAATTGAAATTTGAAAAACCATTGTAAAAAGGTCTTATAAAATTTAGGGGAAGGTTGTATTTTTTTACAATCCAATTTTTTCCATTACCTTGATTCCATAGACATAAACAAAATTTAATTCCTTTATCATCTTCCATTGTATAAAATATTTTTTCGCCAAAATCCAAACCAAACAATCGTGAATAGTCTGGACATACGGAAGTATGTTTGGATTGATCTGTAAGAAAATTTAGAATTCTAGGAACGATTGATGGATCATCGATCGAATTGAAAATTTTAAATTTAGTTGTGAGATTCCTATTTGCATATTTATTAAAAGAATTTTTCGAGAATGTATAGGTAATCAGATTCGAAATAAATTGATATTTTGGAAGTCCAGCCTTTCCTGATTCCAAGACTTGAATGGAATGATAATTCTCAGATTGTATTGTTGTAAAGTATCCTAGAGATTTGCCTTCCGAATCTAAGTCACGAAAGTATTTATATCCGCGGGGTAGGGCAGTAGTCGATTTGTATTTTGGATCTAATTTTAATCCACTGAGCATTCCTAATCTAGTTTTATTTCCATTAATCAAGAAATTGCTTTCGGTACGGTGACCAACTCCAATGATCTCATTCGATTCTAAATCTCGTCCAATCACAACTTGTTTTATTTCTCCCTCTGGTGTGAGTGAGTCGTAATAATTTGGAGAGCGATCTTGATACAGAGAAATTTGACCAATGGATGGATGCTTTTTACTAAAAGATAATAAACTGGAGTTATCTCTTGGAAATTCTGCTAATTCAATTTTAACCAATGGATCAACTTACTTTTGCTTCCAATTTGTTATGAAAATACTCGCGATGCTGCTCGATATCGACTGGGAGTAATTCTCCTTTGAATGTAGTATCACCTAAGGGGTATAAGTCTCTAAGCTCAGCTTCTTTTCTTAATAATAAATTGATAAACCAATATGCATAGAACATAAAGAATCCACCAGAATTGGTTTTGGAGAACATTCTTTTGATTATTGATGGAACAGAATAGAATTCTTTTCTAGCTTTAACGCATTCAAGGCGAATCACTTCTGGATCAATCTTTGTTCTAAATGGAACTTGTCCATATTTATACTCATCTGCAAGCCACCATTTTTTATAAATCAATCTTCCTTCGGATTCCAATTTTTTATACAATGGGGTTCCAGGAAATGGAGTTAGATGATTGAATGCAACCATAAATATTTTGTGGTTTATACAAAAATCTATTGTTTCTCGAAAAGATAGCATTGTATCTTCATCATATCCAAAAATAAATGTAGCGTATAATCGAATTCCGTATTTATGCAATCTTTTTGTAGCTTCTTCTATTCCGCCTTTGGTGGTATTGAAAGTTTTGTTCATTGCTTTGAGATTAACGGGATTCAGAGACTCAAATCCAATTAGCACGCCTTGACAACCACTGTCTCGAAGTATCTCTAACATTTCTACATCATGGGTCATCGTTATTGCAGCTTGACTCACCCATTTAATTTTTAACGGAATTAATGCTTTATAAAACTCTTTAGCTTCCTTAGGATGTGATACGATATTGTCATCTACAAAGAAAATCAATTTACGTTTATCAGTAATTGATTTTATCTCATCAATAACTGTTTGCGTGCTTCTACGATTCTGAGTGGATGAGAAAAAAGTTTGAATCACACAGAAGTCACATTTGAACGTGCAACCCCTCGCAGACTCAACAAGACCAATAGGCAGATATTTTTTACCTTGAAAAATACTTCGATCAGGGCTTGCTTTTGCTATATCAGGACGGGTTGCTGATTTATAAATTCTTTGCAGAGATTTGTTCTTGAAGTCAGCAATTACTTGTTGCCAAATGTCTTCAGCTTCACCAATCACTACTACATCAGCATATTCTAATACTTCATCAGAAACCAATGTTGCATGGAAGCCACCCATAACAACTATTACGCCCCTCTTTCTATATTCTGATGCAATCTGATAGGCTCTTTTTGCAGTGTAAGTCTCAATAGAAATAGCAACAAGATCTGTTGCCTCATCAAAAGGTATCAGCTCCATTCTATCATCATAAAACTTTATATCAACATCATCTGGTGTAAGTCCTGATAGATGTGCAGCTGGTAAAGGTTCCATCTGCCAGCCTTTGATGTATTTTTTTCCTGGGATCCTTCCAATGCATGGATGAATGATGGTAAGTCTCACACCAAACCCCCTCTACATGTGTAGAACTTCGTTAGATTATTAGCATAGAATCGATATGAGGAATTAGCAGCGAGAACGATCGGAAATATTGAAGTTAAATTACCAAAAACTCTCTTGCAAATATTTTTATAAGAATATACATCTTTCCATATATTCTCATGTTCTACTTGAAGTTGATCAATAGTAAGATTCTTAGGTTGGAAAACAACATGTTGTCCATCGTATTTGCTCCAGTCCTTAGTAACTATTCTGTTCTCTGACTCTAGTCTTTTGAATAATGGAGTTCCAGGAAATGGAGTCAATATAGAGAATCTAGGGAGTCCAATTCGATTGTCGATTACAAACTGCCTAACATTTTGAAATGAATCTATGTTGTCCTCATCGTTACCGAATACAAATGTTCCATTGATAACTATTCCAGCTTGATGAAGTGTCTTTATCAAACTCGCATAGTTATCCGGATTGTTGAATGATTTTTTTGTACCGCGAAGAGTTTCTTTGGATACGCTTTCAAAGCCTATCAATAATCCTTTGCATCCTGAACGAATTAGTAAATTCAATAGTTCAGGATCTTTGTCAATCAGCGTAGTCGATAATCCAACCCAATAAATTTTGAGAGGAATCAATGCTTCAAATAATCTTTTTGCATATTCACGATCCGCAATTAAGTTTAAATCATAGAATAAAACAGTTTTGGTTTTTCTTCTTTTGATATCTTCGATGATATGCTCAATAGGCTTTTGGAAAGGCTTTCTTCCCCAAGCAACGGGAACTACGCAGAAGTCACAGCTATGAATGCAACCACGAGTCGCTTCAAAAGTTTCTAGAGTTTTATATCCTTTTTTCTGAAGCAGATCTCTCCTCGGAAACGGAATTGATTCAAGCCGATCGAAAGAAAATTCTTTAGACATATCGTAGCGGTTCTTTAGATTTCCATTAGCATAGTCACGAAGCATTTGCGGCCATGTCTCTTCTGCATAGCCAGTTGCAATTGAATCTGCATACTGAATTGATTCTTCTGGAATTAAAGTAACATGAGGTCCACCGAGAATAACTTTTTTACCATCTCTCCTAAACCGTTCACTTAGTTCGTACGTTCTGTTCGCTGATCCTGTAATTACAGTCATCGCAACCAAATCCGCATCTAGATTATTTGGAATATCCTCTATGCCTTCATCATAGATTTTTACATCTATATCCAAATCTTTTGGAACGAGAGATGCGAGTGTAGTTAAGGTAAGAGGTGCCGCACGAAGATCTTTTCGAAAGATTCCTGTCTTATGCCTATACAAAGGACCTTTTGGCGATATCAAAGCTAGACGAATCATATGGATTGAAACTTATTTTCTCGATTGGATAAATCTGAAGATTCCATATCCAAGACCCGTTCCAAGAATAAAAGAAATAAGTGCCCAAATATATATCGAATTCTTAGCGGCAGTGAGAAGCGGATTCTTAAACATATCAACCGAGACATGTGCAGATGCTATTAGCCATTTGTTATTCTCCTTCACTAGAGTAGCCGTCCATCGACTTTTTGAATGAAATTCCAATCCTTCTGTCAGGTTGAAATAATCATCAGACGAACCAAATGAAATTCCCACATTATTATTACCATACATAATCGTTAGCTCATCGACATCGATTTTAGTATTAAAATTTTTTATCAGTCTAGACGGACCTTTTAGTAAACGATTTAAATAATCACTGAGCTCTGTATGTCCTCGCAAAGCTTGCGCATCTACAAAAGTTATAACCACATTTGGATGAACAAATTCGAGCATTTTGGCAATATCTCTGGTTTCTACCGCTTCTTCGAACTCAACTTTAAATTTTCTCAGTTCATTATGAACGGAATCTTCCGAGAAGAGCGTAGAGGGAAGAAGAGATGAGAAAAAAATAAATATAACTAAACATTTAAAATTAAATTTGCCCATAGCGATATACCTTCATTGGTATCTAAAAATTGTCAATAATAGAATGAATATTTCAAAAGATAAAAAAATATTTATTTACCGGAGAATTCGAATTATCCGCATTTTATGCAATAAATTAGAATTTACAATTTATGATACTTGTTCTAAATCCATTAAAGTAGACAATTTTGATGAAAGAAAATCCTATTCCGAACCAACTCAATTGGATTCTATCCATTTCTTATTTTGTTTGCAATATTGGCTTGCTGATTTTTGCATCGAGGCTAAGTCTTTTAGAAACAATTCCAGTAGGTATTCTGTTTTCCTTTTTACTATTAGGTTCTTATGCTCTGATGCACGAAGCAACACATATGAATTTGCATTCGAATCCAAACTTGAATCGTGTATTTGGAATTTTGAATGCAATTCTTTTTCCGACATCATTTACTATGGTCAAAATTACACATATCAAGCATCACTGTTGCAATCGGACAGAACATGAGATGTTCGATTTATATGAAGAAAATAAATTAAAATACTTTCAAATTCTAAGATGGTATTTAGTTTTACTCGGCGGCTTTTGGTTTATGGTTCCCATTGGCCCAATTCTATTATCCATTTATCCAAATTTTACTAAGCTCAGTATAGTTCAGAATATTAAAAGCTCACAAGTAATGTTCGAAGATATGAAGGATGAAGATATTCTAAGTATTCGATTAGAGACTTTGCTTATGATGTTATTATGGTTAGTTTTGTTTTTTATAGTAGGGATCCAGTGGCAACAAACACTTATTTTGTATTTATGTTTTGCTTTTAATTGGTCTACAAGACAATATATCACACATGCATTTACTAAGCGTGATGTAATAGAAGGCGCACATAATCTAACAACGAATATCGTCTTAGAAAAGCTCTTATTGCATAGCAACTGGGATTACGAACACCATCTTGATCCTAACCTTCCTTGGATCTATCTAAAAGAATCCGGACTGAAGAATCAAAAAATCAAACCCATAAGTTATCTGAAGCAATATTTTAGGCTCTGGACTGGTCCAAAGCTGAATTTAGAAATTGCGCCGACTCCGCTTCCGAAAACCGAATATGTAAAAGCTTACGAAGGCTAGAAATATTCCAGATATAATATCGATTAGATGATGTTGATGGATAACCAATACTGATATACAAATCAGAATTATCCAAATAATATAAAGATTATGAAACAAAGAATTTTTTTCTTTAGGGTAAATCCAGAGAAAAATTAAAAAGCTATATGTTATATGAAGTGAAGGAACTAAATTGTATGGTCTATCTAAAAGATGGATGATCTTAAATAAAAAATTGTAACTATCTACTTCAGTCTTTCGATCATAACCAATTTCTGCTGGAATTAATAGAAATAGAAATCCAGCGATCATGGTTGCAAAAGATAAAGACTTTGAAAGTTCAGATAATTCATGCTGATCTAGATAAAACAAAGTAATTATAAATAATCCGACGATTGAGAAATAAATAAATATAAATTCTGGTAAAAAAGGAATCAACAGCTCGTATTCCAAAAATAGTTGTAAATGGCTGTCTCTTAAAGATGCCAACCAATTCGTGATTCCATAGACTATAACAAAAAGTATTCCTTGAGCAATGAAATGAATTGAAAATGTAATTATTTCCTTTCGACTTGGAATTTTCATGAATCTATATTTGTTTTAGATTTTGTAAATATTTATGATAATTTTTAAGTACTGGATCAAGTTTCATATTTTCGATTCTCAATTTCATTTTACTCAATGGTTTTATATCTTTGAAGAGAAATTTTTTAAAAAAGTAAGCTGAAATATATTTCTTAAAAAAATCCACAAAGAATATACTTCTTCGAATCCCGGCTATAGCTATGATATTCACATTATCTTTATTTGGTTGTAAGAAGACCAATAACAATGTTTGTCTAGTATGTAAATTCGATTCTAAGACTATGAATACACCTCCAAAAGATGAGATCTTTGCTGTAATTGAATCCTTCGAAATAAATTTGATAATTCTATCCGATATATTTTTACCTTCAACGAATGCTTTCGTTTCCATGATAAAAATATGCTTTTCTGGAAAAGTAAGGATCGGCTCTTCTTTCAACCCGCGTTTATGAACAATAGATAAATGCAGGGTGTCATAGCCGTTCGCTCCAACTGTAAACCAATCGGTTTCTAGATTTACTTTAGGTAAAGATTTGAAAATAAAATTTTCAAAATTCGGAACCATAGGAAATTGAAAAAAATCATCTCCAAGGAAAACAAAAATTGATCCAAAAGCTTCTTGCGTTGGAAATTTGGTTTGCTTAAATTGAATATTCTTATTTTTGCATGAGTTTTTTATGCAATTACCATCTTCATCAAAATGCCAATGGTGCAATGGGCAGACCAATTCGTCTTTCTCTATGAAACCATTACTGAGGTTTGTCCCAAGATGTGAACACCTTGATTCAAGAGCTATAATCAAATTTCTAGAATTTCGATACAGGACAATTGAATATTGAGCTATTTCGAAGGAGTGCAGTTTTTTTCTTTTTATAGATCTGCTGCTAGAAACATAATACCAGGAAGACGGTAAATTCAAATCAATTCTCCAATTCCGAAATATAAATCAATAATTTATATATTAACTCAGAAATTCCTTTGAATCTAAAATAATGATCTCCACCCCAAATTGGATAGACATTAGAATTAGGAATTATGGAATCAAGGCTAAGGGAAATTCCATCATTTGGTCCATATGTTGCTAAGGTACGAAATCGTTTTAGTAAATTGCCCCGCAGATGTGACTCAATGGGAATTCCTATAACGCTTATTAGGTTTTTTACATTCAATGTCTCGCTGTTAGATAACACACCACCAGAATGCGAAAATTCTGGTAAGAAATTTTTATGAATACCTAGTGATTTGAAAATACCATCCTGTACTAAGCGTCCAACGCCTCTTCTTTGAAGGAATTGATCAGCTAGTCTAGTACCATTAAAAAGTCCGCAAATGGACACCCAAACAAAAATTTTATTCTGTATTGAAGGTTGATTCTTTAATGCTAGCATTAAATCTGAACCACCTTTACTTAATGAGAATATTATGATTTTATCATCCTTTTGTTGACTTAAGAATTTAATTATTGTTTCAGAATTTTGAGATATCGAGCCTTTTGTATCAATGGGAATCAATTCAGATTCTAAGTTGAATTTTTCTGCGATCTCACGAATCAACGATCCATCGCCGGCATACTCTGGCAATTCTTTGTAAAAGCCTGATGGAACGATCAGCAATTTTCCTTCAATTTTTGGAAGATTGAATAGGTTCGGTTCTAATGAATCTATACTTTTTATAAAAGCACTACTCTTGGATTCCGATACTAGCTTATTGTAAAATATTGCGGAAGTTTCTGTGATTCCGTATTTATTGATTAGTTCGATTAGGCTTTCGTGATTGAACTTCTCAAAATTTATTCCTGGAAGTGATGTTTTTGAATTCTCCAGAATACTAAACTCATCAACGACTTTTTCCAATACTTCGGTCTGAAGAAATCTAAATAAGGACATTTTGTATCTATAGGAAAATTGAATCATATCTAAGGCAAGATTAATTCTTGACAGAATAAGAATAGCTTGGCAAAAAAAATTATGACAGAA
Organism: Leptospira sp. GIMC2001; assembly: GCF_028462125.1. Lineage (NCBI taxonomy): Bacteria > Pseudomonadati > Spirochaetota > Leptospiria > Leptospirales > Leptospiraceae > Leptospira > Leptospira sp. GIMC2001. Next base: position 3,622,966 of record NZ_CP115468.1, on the reverse strand, counting down.
GCCAAAGTATTGGTTGTTACAGGGAGCTTCCTTGTTGATCATAAATCCACTGCTAAAAGCTTTATCGTCAAACAATTCGCTAAATTTGGATTTGATAGCCATCAATGGTTGGAGCATCGAATCAAAACAATTATTGCAGAAGTAGTGCTTGCCGGTGAAATAAAAAAAATATTCTTACGAAAGACAAAAGAATTCAAAGATCAGTTTAATGATTTTTTTAATAAAAAAAATCAAAATGATTCTCCATACTTAACCGAAGTAATACTTACTACACTTTTGGAAAAAGAACAAATCCAATGTACATCCATAACACTTGATGAAATTTTTTTAAATCAATCACTGTTTAGTGATTTGCTCGAAGAGCACGAAGTTGTTTTTATCTCCTCAACTTATCTAAAGGATCTAGGTGAGTTGAAATCTATAATTAAATTATTCAAAACTAAGCACAATCGTTTAGTAATTGGTGGTGCACTTGCAGGAAGCATATACAAGTATTGGGAAGGAGAAAAAGATCTAGATATCTTGGCAATTGGTTACGGAGAATATCTGGTGCCAGCAATCGCCGAATGGATTCGATCTAGTTTTAAAGAAATTCACCCTCCAAAGAATGGACGAATTGTTAGAACTCAACATAGTATATTCTTATTTAGCGGTGTTCCCGATACGTTGTCTTTAGATAAGCTTACAGTTCCAAATTGGGCTCTTTCTGAAGTGAAAAATAATAGAAAATTCAATCTTATTTATTATGAAAGTGTTCGAGGTTGTCCTTATCGATGTGCATTTTGTAACTATCCATTCCTTTTTGATGATACAAAGTTTAGGATGAAATCTGCAGAAAAAATATTTGAGGATTGGAAATATTATATTAACGAACTTAATATAGAATTTATTGTTTGTTTAGATTCTTTATTCACAATGCCTAAGCAAAGATTGGTTAAGTTATGCAATCTTATTATAGGAGAAAATCTGAAGATAAAATGGACTTGTTATGCAAGAGCAGACGATCTTTGTGATGAAACCGTGGTTTTGCTTTTAAAGGAAGCTGGATGTATACAAGTCCAAATTGGAATTGAATCTGGTGATCCTACTATTTTAAAGAATATGAATAAAAAATTAGGTATAGAAAAAAATCATTTGGCACTTTCCTTATGTAGAAAGCATGGATTAACAACAGTCGCCTCAATTATTGTTGGGTTTCCTGGAGAAAATAAAGATACGATTTACAATACTTTAAATTTTTTAAAAAAATCACCTCCTGATTTTATATTCGTAGCTGTATTTAGCGTAAGAATAAGAGAGGTACCGATCCTGTCTGAGATAAATAGGAATAAATTCAATCTTAAGATTATTGAATCTAACCAAAGCATGTCACCTTATTGGAAACATGAAACTATGGATTGTTATGAAGCAGTCCATTGGACATCGTTTCTTGTTAAACAATTGATTCTAAACAAAATTTCCCTAGATGCAGCTCTATTTCAGAAAGAGATGCTTTATTATGATTCAACAATGAGAGAAGCACTTTTGGATTTTCAAAAAAGCGCTTGGAATGGCAGGTTTATTTCAAAAATTATGTTTAAAATTTTAAATTTTGTTATAGATCACTATTTGAGGCGGGATTTGAGAAAAAGCGATATGCTTCGTTTTTAATATTTGTAGTTCAATAAATTATTTACATTTTTGATCTTTTTCAATTAATATCGTGAGATCGGAATTATCATGTAAAGAGGTTCTATGTCTCGTTCGTTCAGCCTGTCTTTTAGTTTATTTTTTTACTTATTCATTGGAATTTTTCCTATTCACAATTTGTTTTCTGAATCTGTGAAATCCAATTTACTCAATAACATTGAAGTCGATGGAGAATCAATAAACCCAGATTTCATTTTCTTGGAGGATAAGACAGCAAAGCTTGGTTACGAAGAAATAAAATCATTAAAGACCTCCAATGAATTCCGAATATCACCTTCCAAATCTCCTAATTTCGGTTACACAAATTCTAGATATTGGATACATTTTGATTTATACAATTCATTAGATAGAAATGAGAATCTGATCCTGGAAATAACATCTATTCTTGATTATATAGATTTATATTATGAGAAGGATGGCGAATTGATTCATAAGCAAGCCGGCAAGTGGAAGGAAGTTGAATCAAGAGATTTAATACATAGAAATTTCCTCTTTTACATTCCTATGGATGCAAGTGAGTCTCTATCAATATTTATGAGTTTTGAAAGTGAAGGCGCTATGTTACTTCCGATTACAATTCATACTCAGAATTCGTTTATACTAAAAGATCATAAAGAGCAATATTTATACGGTATTTATTTTGGTATAATGTTTGTAATGGTTTTCTATAATTTATTTTTATATCTATCTGTTAAAGATGTTTCATATATTTATTATGTTTTTTATATAACGTGTTTTGGATTCTTTCAAGCGGGTATGTGGGGATTCGGACATGAAATTTTCTGGAGTTGGAATCTATGGTGGGCGGCTCACAGTCTTCCTTTTTTTGTAGCTTCCGCATCACTATTTGCATCGTTGTTTGCTGCAAGTTTTCTCCAACTCAAATCTCGATCTCCGCGTTTTTTCAAAATTTTTATTGGTATTGAGTCAATTGCTTTTGGATTGATGATTTACTCTATACTCGGCAAGTATTTACTCGCAATTCAGCTATCGATATTTCTTGGAGTTTTTACTTCCGTATTGTTGATAGGAACGGGAATTTATTCTTGGAAAAAAGGATATAGGGCAGCTCGGTTTTTTGTATTCGCATGGATGATGTTAGTATTAGGAGTCGTTGCGATTGGGTTTAGAAATTTTGGCCTGCTTCCATATATTCCAATAATAAATATAAGTCCTCAGATCGGTTCAGCACTGGAGGTGATTCTTCTTTCATTTGCCCTTGCTGATCGAATCAATATTCTGAAAAGAGAAAAGGAAGCCTTGCAGAAAAATGCATTGGAATTACAGAAGCGAATGACTGACTCTTTTGCGAGATTCGTCCCAGTTGAGTTTATTAGATATCTAGGCAAAACTGATCTCGTAAGTGTAGAATTAGGTGATGCATCTGAGAAAACCATGACTGTATTATTTTCTGATATTCGATCTTTCACGTCCATTTCAGAACTAATGACTCCAGAAGAAAATTTTCGTTTTCTAAATGGTTATCTAAGTCGCGTTGGTCCAACGATTCGACGTGAGAGAGGGTTTATAGATAAATACATCGGTGATTCTATTATGGCGTTATTTCCCGAAAATCCAGATGATGCAATCAGAGCATCTCTGGATATATTTAGAGAATTAAATGATTATAATATTTGGATGCAAGAAAAAAATCAACAACCGATAGCGATTGGAACAGCTTTACATACTGGCAATCTGATCATCGGAACTATAGGCGAGACGCTACGTATGGATACGACTGTGATTTCCGATGCTGTAAATCTTACTTCCAGATTGGAAAGTTTGACACGTGACTACGGAGTTCCCATGATTATTAGTAGTGACACTTTGAACGCACTGAATGAAAATATTTGGACAATGAGGAGTTTGGGAATTACAAGAGTTAAGGGCAAAATGGAGCCAATCCGCATATATGAAGTGATAGATGCCGAGAAGTCAGAATTGAAATCTCAGAAATTAGAATATTTGAATCAATTTAATAATGCTCTGGAGCATTTTAATAATAAGGAATATGAGAAATCCTACGAGCTTTTTAGTGTGATTGCAACAAAGGTTCCAAATGACAAGCCAGCTATTTTATTTGCTGAAAAGTCTAAAGTCGCAATTAAAAACTAGGAAATGGATTTCTATATTAGATCAACGTCGGAATGGATTTCCAATAGACCAGGACCTTTCACTTTGAATAATCTTTGGATTGCATCACTGACTTCTTGATTTTTGGAAATACTTTCACCATAGGCTCCGCAACTTTTAGCGAATTCAGAAAAATTCGGATTCACAAGTTCTGTTGCCCATTTGTCCCATCCACCTGATCGTTGTTCTTTCGAGATTTTCCCTAATTCATTATTATTTAAGACAATGATTTTGATGGGCATTTTGTATTTGACTATTGTCGTAATTTCAGCAAGATATTGACTGATTCCCCCATCACCTGCAACCACAACTATTTGACGTTCATCTCCAACAGCTGCCCATGCTCCCAAGGATGCAGGTAAAGCAAATCCTATGGAACCCAGATATCCTGACATAAGAAATGTCTGAGATTTACATTCGAAATAGCGTCCTAATGAATAGGCATTATTTCCCACATCGACGCAGATTATAGCATCGTCCGATATATGCTTAGTAAGTGATTCAAAAATTCTAATTGAACTTACTCCCTTGTTGTTGTCCTCTAATAATCTTCTCTCTTTTTCTTCTCTCCAAATCTCCCATCTTTTTTTGATCTCAGATCTTTGGTCAATTTGACTTGCGACAAATTTTTCTTTGGATTGAATAATTAATTTCATTGTTTCGGAAATTTCACCAAACACTGGCAAGTCGATTTTGTGAAATTTTGCCAAAGCCATTGGATCGAAATCAATTTGGATAATTGGTTTCTTAGGAGTAATACCTGTATGATTAGAAAAAGAAGAGCCAATTACAATCAGTAGGTCTGATTCATTCATAAAATAGGAAGCTATCGGGGTTCCCGATCTACCGAGAACGCCACAACCAAGAGGGTGAGCGTCGGAAATCTGACCTTTACCCTTAAAAGTAGTCATCACAGGTGCATGGATTGTTTCTGCAAATCCAATAATTTCTTTCATATTAAACCTTGCACCATGTCCTACTATAATCGTAGGCTTCTTAGATGATTTAATTTTGCTGATTAGTTCATTGATTATATCCTCGGCTGGTAATATTCTCAATGAGGTCATTCTCTTATTCAATGATTTGGGATGGAAGCTTTCAGCGGGAATTGTTTGAACTTGATCTGGAAATGTTAGATGAGAAACATCTCTTTTTATTATGGCATGCTTGATTGCGAGCATCATTAGTTCTGTGTGCTTGGAAGTATTCTCCACTCTATGATTGAATTCGGCTACAGTTTGAAAAGCTCGTACCAAATCCACTTCTTGAAAATTGCCAGTTCCGACTACCTGTGTTGCAACCTGTCCGGTTAGTGCAAGAATGGGAGCTCGATCGACTTTTGCATCCCAGAGTCCTGTAAACATATTCGTACTTCCAGGACCAGCAATTGCAAAACATGCAGCAGGCTTTCCAGTTAACTTTCCATAGGCGGAAGCTGCAAATGAAGCTGCTCCTTCATGACGAATCCCAATAAACTTCAATTTATCTTGCTCTTCTAATCGACGAAAGGCATCTGCGAGTCCCAGATTTGAATGTCCAACCATTCCAAAAACTCGATTCACTCCGCATCTTACCATAGTCTCTGCCATGAGATCCGAAACAGTTAATTTGTGTTCCGGTTCTTCTTCCATTCCGACAAAAATACTATTGCCTTCGATTTTGATTGGATATGCAGCTAGACCATCATCAAAACCATCTGAATTTCCACCCTTAGGATTGAAGTCCCATCCATGCCAAGGACATCTCAGTAAACCATTTTCAATTGAGCCTTCTCCTAGCGGACCACCTTGGTGAGGACATTTATTCGATATTGCATGAAAGCCTCCATCAAAATGCGATAGGCAAACTTGTTTATGTCCAGCCGATACAGTCATTACTCTATTTTCTTTTAGAAAATTACGATCTTCTAAAACCTTATGCCATATAATTTTATGATCCATCAGTTCTCCAGAGACTTTAATATCGATATCGGTAAAATTTTTATATCTTAGTTTAATTCAAGCTTATTTATTTTGAAGATATACCATTATAATAAAAAATATTTATAATTTTCTAAATCTTCTTCCATTTATAAATAAAAAGATTATTGACTCAAGTATTTTTATTTAACTAAATAATTTTATTGTTATCTGCTTTTAAATACCTAAGAAATTATATTAAATATCTTACTTTAGAGATTATATAATTGAATTACATAGATTATTGAAAGTTTAAAAATAGATATTTAATGAATACAAAAATCGACCGGAATAATGATCAATGAATTCAAAAACCATAAAAGCAAATAATAAATACGAATTGCAACTCCAATTAGTTGAAATTTATAAGGCTTCCTTTAAAGCAAGTCTGGCTTTTGTATTTATTCAAGATAAATCCTTAAGCCTGGAGCTTATAACACCATTTTATGATTATGATATTGAAATTTTTGGATCCTGTTCCGCTGAGTTGATTTATAATGAAGGAAAATCAGAATTTGCAATCATCGCTTTACTTTTGGATATTCCAAAGCAATACTTTCGTTTAAAGGTCTATAATGAAATTATCAATTCGTTTGAAATGGGTAATAATATCGCAGATTTTTCTTTAACAACCTTTCAAAAACCATCGATTCTTATTCTTGCTGCACTCAAAGATAACAGTTTCGAAATCGAGAAACTGCTTGGCGGAATACTTGCTCGAGATAAAGAATTAAAAATATTTGGAGGAATTGCAAGTAGTTTTGGTGAAATTGAAAATCCTCCTTTTGTCTCAAGTGAAGGCTTTGAAAATAAAGGTGTTTGCGTATTAATTTTAGATGAACAAAAAATTCAAATCAATGGACTAGCTGTCAGCGGATGGCAAGAATTAGGAACCCCCAAGAAAGTAACAAAGTCACAAGGAAGAAAAGTTTTTGAAATAGAAGGAATTGCAGCCACAGATTTTTATGCCAGATACTTCGGGTTCAAGCAGAATGGAAAAGGAATCAGAAAAAATCATATTGATCCTGATTTGCTTGCTGCAAGTGAATTCCCTTTATTGATTCACAATGAAGATGGATCAACAGTTATGCGAATTGCAATTCAAATGGATTTTGAAGAGAAGTCTGTTTCGTATGGAGGTGACATTCCGCAGGGATCCTCTGTACGCTTCTGTTCACCTAACACAATGGATACAATTCAACATTCATATGAAGAAATGTCATCATTTCGGAATAATATCAAGGCTGAGATACCCGATTTTATACTTATGTTTAATTGTGCTGTTAGATCCAGATCACTTGGTTCTTATATGAATACTGAGCTAAAAGCTATACATAATCTTTGGAAGAAACCGATTATCGGCTTTAGTTCATGGGGAGAAATTGGAAACTCTAAAAATAGTACATGTGGATTACATAATACAGTAATTTCGATTGTAGCTATTAGGGATGTTACCAATAAAATTGATGATCTAACTCAAAGTGATTTTCCTAAGCAGGAGGAATTTTTGTATGAGCCTTCTCAAGAAAATTTAAGTGAACTTGATATGAAAAAAGAAATTGAACAACTCCGAAGAGATAAGAGAATTTTAGGTCATTTTCTACGCTTAACTTCAGACGATTTAGATAAGGAAGAAACCAAATCAAGTAAATTATTATTAAATATTCTTCCGGAAGAAACAGCTAGTCGTTTAAAGGCGGGAGAGATCAATATTTCCCAGCGAGTTGAATCAGCCTCCGTCCTATTTGCGGATATAGTTGGTTTTACATCACTTGCAGCAAAGACAGATCCAGAAGATTTGATTGCAATGCTCAATAAAATATTCACGAAATTCGATGATTTAACATTAAGTTATGGAATCGAAAAAATTAAAACGATCGGAGATGCTTATATGGTTGCGGCTGGAGTTCCAAACCAAGTAGACAAACATGCTGATTTATGTGTTTACTTGGGCAAAGATATGATAACATTCATGAAAGAGTTTTCATTGCAGGAAGGACTGGATCTAAAGATTCGCATTGGAATTAACTCGGGTGTGGTCACTGCGGGTGTGATTGGAAAACATAAGTTTACTTATGATCTCTGGGGAGATACTGTAAATTTAGCACAACGAATGGAATCGAATAGTGATCCGAATTCAATTTTACTATCAGAAAATACTTTTCAGCTGATTCAAGATAAATCGTATTTTATTTCAAAAACCATAGACGTGAAAGGAAAAGGTTTAATGGAGGCTTATTTATATTCAATGTTATAAATAACTTATTTTCTTAACATTATTAAGTTCTTGTATGACTCAAATCTAAAATACTATTATCAATTATTATGAATTTACGAACAGCAAGTAATAAAGATATTTCCAAATTAGGTTTAGGACTGATGGGAATGAGCGAATTCTATGGTGATTCGAACGATATAGAAAGTACCAAAACCATACACTACGCTTTGAATCAAGGAATTAACTTTTTAGATACTGCTGATATGTATGGAAGTGGACATAATGAAAAACTTCTAGGTTCTGCAATCAAATCTTGGTCGGGTAATAGAGATGATATTTTCGTATGCACTAAGTTCGGAATTCAGAGATCACCTACCGATCCAAAAGCAAGAGCTATAAATGGAAGACCTGAATATGTTAAGCAAGCTTGCGATGCAAGCTTACAAAGATTAGAAATCGAAACTATAGATTTATATTATCAACACCGAGTGGATCCTACTGTACCGATCGAAGATACTGTTGGCGCCATGAAAGATTTGGTTGAGGCTGGCAAAGTAAGATATCTTGGATTGTCGGAAGCATCAGTTGGAACAATTTCGAAGGCTCTGACCGTTCATCCAATTGCAGCTTTGCAGTCCGAATACTCTTTATGGTCACGCCACTTAGAAAAAGAAATACTTCCTTATTTAGAATCAAAAGGTATCCGTCTTGTCGCGTACAGTCCGTTAGGTCGTGGATTTTTGACAGGCAGTATAAAAGACACATCTACGTTAGCTGAGAATGATTTTCGCAGAAATAACCCTAGATTTCAGGATAAGAATCTAGATCAAAATCTCAAGCTCATCAAAGACTTAGAAGAAATAGCGAACAATTTGAACCTTAGCCCAGGGCAAGTTGCGCTATCTTGGATTATTTCACAGAACAAAGGCATACTTCCCATTCCAGGAACTAGAAAAATATCTCGTATTGATGAGAATCTTAAAGCATCAGCAGCAACACTTGATGATGCCACAATACATCAGCTCAATGAAATTTTTGCCGCTGAGAAAGTTGCAGGATTTCGATACGCCGAAGCTGTAATGAAAAATTTAGATCTCTAGAAAATGGAAATGATTATCCTGTAGTTCTCAGTCCGCCAGCGATTGCATTGACTGTAAGCAACAGAGGTATGATGATTTTTTCCCTTTCATCTGCAGTATTGTCTTGGATCGGAATTGCTCTCCATTTGCGGAGCAGCTCAATCTGGTGATCATGCAATAATTTCAATGATTTTGCTCGCATTTGAATTGTCTGAATCATCTTGGGCCTTCGTTCTAGAGCTGTTTTATTTGCAAAAAGTTCTTGAACAATTCTTTTGGTTCTATCATATTCTTGGATAATGGATTGAGTGAAATTTTCGCGTAGTACCGCATCTTCTACTAATTTAGAATATTCTAACATTATATCTGGGCTAGCACTATAAATTCCAGTCTCTATATTTAGCATAGAATATTTTAGAAAATGCCATTCATCCATATCGGATTTCAATATTTCAAAATCTTTGGGAGATTGAATTTTCAATTCCTCAAGAGCAGTTCCAGCTCCATACCAATTGGGTAGATAGAACCGAGCCTGATTCCAACTGAAGACCCAAGGAATTGCTCTTAGATCTTCGATACTTCGCTTGCCAGTTCTACGACTTGGTCTTGAACCGATTCTACTATTCTCGATCACGTCAATTGGAGTAACTTGCGAATAATAAGTAATAAAATTATCCCGATGAATCAGTTCGGCGTAAACTTCTGCCGATCTTTTCGCAATCGACTCAACTAAATTTTCTGAAGGGTGATGTTTTCTGGGTCTGTATTTATGTCTTGCAGTTACTTTTGTAGCTGTAGCCGTTAGGAGTTCCAGATTGTAGACAGCATTGATTTTATTGGCATATTTCTGAGCTATAGTTTCACCTTGAACAGTCATTCGTACAGATCCCGTTAGGCTAGAATGTGGAAGTGCATCAAGGAAACGATGATTTTTGCCACCGCCTCTACTGATTGTCCCGCCTCTACCATGAAAGAATCGAAGATTCACACCGAAGCTATCGGAAATTTTGGTTAGTTTTTTCTGTGCAGAATATAAATTCCATTGGCTTGCAAGTATTCCTCCATCTTTATTTGAATCACTATAGCCTAACATAACTTGAACGATAGGTTTTATGGATTTTGCAAGACTCTTTTGATAGTGAATGCTTCTAATGGTCAAAGGATGAGATATATATCTTTCCAATATTTTAGGAGAATCCATAAGATCATCGATTGTCTCGAATAGTGGAACTATGGGAAAAGCACTAACCAAATTAGTTGATTGCTGGCTTTTCTCTGGAATCGAATACCGTAATAATTGTTCGGAATCAAAAAGTTCCATAAGTCCGACTTCTCTTAGGAAAAGATAAACCAAAAGTAGATCTGAAACAGACCTAGTCATACTAACAATAAAAGCACCAATTGATTCTTTTCCATAAGAGTCTGTAAATTTTTTAATGACTCGGTAAGCGGAAAGTAAGGAATCCGATTCGGAATCTAGTTTGGTATCTGGTAAAAGAAAAGGTCTGGGACTTGCCAACTCCTGATTGAGAAATTCCAATCTTTTTTCTTCATTCCATTTGCTATATTCCCAATCTTCAAATCCTGCAGCCTTCAAAATCTGTTCAATCACCTTTTCATGGTAAGCTGAGTTTTGTCGAATATCCAAAGTGGCTGTATGGAATCCGTAGGAAGATACAAGTCTTTCCAATGGAAAAAGATCTCTTTCTATCAAACGATTTGCATGAACATATTCCAAAGATTTACGAAGAAGTTTTAAGTCTTCTGAGAATTCGAGTGAATTTTTATAAATGAATTCTGATGGAACAGAATTCACATTTTCTTCAAGAGGTAATCTGCGCTGAATTAAATTGACAAATTGTCTCCAAGGTTCGTCATTATTTCGGGTGATGCAAGATTGACCAATCTCACCCATTCGACTTGAATAATCTTGAATAGCATTCAATAAAAATTCTGGTGGGGTCTGTAAATAATCAGAAAGACTAATTTTTCGAGTTAGATCTATGCATTTATCAGAATACAATTGAATACTGATACTTCGAAATTTTTCCAATACGTATTTTGTTATGTCAGAAGTTACAAATGGATGACCATCGCGATCTCCTCCAACCCAATCTCCAAAACTGACTTTAGGATAATCGCTAGGTTCTCGAAGTTTATCTTTGGAGAGTCCAGCTTCTGTCCAAGCCTGCTTGAAACGCGTATCCAATAATTGTAGAGCATTTGGAAAAACATTCTTGAGATAATGCTCGATATTCCGAATCTCAGAGAGAACATCCGGTTTCTTCAGATATATTTCGCCAGTTCTCCATAATCTTTCAATGACCGATTCAATATCATTGATAATTTCTTTCCTTTCATACGGAGTCCACATTTGATTTTCTAATTTAACCAAATGCAAATAGAGTTCACGGTGTTGTTCAAGTACAGTCGCTCTTTTTGCTTCAGTTGGATGAGCTGTAAGAACTGGTTCGACATGGATTGTTCTTAGTGTATCCAGAATCTGTTCTTCACTGAGACCATAATTGATCATCTTAGATATACTTTGTCCCCATAGTCCCGGAATTGTTGCAAGTCCTTGATTCGTCTCAACCGATCGACGGTATTGGGCGGCTACATTTTCCTCTGTCATATTCAATAGCTGAAAAGAAAGACTTAATAATTCGGAAGTTTTTTCTGGATATGTAGAAGGATTGTCCTGAGGTTGATTCGAATCTTGTATGAGACTGGATAAATTCTTTTCACCTAGATCTTGTAGAACTTTAATTAAACTTTTGTTTAACGATTGATAATCTTGATACAATCTATCTTGAGAAAAGTTGGCTTTATCCATGGTTCTAATTTTTACGTTCCAAAGTTTCTGTCAATGAAATCAATTGTTCTTATAAAAGGAATTCCTTTGGAAATTAGAATTAAGTAAAAAAATAGTTTACTCAAAATTTACAAACATGCAAAATATCCCATTATGAAAAACTTTTGGCAAGTCTCCAATTTATTTAGAAAGATTGTAATTTTTACATTTATATTTCAAGTTTTAGTTATTTTATTTATTAATAATTCAACTTTAATTGCTCAGGAAAAATATTTAGATTGGGATAAGATTCATGTTGATGCCTTTATTGATGAAGATGGAAGCATGTTGATCCAAGAAATTCAAAGTATTCGGTTTAACGGAGATTGGAACGGAGGATATCGATATTTTGATATTGGCTTTGGACAGAGCTTTGATTTTATTTCAATAGAACGTAAGAATAGCGAAGGAGAATGGATCAAATTAAAAGACGGTGATCTAGACAATTTGGACCATTACGATTGGAATCGATCTGAGAATCAAATAAAATGGAGGAGCAGAAGTATATCCGATCCACCTTTCGATAATAAGGTTATAGAATATCGTATTACTGGAAGGTATTACAATATCCTAGATCGCAAATTCAATGGAAAATTTGCATTGGATCATGATTTTGGATTTGCTGATAGAAATGGAGACATTCGTCAGATGACTGTGGATCTGAGGTGGCATGCAAATTGGGAGCCTGATGACCTGTCCAGTCATGAATCTTCTGATCGCTTGATTCGTTTCAGATCTGAGGCAAGCCTTGCACCTGGAAAGAAAATGATATGCAAATCCAATTTTAGTTTTATCGGTGCGAATGCAGACATATTACCTCCTTCAATTCTAAAAGTCTATTTAGTAAGATTTTTCTATCTTATTTTATTGGCTTGCTTACTGGCAGTTTTCCAATTTGGAATGTATGTATATTCCAAGAAGAAAGGTGTTTTTGCGAATCCTTTTAAAATCACGGACTGGAAAGATTTTGCAATTGTGTTAGGTGATTTATCTCCGGAAGATATTGCAATTCTTTCTGAAAAGGGAATTGTCTCGGCTTGGATGACAAGGTTGTTCCTAGAAAAGAAAATTTTAAAATTCCATGACAAGAATAATGAATTTGGTTTAAAGAAATTGGTTTCAGATTCAGAATTTTCTCTATTGGATCAGAAGATTATTCCAGATCTTTTTGTGAATAATAAAGAACAAGTTACTCCAGTTGATATAAAACAGCATTATGGAATTCAAGGGATTTCCTATTCTTTGAAATCTGACATTGAGTCCGTTTATAGAAATGCTTTATTAGAAAGAGGAGTATTATCTGAAAGAAAAACTTTTATGGGAACCCTATTGAATGTATTCTTAGATAAAATTATCTTCAAATTGTTTCTTTTTATTCCTTTTGTTTTAGTATCGATTGGTTTGTATTTTTATTTTTTGGATTCCTATTTGGCTTCGAACGGAATTGTTGCACCGCAGTTTTTTATTTCATTAATTGCGATTCTTTTTTCAACCATAGTAATTTCTGTGATTGAGGATGATCACTATGGCTTTGCTGATTTGGAAAGAAATCGCAAACGATATTTTTATACTCGCTATTTAAGATCATTGATTCCATCTATTTTTGTTATCGCTTTTTATTTTTGGAGTTTGCATCTAACTGAACAATTTGTTTATATCTGTTTGAGTTTGATGGGCTTGATCAGTATTCGTCATTTGTTTCACTATTCCCCGCACCATTATATCAACCAAATCAATTGGTCGCTTAAGGCACTCGCTCTTAAGAATTATATGGATGCCAAGCTTAGCTCCGACGATGAATGTGATATCCCGATTGTTTACTCAAGTTATATTCCTGCATTTGATTTGATTTTTGATCTTGAATATAGAATCAAACATATGAAAAAGAATGACTGTCTTTATTTGCTTCCTGAAAATTTTCCAAAATTTCAATATGCAACTCCAACATCATTTCGCAAAAGCCAATCCGGTGATTTTGATATATCGAATTCAGAAAAAACTTCTACGGCTCCGAACCAGAGCTCTAATACTGCGAGAAATGCAGCAATTGCCGGTGCTGGAGGATTGTTTGCAGGAGCTGGTGCTGTAGCATCCTGGAGTCAAATGAATGACTTTTCGTCTACAGCAAGTTATTCGCCGCCATCCAGATCTTCGTCCAGTGGAGGATCAAGTTCATCGGGTGGAGGCGGTGGTGGAGGCTGGTAATATTCTTTAAGAGAATATTCTTGCGAAGAATCCTTTCTTCTCGGCTGGCTTTTTCGATTTTTTCTTCGCTGTAGATTTCTTTGTAATCTTCTTTTTTACAACTTTTTTCTTAATGATTTTTTTCTTAGCTGTTTTCTTTTTAGCAGCTTTTTTCTTCACAGCTTTCTTTTTATCTTTGATTTCTTGTTTACCACGAACAGAATCTTTTGCTTCAGCGAGTGATACTTTGAAGAATGTCTTATGAAAATTTCTTTTCTTAAAGGACACAAGAGTTCTTCCGATCAAATCATCTAGTGGAATCTGGCTATAAGTGGATTCGATAAAGTTAAAACATAAATGAGCAAGTCCGACTCTTAGATAGCTTGTAAGTTTTTCTTGACTTGCTCCTTTTTTATAGAGAAGCATAAGCCATGATCTCAATTCAGCATCACCTTTTGAAAAGGTTTCCTCAGTCAAAATTTTACCATTCTTACGAACATGACTATTCAGAAAAGAGTGAACTTTCTTGTAATCTCCAAGTAAGTTTGAATCAATGAGTTTGTCTGCTATTAAGCGTTGATCTAATTTTGTTATATTTTTTGTATCAGCCATTTCTATTCTCCTGAAGATGATAATTGCGTAGTGACCTTCACCAATTAACAATCTAAATTGTAAATGTCTAGCAGAATAATATAATGTTATAAAAAAGTTTTGTTATACAAGCTTTTCCATTTATAGATACTTATAGATAGAGTTTTATATTTGATCGATTGTCAATGTTCCAAAATAAAATGAGTGAATCGAGAAAGTTCGATCCATGTTATGGTGTACAAGCTCCATTGTATTGAATTGCACCTATACTTACAGTATCTGGAGGTCCAAATAATGGTCTTATAGAATCTTGAAACCTATCATCATTGATTCCAATGAAGTTTTCCAATCTTGCGATCGAACAAGGTGTGCTGGATGTTGGAGAAAAGTTAAAAGGCTCTGTAAATGGATTGGAAAGATTTGGGTTGGAGAGATTATTGAATCGAAAGTTTAAAATACCATCTCCCACAATATCTGAAGTAGGAGTAGTGCAAGAATTTTTGCCAAGATACCCGATGGTGCATATCTCGTTAAATTCATCTAAAGTAGCTGAATTTATTAAAGGAATCGAACAATTTGCAAAGACATTCCCCTGAATTGCCCCCGTTAAATTGGGAATTCCATCTAGGTTCAAGCATATAGGAATTGTTGGACTATTCAGAAATATATTATTTCTAATTTCTGTATCTCCTATACCATTGACAATACTCAATCCAAAACCTTTATCCACTGGATCTGCAGTTCCACTAACAATTGTATTGTGGAGAATTCTAATATCCAAACCATTGTTTTCAATCAGAATTCCGCCCGCTTTACGATTGCAAATTCCGCCGTAGACAAGATTGTTTGCGATTAGGCCATCGCTTTGACCTACCCAGCGAATCCCATAATTGGAACCTTGATATGTAGGAGCCACTGCAACATTTGCCATCCTAATTGAACTGTTCGTTATACTACTTGCACTATCTTCGCTTCCCGAATAAATTCCGATTGCATCTGCATCTCCTGAAGTGGATGTTACAGAATTCATTAATATTGTAATTCTATTGAATTCGATTGACATGCCGGCATCTGCTGCGCTGATTCCGTATACCACGATTGAGCCAGAGCCAGTATTAGAAGTTTCTCCTAACCTAACGGTTGCATATTGCAGATTAGCATTTAAAATTGATGATCCATCAAGCAGAATTCCTCCATTTTCGAAGGTTGCATTACCTGTTTCTATTGTAATATGGCTTCCACTAATGCCCACTTTCACTCCAGAACCGCTCAGTGATAAACCGTAGACAACTGATCCGTTTCCAGATCGAAAGCTATTGTTACCATAAAGCTCAATGCCATAATTTGATTTTAATCCTATAGAACTTCCATTCGATAGATTTGTGTCCCCAGCTTGGAAAGTCGAATCATTAATATTCGTTAAAGCAATGAATGCAGGACCAGTTGATTCAGATGCAAGGCCAATGGATGTTGAACCATCAGTTACGCAATTACCGGCATTCACTGTGACATTGTTAAGTTCAGGAGCAATACCAATTCCAGAACTATTCTCATCGATCCGGAAACCATAAGAAAAAGAGTTATCTTCTAAACAAATTCCACTTTCGATAAGAGAATTACTAACGGATACATTGCCTTGGCTTACAATTAGAAACCCGCCCGTTCTCGGATAAACCGTACCATTTGTATCTCCGCTTCGAATTGTATTGTTCATGAGTAAGGGATTGCCCGATGATACAACGCCATAAGTCCATTCGGAATTGGCTGATTGAATAGTAAAACCTTCGAGACTAGTAACCTCCGTAACGCTCGAAGGAATAAAAACTGGACTACAGTATTCTAGTAGTGCTATTCCACAAATTGCCGCCGGTGGTGATGGAAAATGAATGGTTGAACTTCGTGCACTTGTATTCCGTTCTTGAAAATTACTACCCGCCGTATAACTTCCAACTATTGATATACCATTTTCTAGAACAATCTGATCTCCATCCGCTGCTGCATCATAATTGCCTGCTTCAACAAGAACTAGGCAAGCGCTGTCTGCACAAGGTGTCATATCAGATATGGCTGGCTGGATATTTCGAAAGGAAGCAGAAGGGGTGGTTCCATCATTGGCATCATTACCATTTGAAGAAACATATCGAATCATAGATGCGATAGTGAGAAATAGAATATCTTCTTCTACTGCGAGAGGTTTTCCATCCGCATTCTGAAATTTATAACCGACAAATTTTCCAACACCAGAATTCCATCCCGTTCCCGCAGGAGTGATTCTGATTTTGTCATCTGGCTTCAATTCGTTCTCAAGAGTAAAGTTTGGACCCGAGTCTGCTTCGAGATTCACCGAGGTAAATGATGCATCAATATCTGCTATATTGAAATTCGTTGAATCAGAAAATACAAATACCAAAGACTCGCTTGGCGCAAGTATGCCGCCGTTCGGTGGAATTGTCGATAAAACTGAGAAACAATTTATTTCAAGAATGGATTCCGCAGAATAAACATCGGATGGATTCACCAAGGCACAACGATGGTTCGTAGGCTGACTTGTGATTCGGAATTCAAATTTACCATCTGACAATTGAGTCACTTGGATCTCTTCAGTTCCATTTTCTCGAATTACTATCGGATCTTCTTCTAAATTCTGAATGGTAATTTCACCATAGGCTTTACTGTAGAGATTGACTCTCATTGGAGATGGTTCGACGTTGGTAGGGGAATTATTGCCCAGGCTATTCAGCCAATTCAAAAGATTCAAAGATTCAAAAATACTTTTCTCAAGGCTTGGGAAGCAATTGGAAAAGAGAAAAAAATGAAAAATGAGTGAAGTGTAGAATATTGTTCTAGAAAATCTTAGCATGGAATTAAATTATTTAACAGCTGAAATATTTGAAATTTGCATATATTCGAATAATAAATTCATGAAAATTAAATTCTGTCAATTCTACACGTTTAAATTTCGCCTTTTTTTGTCGATAGATTGCAGTTTTTGAATTCATCTTTTTGACTATCTTTATAATGTGATTGCTCGCGAAGTGAACAAAAGTTATGAAAATTCAGCCTAAAAATGAAAAAAAAAGTTTCCTAATCAATGCAGTATTTAATTTCCATATTCTGTTCAAGAACAACCCCGTAAGTTTTTCATTTTTGGGTTTTATTCTTTTAATTTTAATCTATTTGTTATCTAGAAGTTTTTTACTTTTGAATACAGGTCAATATAATGATATTCTAATATTTGCTATGATTGGAAGTGGAATTAGTTTTCTTGCGACGGCAATTGGTGCCCTGCCTGCATTTTTTCTTTCCAAGATTCAACACCGAACAGAAGATATCATGCTAGGATTCTCTGCAGGAATGATGCTTTCTGCATCCACTTTCTCCTTGATCATACCTGGGTTGGATTCTGGCCGCCAATTGTTTGGAAGCTCAGGTCTTGGATCAATGGTAGTTGTATTCGGTATGGGATTGGGGGTTGCATTGATGATGGGACTTGAGCAGCTGATCCCGCATGAACATGAGAAGACGGGAACTTTTGGATTAGGACAAGAGAGAGTAAGCCGCATATGGTTATTTGTTTTTGCAATCGCACTTCATAATATACCGGAAGGTATGGCAATCGGAGTCGGATTTTCCCAAGGAGATTTCTCTGTAGGATTGCCACTAACGATAGCTATAGCATTACAAAATCTTCCAGAAGGACTTGCCGTTGCGATTACACTAAGAGGAGTAGGAGTTCCAGTGAATAGAGCTGTTATGGTTGCAGCCATTACAGGACTACTTGAACCTGTGGGAGCGGTATTAGGAGTTGGACTCGCGGTAGGTAATCCGATTGCATATCCAATTGGGCTAGGACTTGCCGGCGGTGCTATGATTTTTGTTGTATCTCATGAAGTGATACCTGAGACGCATCGAAACGGTCATCAGACAGCATCAACTGTTGGACTCATGATTGGTTTTGCCGTAATGATGGTGTTAGATACAGCATTTGGAGGATAGTTGAATTTCTAATTTTAAATTCTGAATTGCGTTCCTATTTTGTACAATTCTTTCAAGCAATCCAGCAGGAGGGCAAGTAACGGATATTACAGTAAGAATTAGGTAATACGTAGTTATTAATTTTGTGCTATAAATCGATTCAGTAGCGACAATTTAAATTTCTAATACTATGGATCTATAATAATGCTTGATCCGACCGGAACAAGTTTAAACAGTTGATCCATTTCTTCATTGGTAACTGCTATACAACCATGAGTCCAATTGATAAAACTATGCAAACGTCCAACCCAGTTCCACCTTGGTCTCATACCATGAATGAGAATGCCTCCTCCTGGATTGATATTCTTTTTCTTTGCCTCGGCGATCTGAGTCGCATTTGGGTAGGATATATGCAT
This sequence comes from Leptospira sp. GIMC2001, assembly GCF_028462125.1. NCBI lineage: Bacteria > Pseudomonadati > Spirochaetota > Leptospiria > Leptospirales > Leptospiraceae > Leptospira > Leptospira sp. GIMC2001. The sequence continues at coordinate 3,603,872 of NZ_CP115468.1, read as the reverse complement.
TGCTTTATAATAATCCCAATCGTTGATCACATAATCTATCTTATACTTTCCCTCAGGTGTTTTGCCATCGCCTTCCTCTTTTTTTGCACCAGAGGGTTCGAAGCCAAGGGAAATGGGAATTTCTAGGACTATTTCCGAGCTTTTTTTGACTTGTAAAATTTTATTCGTCTTATTGACAATAACAATAGTATGACTATCGGCTAATAAATTATTTATTGGAATTGCAAATATTAGGATGAGAAAACTGACTAATAGTTTCATAATTTTCGAATAATTCTCTTTATTTTAATATGGTTTGCAGAAAGGTATGATCAGTAATAAATTTCTTATTGGATCAAATTTTACAATCAGAATCGGTAACGCATTCCTAAGCTAATGGATTCGGAATCTATATTTCTTAGATATTCGATTGCTAATCCATAATCTGACCAATTCAATTCAACTCCAAAAATTCCATAGAAACCTGAACTGTTTATACTTTCTTTTCTCACGATATCAATGCCAAGCCCGCTTGGATTGCTTGTGAAATCATCCCGATTACTCGAAGACGAAATACTTGCATATCGCTCAAGTCGAATAGAATTAGCCCCATGGTTATGCATCAAGCCCAATCCAGTAAAGAAGGAAAAATTCGAAAGAGAATAAGAATACCTCGTATCTGCCGTTAGGGTATTTATTGTGGATTCATATTTGGCTTGATTGGTACCAAGCCATCTTCTTCTTTCTCCCTCCAACCGAAATTGTGTCAGACTGCGATCATATGAGCTCAAAATAATTTCTTGATTTGTATGGAAGATTCCAAATCCAAAAGACAATCCCTTCCATATCCGATCGTCGTCATTTTCGGAAGCAAAAGGAAAATATCGCAGATTGAGACTTGCGTTCAGTATATTTCCATCAAGTTCCGCATTCTTTAGATTCAAATACGGTAAATTATTCTTCGAAGGATAATATGAGAAGAATTGAATATGCAGATTCCATTTATTCCAATCACCATTCTGATTGAACAAATATCCTAAGTTTGTTGAATAAGAAATTGATGGAGACGCAGCAACTCCCAAATTTGGTAATTGATTCAACTCCGTAGATCCAAAATAGAAATCTCGTCCTGTAAGGTAAGTTCTAGCCACCGAATATCCTAGGCTTACTCGGTTTTTTTGAATGAAAGATCCACCGAGCAAAGCGGAGTTTATGTTCTGCAGAACGCCGCTTTCTGCCATTCCAGTCAAGAAATCATCAGTGTAAATCTCTCCAAGAACTGGATTAATAAGATTGCCAGCAAGTATTGTTTCGTTTGATATATTAGTACATTCTAAACCCACGCAGACGAAGTTTGCATAGATTCGCATTGGTGTAACAACAGTTAGCATGAATGCGAAGATGATTGGAATAATGCGAATATTATAAATAAAAGGAAAGGAGCCATTGAGTGACAATTGTCGATTTAGTGTAGTTTTCATGATGTTGTTGAAATTCGTTTTGGGCGGTATATTTTCTTTGAACCTTAAATTGGTTCCTGATTTTTCTTTAGACTAAACATTTTGAGATATTCATCAAAGACAAAAACTCGATTTCGAATCTGTCCAGTCATTTCTTTAAGAATATTTTGCTCTACGAAATCATTAATCAAATCGTTTGCTGATTTATAACTCAAATCCAAAATTGATTGAACTTGTTTTACATGAACGACCGGATTTAAAAACAAATTTTGTAATAATAAATTAGCATTAGCGGCTCTTTTTCCAAAGGTTTTGGATAAAGTAATTTCCAATCGTGATTTTAATTCTAATATGGAAGAAAGAGTTCGTGTAGCATTTTCTGCTGTTTCGGCAATTCCGATTAGAAAGTATTTTAGCCATTGAAGTAAGTCATTTGAATTCCTCACAATTGTAAGTTTATCGTAATAAAGCCCCTTGTTCTGTTCAAAGAATGCAGAAAGATATAATAGAGGTTTTTGCAGAACTTTTTTGTCTACCAAAAATAAAGTGATCAATAATCTGCCAATTCGTCCGTTCCCATCTAGAAATGGATGTATCGTTTCAAATTGATAGTGAGCAATACCAATTTTAATGAGTGCCGGGACATTAATTTCTTCATTGTGAAGGAACTTTTCTAGGTCACTCATTAATTCATTGACATAATCTTGATTAGGTGGAATGAAAACAGCATCTAGAAGAGAAGCGCCACCAATCCAGTTCTGGCTATTGCGGAATTCTCCTGGTAATTTATTTTCCCCCCTTACACTACTGAGTAGAATTTTATGAGTTTGTTTTATAAGTCTTGAAGATATAGGAAGTGATTCCAGTTCTTGAATAGCTTGGTTAATAGCGTTGATATAGTTTTTAACTTCGATCCAGTCATTTCTTCTTTCAGGAGAAATTTCCTCTTCCTCAAGTAGCGCTTCTTCCATTTCTGTTTGAGTTCCCTCAATACGGCTGGAAATCACAGCCTCTTTTGTGACATGTAGCTGAATAAATAAATCAATATTAGGAACCAGTCGGGCAAATGAATTCAATTCTCCTAGTTTGATAGCTGCTTTTTCTAATAGCAAATTGAGAGTTTGATCACCCCATTGCCAATGGTCGTTAATTGGGGTGGGTAGAAAATAGGAGTATACTGTAGGATGTTTTTCCAAACTTCCAGAGCGGTAGGTTTCTAGTTTAATCATCTTTGTAATTTACCCAAAGTAACATAAGAAAAGTCTTATTTTACTTTACTACCCTCAAAGTAACATAAGAAAAGTCTTATTTTACTTTACTACCCCCAAAGTAACATAAGAACGAAGATTTTTCGCTTTTTGCCAGTCTGTAGGGGTGGTCTTACCCCTGACCGCGCTTTACGCTTCAATCTTTTGCTTAGCAAAAGGATTTCCGCTGCAATCTCTGGCGCGGGACATTTCTTATCTCTTCAAGCAATCGGAGGAAACTAAATCTAGTATTGAATTTGTTGAAATTTGATTTTCTCTCAAGCCGTATTTGATGAGAAACTGAAATGACTTTTGTTTTCCATTTACCTCTTTATCGAGAACAAAAGTAACGAGATAGTTTATATCAAAAATCTCTGTTTCTTCCCTTGGATCTGCATCACGAAGGCGAATGTTCTCCGGTTGGATTTCAATCTGAGTTGTTTTGTGCTGGTAGAGATCATTCAATCCGCAAAAGGAATTTTCCTTTCGTGAAATTTGATTATCAATGTTTTCTTGGATTAGCCTTAATGTATCGCCTGGATCCCAGTCAAGGTATTCTACGCCAAGTTGATCGGCAGAGTATTTTAAAAATTTATATCCAAGTCGTTCTACGAGTTGAGGTACAGAGCCCAGTTCAAAAGAATGTTTTAGTCCGTTTGCTTGTTTCGCAACATGGATTTTTGCAACTTCACGCGGGTCAATATGATTGATCAAAAATTTTTCTTTTACAAAAGGAGTTGGTTTCTTAAAAAATATACCTGGTTCCAATTCTTCCCTTTCAGGTCCATTTTCCGAATACCATTTTATATTGCCAACATCAGAGTTGTGAATTGGGCAATGATTGATATACCGCGTTAGAAAATGAAAATTATAGTTATTAGAATTATGGAAAGTTGTATTCACCAAGAAAGAATGGGGGGTTAGAGAATTCGGATTGATTTGGATTAAGTAAGTCACGTTGTATTGAGTGAATTTTTCGTTTGAGTCGACGTCTACGGAAATTGGCTCGTTCATCTCATAAGGAAGAATTGACATTTCTTCAAATTTAGTATTTAAGAATTGATCATATCCACAATAAGGATCCTTCCCATAATTTTTATAAAAGGTCTTCCATTCTTTTTCGAGAGATTCGGAATCGTTTGTCTCATTCTGACCGGTTACCTTAAGCTTTTTTCTCAGTTCTCGAGGAAGAATATTTGTCTTGCTGATCAAGGAATCAAAATCTTTTTTTTCTAAGATTCCCTTAATCCAATTCTTGAAGGGTAGGAGCTTCGTTTTTGCAATCTCACGGGGATTCAAATCGTATTTGAAAAATTCTTTTTCGGCATCCTTGTCGAGTAAATATATGACTCCTGGTGCCAGTATTTCCTTTTTTTGAATGTCTGGTTTGGATAATTTAAAACTTTGGGTTGAAACCTCCAATGTCATAAATAAAATAATCAAGATAAGGATTTTACGATTCATATTGTAGATCAAGTTGTATGTTGGATATTTTCTACTGAATGCCAGTTTTAGTCTATAAAATTCCATGCTGGTTTTCGTAGCCAGCCACCTAAGAAACAGCCATCGAAACCCGTAGAGCTTAAATCTAAGCTGATAGAGCAAATTCGTTATTTGCAGTTATTGTTTTGATGGTGAGTTTCGGTACTTTGCCAATCAGGAAAAAGTGAAGTTCTATCTGAATATAGAAAAGTAAATGGCAACTTGAGTTTCCTGTTGAAAAATCTGGATCATATCTTCTCGTTTTATCTTATTTTCCACCAAGCCATCCAGCAGGCGGGCAAGTAACAGATATTACTGTGAGAATCAGGTAGGATCGAAAACCTTAGCCTTGATCGCGTTTTTTGCCTTCGCCGATAGGAAGTAAGATAAACAATCCTGAGAGAAAATACATCAAGCTGCCAACCCATACAAACTTCACTAGTGGATTGACCCAAATTTCTAGATTCGCAATGATCTGCTTTGGAAACCTTCCATAGAATCCAATCTTCTCTTCTAGATTTCTTGCAGAGAACAAATAGTCCATAAATAGCATAGGTAAGTCTGGATTCTCGCCCGAAAGATCGGCATGCTCCATTGCACCAAGTTGGATGTACAAATCTTCTTTTGCTTTGGACAGAATTGCTGGCTCACTTGTTGGTATATGCGTTTCAAAATCACCCGATAAATGGGAAATCTGCGGATAGAATCTACGCTCTGTGATAAGATCACCTTGGCTGGTATTTTGAATCTTGATACTAAATGTTGCTTCTTGCGAAACGATTGTATTCTGGATTAAATATTCTGCTTTGGTATCGTCTGATGTAGATAGAGGTTTGATCTTGAGATAAGATGCTTCTATCTGATAGTTTCCAAGTATCGCTTTATCTTGACTTGCATACACAATCTCGTCTCCCTTGGGAGGAAGAAGATTGTAAAAGAATCGAACAGATGTATTTTGTTTAAAAGCATTTCCCGCATAACCAATAAATATGAGAACTAAGGAAATATGAACAAGATATCCGCCGTATCTTCGTTTATTTTTTGTTAGAAGGAGATACGGCGACATCCATATTTTCTCATCAGGGAAGGCTTCTCTTCTTGCTTTGATTCCTCTATAGTATTCTTGAATAACACCTGCAATTACAAATACACCTACGCCGACCGTTACAATCGAATAGATCTCTGCAAGTAAGTCACCATAAGAATATACATCTCTCGTGAAAATATTAGAATAAACTAATATATAAATGGCACCGCCAATTATTCCAACAATTGTTGGCTTGAGTAATGTCGAAAAGAATACTGAATCGGCTGCTTTTCGCCAGGCAAGCAGGGGAGATGCACCCATCAAAATCAAGAGCATTATTCCCGCAGGAATTCCCCATGAGTTGAACCAAGGAGCTTTGAATTCTGTGCCATAGAGCAATGGACTAAAAACACCCAGAAGAATAGCCATACATCCCATAACGAGCAAGAAGTTGTTGAGTAGAAAACTTCCTTCTTTGGAAGTGATCGCTTCTAGATTTCTTTCGGGCTTGAGAGCATTTCTTCTATAAATCACGACTCCCATAAAGAAAACAAAACTCAAACCAATGAGGATAATAAATGGTGTTCCGATACTGGACTTAGAAAAACTGTGCGGTCCTTCTAAAACTCCGCTTCTTGTTATCCAAGTACCTAACAAGGAAAAATGGAAGGCAAGTATTATCAAAACCATATTCCAAAATTTGAGCATTCCTCTGCGCTCTTGGATGATGATCGAATGTATGAATGCAGATGATAGTAGCCAAGGCATGAGAGATGCGTTCTCTACTGGATCCCAAGCCCAATATCCTCCCCATCCCAATTCTTCGTAAGCCCATTTGGAACCGAGGAGGATTCCTGTTCCGAGAAAAAACCAAGAGAAAATCGACCATCGACGAATGAATTTCATCCATTCTTGAGAAAGTTGTCCCGTGATTAGTGCCGACATCGCTATCGCAAAAGGAATTCCAATACTCACATAACCTACGTACAAAATCGGTGGATGGATGATCATTGCCCAATGTTGGAGGAGTGGATTGAGACCACGTCCAGTAGCTGCTGCTGGTTGAAATTCGCGGAAGGGTTGTGCATCTGCGAAAAATACTGCAAGAAAACTAAAGAACATGGAGAGAACTGCGAGGATCGCATTCATCACAGGGATTCGATCATGAACTGCTTTACGCGTCTGCCAGAGAACAATAAAGGTAAAAAGATTTAGTAGTAGATTCCAAAAAAGTAAGGAACCAGATGATCCACCCCAAACAGCTGTAAGCCTGTAGAAGAGTGCAATATGTTCAGATGAATGCATCGCAACATAATAATTGGAATAATCTGATCGCAGTAGTTGAGTGAGAAGAATCACGAAAGCGAGAAGTATAAGAAAAAAATTCGACATGAGCGCAACACGCCCAAGTTCAATTGCACTTCGATCATTCCGAATGATTCCGTAGAAAGTCTGCGCGAAAGAAAAAATTAATGTAGCAAAAGATGCGACAATGACCAGAGTTCCAAGGTCATTCATGGATCAGTAACTCTCGTTTCCTTCAGCGTAACCAGCTTCATATTTTGAAGCGCATTTGGCTTCAACATGATTGGCAACTAGAGTTCCATTTTCCCAATGTCCATCCACTCGTGCGCGAGCTCCTTCTTTGAAAGCATCAGGCAGAAGGTTTTCACCTGTAAAAAAAACTGGGACATTTCTGTCTTCCAATTCCAATTCAAATTTTGCCGTGCGACCCTCGCGAACAAGCGATCCGAGTTTTACAAAACCTCGAACACGAAGATTGTCACCTTTATAACGAGCTGGGTTTGCCGCGAGTTCCGATGCATCCAATAATTTATAAGCCGTTTCCTGAGCCGAAAAAAAAGCAATTCCAGCCAATGAGAAACCAATTATGAGTGTGAGAATAAGAAATTTGCGATTCATTCTATACCTTAGACCTCTCAATATTAGCGAGGCAACCTTGCTTCCCAGTTTTTTATCGGGCTTAGAATTCGCTAGGATTTTATGAAGAGCTTTCTATTGAGTGCATTTTATACTTATGTTCAAAAATAACTTTTTGAACCGCAAAAAAGATCTTTCTTTTTTATCATTCGATCTTGAATATAAAGTACCATCCAAATTCTATTTGCACTGAATGATTTTTGGATAAAATGTTTAAGGAAAATATTGATGTTTGATTTTTTTAGTAAGAAGAAATTCTATAATTTTGCAATTTTAATTCTGAGCGTCCTGCTTTTGAATATGGCATGTGCTTCTAAAGATGATTCAGAGGATGAAGAAAATATAGTTACATTGCTTGCGTTACTTGTTGCATCTCCTTGGGAGCAAGTGAAACCTTCCTCTGATGGCAATATAACTATTCGGAATAAAACTTTTCGCTACCAAGCTAAATGCTCGGGTCACTCTTTCGGAGGCGGTTCCAATTCTGAATTTTTTTACTATATTCGTCGTGGTGATCCTAAGAAATTGTTAATCAATTTTATGGGTGGTGGATCTTGCTTCAACCAAGCCAATTGTTTTGGCTCGAATACAACCACCTACTTCAATGGTCTGAGTCAATTGTCGCCAACTGCCATGAAATTTGTATTTGGTGGAGGAATTTTTGACAATAGCAAAACTACCAATCCTTTCTCGTCCTATACAGTAATTTTCATTCCATATTGTACGGGTGACCTTCATTGGGGTTCTAATGATGTTGTGTATTCGCCCACTTCAAACAATTTTACAGGCAATACGAATCCGGGTGGAACCTTTTCACATCGTGGATTCGACAATACACTTTCTGTCCTCAAAGACCTACAAACTTCCTATCCATCACCAGAAAAAGTTTTTATAACTGGGCAAAGTGCTGGTGGGTACGGAGCAATTTTCAATTCACCTTATATCATCGAAGCCATGGGTGGACTTGGATCAACAACTGATTATGCTGTTGTGAGTGATGCTGCAGCCGGAGTGACAATTGCAAACAATAACAATTTTATCAATTCCTTATGGGGAGTGACCGCAGCGTTTTCTAAGGCTGGTGGAGGAGTATTCAGCAATCTTCCAGATTGGATTCCAGGAATAAATGACGGAGTTTTCAACAATCTTCAATTAGGTGACCTAGTTAAGTCAATTGCTCAAGCTTATCCAAATGTAAGATTTGGACAATACACTTCTGCACTTGATACGACCCAAGCATTCTTCTTAAATGTTACAAGAATTGTTCGCGATCAACCGGTATCCTATACTAATGAGACAACTTCTTCTGGAGGTTCAGACTGCAGTGTTCTATGGGGCAATGCCAATGGACTGAGTGGTGGCGACTTTGCCGGATGCTCAAGCAATGCAACAGCACCTCTTATTAGTTTATGGAGAAATGGAGGAACAGATCCAAAGAATGGCTCCACCGTAATTGGCATGATATCTCAGATAGTAAATCTGCCAGTGGGTGTCAATAATTACTCATACTATATCGCACCGGGTCCTAGTCATACAATAACTATGAGCAGCAATTTCTATTCAACATCAACTAACAATCGTAGTTTGCTTGACTGGTATTCAGCAATTGCGAATAAGCAACAGCCAAGCTCGGTTCAGTGCAACGGCGAAAGCTGTCTCTGTGGAAGCGGAACAGACTCCAACAAATGCGCGACGGCCAATTCTTTATAAAAAATATGAATAACAAAACACTATCACAAAACAAAATGCAAACTAAGAAATCAGCCAGTAAATCTGGGGTAAAAACAAAATTAACCAAGAAAATGGACAGCTCACGCAAGGTCTCAAATTCTAATCTGCCAACCAAAAAACCGATCTCTAAAAATGATTTGGTTTCAAAATTTCAAGAAATGAGAAATGCCGATTCCAATTCGACAGAAGAAGCTTTTGATCTTTATGATCGATTGGAAACCGTTTCTCTCATTGATATCATTGGGCGCTGGCATGGATCAGGTTTCAAAACCAAACATACGATGGATGGTGCATTGGAAACCTTCAATTGGTATGGCAAGGAATTCATCAATACAGAAAATGTCCATCCGTTGGTGTTCAAGGGATGGGGTGGAAAATTATTTACGGTCAATCCTTCTCTTATGCCCGTGGGTCTCGCGACCAAAATTCCTTCGACGAATCTTGGATTTCTTACACCAATTTTTTTATTGTTTCGGTTTCTTTTTACAACTAGCAAGTCCAAAGCAAGAATCCGAATGCTTGAGTTTCGAGGCAAAACGACGGCAACTATGATCTACGACAATCTGCCAATCAATGATGTATTTAGAAAAGTTGACGACAACACTCTAATGGGTTGTATGGATTTCAAAAAAATGGAGCAACCATTCTTTTTTGTATTAGAAAGAGATTGAGATTTTCGATTTCTCAATCTCTCAATCTCTGAGCCTTGACTTGTTGTCGATTGGCCTAATTAGAATTTATTTATGAAATTGTTTTCAGAAAATATCCTTTAGGCTATAGACAAAAATCCCAACCCACTCCTTGATCGCTGCGGTGGATGTGTCCAATGCCCCCACGGAGGGAGTGAGTTGTTCCCAGCTACTAACTGTTGAATTGAGAGTTCGGTAATCAGTTGGAAAGGGAATGATCTCTATATCTTCCCGCTCAAATTCGGTCATAGAACGTCTCATATGAAATGCTGATGTAACGAGAATGATTTTCTTAGCTCCCATTTCTCTCAGTAAAATTCCAGAGTAGATCGCATTCTCTCTTGTGTTGCGAGATTCGCCCTCGAGAACTATATCATTTTCCGGTACTCCCAGAGATCTATAGAATCGTTTTGCTTGGTCCGCTTCTGCTTCTCCTTCATGGAAAAGTATTCCAGACCCACCAGTAAATAGGATTCTTGGTGCCTTTTTGTTTTTATACAGAAAATAACCTTCTGTTAGGCGATCTGCGGCTGTAGTCAATTCTACCGTGTTGGGAATTCGTGTGAGGTTATTGATCATACCGCCAAGTACAACGATAGCATCAGCTTTTTCGATCTCTTGGATCTGCCTTGGTGGAACAAAATCTTCCAGAGGTTGTATCAGTGCTTCAGTTACGGGATAGGTGGAGAATGCCCATAGAACCAACCAAGGCATAATTAGAATTAGGCGAAATCTTCCTCGTCCGTATCGAATTCCTAGAAAAATTCCAAACAATATTGCAAGAGGCAATGGAAAAAGAAAAATTGTTAATAATTTAGAAAATACAAAAAACATCGAGTGAATCCTTATTGGTTTGTAATTATCTTAGTATTTTCAATCAATCAAAAAGTAAAAGCGCGAAAATGATTGTCATTGTAGCTGAGATCATTGAATCAAAATTGAAATCGTATGATTCATAATTTGGATTCAATAAATTCAAGAGTTTTGGCAGGCAATTCGAAAGGAAAAAAATGAGTTGCATCCTTCCAAATACTTACCGACGACAAAGGATTTCTTTTTGTGATGAGTCGGGCATGTCTTGGACTACATACTTCGTATTTTTCTGGAATCGCTACATGTACTTCTGTTTTGATTCCGTGGAATCTTGAGAACACTCTGTAACTAGAAAGAGAAAAAATCCGAGCTTCGACCTCTGGATCACAACACAACTCAACTTCCTTTTTGTTGCCTGTGGGTCTTAGGCATGAATCCAAATAATCCTGGAACACAGATTCTTCCCAATTCGCAAAGGCTGGAAAATTACGGAAAGCTCTTCGAACCAATTCAATAGATTGAAATTGTTTTCTTCTTTTTTTTGCTACTTTCGCAAGTGGATTCCCAAATATTTTTGCTAGTGTTGTTATGCGAAAACCTAATACAACTGGATCTAGAACGATCGCTTTCTCAAATAATTCAGGTGCTTCTTTGCAAGAAAGTAAGGTACTTGCGCCGCCAAGAGAATGCCCGATTCCAATTGCTTTTTCTCCTGGAGAAATTCTGCTCTTTAGAACTTCGAGCAATTGATCTCGAAAAAAAAGCCAGTTTGAAAAATTCAAAGTGGATTCTGATTTGCCATGCCCAACGAAATCAAAGGCAATGATTCGGAATTTTTTTTGGAGAGCTTGGTGGTAGTATTTATAACATCCGGCAGAATATCCATTTGCGTGAGCGAATATGATTGTTCGACCAGGAGTCTCAGAATCCAAAACATTTAAATTAAAATCGCGAAAGGAGAGAGTATTTTCTTTCATTTTACATTTGACCTAAAGAGCTTAGAATTTATTCTGTGGGGTACATGTCAGTCCAGATCCTCATAATTTTTTGTATAGCTGTTATCTTCAATGCTCTAGCCAATATTCTGATCAAGACAAGTTCGCTCAATGATGCAGTGACCCCACCTGAATCTCAAGGATTGACAGGACTTATCGTATACTTTCTCAATCCAGTGTTTATTGGTGGTCTTGCATGTTTTGGATTGGCATTGGTTGGATATAGATTTGTTCTCGGCAAAGGATTGAAGTTGTCACTTGCATATCCTGTGTTTACAAGTTCTGGATTTATCATTGTGTTGATTGCTTCCGCTATCTTCTTCAAGGAAAGATTGACTTGGTCACAATGGACAGGCATCGCTTTTATTATGATAGGTGTTTGGCTTACAGCCTTACATATGTTTGATGTAAAAGGGTGATTGTCAAGATTTTTTTCATTTTAGTAATTTCTTTATTCAGCTCAATTTTATTTTGTAAACCAATCACTCTCAAACCAGATCCACAATTGATCTATGCAAGCGAGACGATATCCTTGCTTAGACCGCAATCATTTGTGACATCAGGTTTTACGGGAGAAAAGGTTGGGCAAGATAATCGAATCAAATCTGATCCATGGAATAATTCAGCAATACCTGTCTACTTAGAATATTCAACTAAGAACCTAATAGAAAATGTGGATCGGAATATTTTTATAACACCGCAGTCTAAAATATTCTATAATTTTCCTTTTGGATTGAATCATTTTATAATCAATTCTCAAGAAAGTTTTCCGGACGGTTTGGAAATTTATTGCAATCAAAGTATGGTCGATCTATCGGCTAGACCTTTGGTGGTTCAATGCGGGGTAGAGTCTGCAATATTAGAGATTTATAACCCTGGCTCGGAAAGCATTTCACTTTCTGCTACCTGGCTCAATCCTATAGATCAAGGATTCAATGAGCTTCGAGAATCCATTGAAAAGGTTGATGTTATTTTTGTTGTAATTGATTCGTTGAGACATGATGTTTTAGGTCAATATTCTGTGACACCCAATTTGGATTCCTTAAGATCAGACTCCATTTCATTTGATAAACATTTTGTGAATGCTGCCTGGACTAGACCATCTACTTCAATATTCTTTACGGGACGATATGCCTCAGAAAATTTTTTGAATTTCTGGGATTATCCTGTTGGATCGGATGAGACGGACAATTTGTACAATTCTGATCTTATTCCATTACCTCTGTTAGTTGGCTCAAAAGGTTATATGACTCAGATGATTGGCAATAATCCTTTTCTCAGTGAGCATCGAAAAATTGGAGCCGATTATGGTTTCCAGTCGCTTCACGATTACTCAAGGTCGGGAGAAGACACAATTAGAATAACACAAGAATCTTTATCTTATTTAAAAAACACGAAGAAGCTTCCAATTCCTAGATTTTTGTTTTTGAATTATAATGATCCGCATAAGCCATACACTCCTCCAGAAAAATATCGATCTCAAGTGATTATTCCAGAAAAGGAACTGAAGGCAATAGACGGAAGAAAAATTGATTATCTTGGTGAAGTTGCTTTTGTTGATGCGGAGTTGGGGAAAATACTGTCTGAATTAAAATCATCGGGCAGGTGGGATCAAACGATGCTTATTATAACGTCCGATCATGGTGAAGTAATGGATCCATTTCATGAGATTTCTCCTTTTACCGGAACGAACACTTTGTTCGGACATGGACAAAGTTTGTTTAGAGAAGATATTCATGTTCCACTTATAATTAAATTCCCAGCTAATTCAAATTATGCGAAATTGCATGGATTGAAAGTTGGAAAAATGACTCGCTCAATTGATATTTTGCCTACAATTCTAGAAGAGTTGGGTATTGATTCAGCGCATGATTTGCGTGGAGTTGCGATACAGTCCATGCTCGCTGGAAGAGAAACTTCAGAAAGAGAATACTACGGTGAGACTAGGGCAACTCAAGCAGTCGAGGTCGGAGATTGGAAGCTTATGAAGAAATCATATAGATTTCATAGGCTTGGATTCTGGCAGGGAAATGTAGGAGAAGAGAGAGAATTTCTCTACAATACAAAACAAGATCCAGAAGAACACAATCCTTACATTTTGAAGCAAAGTAATTCTATTCCCATCGATTCAGAATATTCAAAACTAAAGAAAATATTGAACGATACAGTTCCACCTAATTCTTATTATACTATTAGAATCCATCGGCCCAAAGGTGATAAAAGATCGAAAATAGAATTTAAGGTACTACTGAACGCTGGAATCATCCGTTCTTACAATCAAGCTACAAAAACAACTCTCCAATCAGTAAGCAAAATTCCAATTGTCAAAGGTTTCAACCAATTCCAGTTTGACTTAAATGAAAACGAAATTGTTGAATGGAATTTTCATGTTTATCCAGATGTTTCCTTTCCTCAATTTAAAATAAATATTGATGGGATTCAAGCAAGTAAGTATGATTGGGGAGTGGGAACTTATGATTTGAATCCTGGTGATTGCGTTGATTTAGAATGTGATAATTTCTTTCGCGCAATTTCTGGACCGCCATCACTATCGAAAGATTTCCGAATCCAAATCTGGAGAAATGGAAGTGGATTCCAGAGTCCTATTATCCAAGAAAATCTCGGATCAGAGGCAATGGATATTCTTAAAAAACAAGGCTATGTGAATTGATTTTATTCAGGATAGTATAGACTGAACTAAATCTATAGGAAATAATTTTGAATACCAAGATTCTACGATCTTTAAAGCTAAGAATCTAAATTTCCATTTGTATTTGGATGAAGAGAATATATTTACTGGAATGGAGATAGTTCAAATAGAGTCGCGATCGGAGCTGTGTTATGGAAGGACGGATCAGATGGAGATCTGGTTCAGGCTAGGGTAGACGTAGATCAAGGTCGTGTTGAGGATGCCTAGGTTAGAGCAGAGATCATGGTTTAGTTGAGGATGTTCCAGGGTGGGCTATAGAGTGGGGCTTAAGCCCCCAGCTAGGATCAATCACATTTATTGAAAAGCATCTTCCATTTTCAATCATTTTCGCATGAGAAGAATTAGGTCATCATGGTTTGAATGTATAGAATACAGAGAAATTCTTGGAAAAATGGAAGGGAATATTAAAAACTTAAGGTTGCAAGTATGAAAATTGAATTAGAAAAACAAGCGAGTGGGCCACTTAAAGGAATCAAAGTTCTGGATCTCAGTCTTCTTTTGCCTGGGCCACTCTGCTCAATGCATCTTGGTGATATGGGTGCCGATGTTATAAAGATTGAGAATCCAAGAGCGGCCGATGCGTCAAGAGTAATGTACAAATCTGAGTTAGGTGTGCCAGGTTTGTTCATGATGCTCAATCGAAATAAGAAAGCAATCACGCTAAATTTTAAGCGACCTCAAGCAAAAGAAATTCTATTTAAATTATTAGAAGATGCTGATATTCTATTGGAAGGCTTTCGTCCTGATGGTATGGACAAGATGGGAATTGGGTATGATGTGCTGAAGGAAAAATTCCCAAAGTTGATTTATTGTGGAATATCTGGATATGGAATTTCTGGAAAATACGTAGACTATGCTGGACATGATTCCAACTATCTGGCATTAGCTGGACTTCTTCATCAGTCAGGTTCGAATCCTGTTCTTGGCGGGTATCAACTTGCTGATGTGGGTGGCGGAACATTAACGGCTCTCTCGGCAATTCTTGCAGCATTGTACAGTCGGGAGAAAACTGGTAAGGGGCAAAGAATCGACATTTCAATGATGGACGGAAGTCTACAATTCCTATCATTGTACGCTGGAATATTTTCTGCTGAGAAAAAAGTTCCCGAACCAGGAAATGCAGTCCTTTCAGGAAAATTACCGAATTACAATATTTATAAAACTCAGGACAATCGTCATGTTGCGTTAGGTGCACTTGAAGATATGTTTTTTAAAACATTTCTTCGCCAAGCAGGACTAAACCATATTTTGGATGCTCTGCCCATAAGTGAAGAAAATTTGAAATCGATCGAAAGTAAATTAACTGAATTTTTTGGATCTAAAACGCTAGATGATTTGAATCCAATATTTCAAAACGAAGATTCTTGTCTTACTCCGATTCGAAATTTAGAAGAAGTTGTCGCAGATCCACATCTACGTGACCGCGGAATGATATTGGAAGTGGAACATCCTCGTTATGGCAGAATTTTGCAATTTGGATCGCCTTTTCATTTACTTGGAACACCTACAAACTACAGATTGCATCCTCCGGAGCATGGAGAACACAACAACGACATCTATTCTAAGTTAGGTTATTCCAATGATGAATTGGAGAATCTAAAGAAAGAAAGAGTAATTTAAAATTATCATCTAGTATAGAAATAAATCTATACTAGGATTATTCTCTTAAACTAAAATTCATTATGAACGGTGAGGTCTTCAAGGTTCAGCCTGGATTTAAGATACAACTCGACTCTTTTTATCTGGATATCAGCCACTTTGTTCTTCCATTTAATAAGAATGCTTACAGATTTCTGATTGGAGAAATTATCAGTGCTCTGAACGAGTAGATCTCCGAAGGATATAGATTCAATTTCTGGAAATAAGATATTGATCTCTTTTGCAACCTTGGGAATCATTTTCTCAGTATCTTTCATATTACTCAATTCAGCTTCCAAATATCGTATCTTCTCATCTTTTGTTTTGAGATTGTCTAGAACTTCATTGCGATTTACGTTCATAGCTTTAGATAATTTCTCTGAATCAGAGTTTTGAATAATATTCAACTCAACATCTTCCAAACCATATTGAGAAAGTTTCGACTTAATATGACCTATCAACTCTTCTGAAATAGGTTCTCCAATCAATGTGACATCGATCGATTTATTTCTCGGATTGCGAACTATATTGGTCGTGAGAATTTTTGTTTTTGGTAAATTGAAATTGCTTTGGATAAATTGATTCGCATTCTTTCGAAAATTGGATTGTGAGATCACATCATAAGCCATATAAATACTGGGAATTATGATGGTAAAAGATATTATATAAATATATTTCTGGATTCTTTTCTTAGTCTCTTGATTCACATATTCAACACTACGAAATCCAAGATAGCTCACAATAAACCAAGTAGATACGCAGATAAATACGCTATTTATAATATAAAGATATAGAGCACCAGCAAAGTATTTTGGATTCCCATTTGCAATTCCAAATCCAGCAGTACAAAGAGGTGGCATCAAGGCAGTTGCAATTGCAACACCAGGTATTGCATTTGACATTCTATTCTTACGAGAAGATGCAACTATCCCTGTCAATCCTCCAAATAAAGCAATCAGAACATCATAGATTGTCGGATACGTTCTTGCAAGGAGTTCAGAGTCAGCTTCAGTCAAAGGTGAAATAAAAAAATATAAAGTAGAAGTACAAATGCTTATCACAGTCATTACTAGGAAATTTCTAAATGACTTTTTAAGTAAATCAAAGTCGTAGATTCCAAGTGATAGACCAATGCCCATGATCGGACCCATTAAAGGAGAGATCAACATGGCACCAATTATGACAGCAGTCGAGTTGGTATTCAATCCAATAGATGCGATAAATATTGCGAAAATCAATGTCCAAACGGAAATTCCCTTGAATTCAGCAGCGGACGTAATGTACTCAATCGTTCCCTTCTGATCGGTGCCAAGCTTGATTTGGAAAAGATCTCGTATATAGTCAAAGACAAGGATTTGAATTTCTTTTTTCTGATTTTCTGTTTCCATAAAATTATTGTAACCAACTTCTGAAATAAAATCTCATATCAACTGAACATTTATTGTTGAAAAGATTGTGAGATGAACTTCGCTTCCTGGGTTTTATTTGTCTATATTTTTTCTTGTATGATTATGAATTCAAAGTAAATAAATCTATTCATAACAAATTTCAAAAATAGTAATAGGTTCTAGTTTACCTTTGACTCTAACTCTATCGATCTCTCGATAAACAAAATTTAAATTGAAATTATTTTCGGCAAGATCAGCAATTATAAATTCAGAAACAAGAATTTTACATTTATAAAGTTTTGTAAGACTTTCTATACGTGATGTTAAATTCACTGTGTCGCCGATCGCTGTATAATCGAATCTTTTTTCCGAGCCAATATTTCCTAGTATGACATCTCCATTGTGTATTCCGATTCCTATTTCAATCGGATGAGAGAGTTTAGAAAGGGATTTTTGTATTTTTATTGCAGCTTGAATAGCGTTCAAAGATCTATTAGGAGAATCCTGCAGTCCAAATGTTGCAAAAATTGCATCACCAATAAATTTATCTATCATACCTTTTTCTGTGAGGATTTGATCAGTCATTATGGAAAGATATTGATTTAAGAATTGAACAGTTTCATTCGGCTGTAATTTTTCCGTTAGAGTAGTGAATCCACGAATATCAGAAAAAAGTACTGTTAGATTTTGAATCTTTCCTAATCCAATTTCTTCTATTTTTCCTTTATCCAAGTTCCCAACCAGTTCAGAAGAGAGATACCTCTCCATAATTTTTTTTGTACCAATTTCTTGAATCATTTCATAATTAGCTTTTGTAATTGCATATCCCAAGAAGAGAATAATACTCAATGCAACACGTAGCATCGGAATTAAACCTTCAGTATCTTCGGAGATAAACAAAAAACGATTACCTTCGAAAAAAATAATTGCGGTGAAGATCGCAAAGATTGTTCCTTTCTGAGAGTAGCGCAATAAATTGAGCAAGTAAATGTAAATTGCAGAAAGGAAAATCGTATATAGCCCACTGCTTCCTTGCAGTGGTACTGTAGTATCAAAGTTAAACATAAGAAATATAATGCAATAATCTGCAAAAATCATTGCAAATTTAAAATTGGGAAGATAGGTATTTCTTTTCAAAATGAAAAGTGCGGTTAGTGCAAAAATTAATAATCCAAAATCTAATAAAATGGTTATACGATTGGCAGGTACTGCAGTGAATTGCACTATATTAAAATAGGCTAGAAAATCAAAAAGAGTGAATAGACTGGATGCGGAAAATCGGAACCAGGACAATATTTTCTCATTTTTCCATTCACGCTCGTGGATCGTTTTCTCAATAAATTCTAAAGACATTGATTGAACTTATTGAAAGGTCAAGTTTGGTAAATGCAAATTCAATATATATATGATTAGCAATAAATTTTTAATTGAACTTTAGTCGATTTTTATAAAACTAATTATATGAAAGTGACTCCCGAACACAATGAACGAATGGCTAAAATGAGCTTTGCAACAGTGTATCCCCTTTATATAACAAAGGTTGAAAGAAAGGGAAGGACAGTTGAAGAATTGAATCATGTTATTAAATGGTTAACCGGCTTTGATGAGAAAGCAATAAAAGCCCTGGTTAATAAGGGAGTTAGTTTTGAGGAATTTTTCAAGAAGGCAAAACTCAATCCGAATGCAAATCTAATTACTGGTGTAATTTGTGGATATAGAATTGAAGAGCTAGAAAATCCACTGACTAAGAAAATTCGATATATGGATAAGCTTGTAGATGAACTTGCGAAAGGCAAGAAAATGGAAAAAATCCTTCGCAACGGATAGATATATGGATGAAGCGAATAAAATAGCAATGTGAATTATCTTTGTTCAAACTGTAAGATATTGCAAATTCAAGAATATGAAAGGCAAGAGATTCGAAATTTTGTATTTGGATAAGGAATTCTTCATGACAAATTTAAAATTTTGTTTAGGGATTATTTTTATCCTTGCATCTCTTATTGCGATGCTTTCTTGCCATACAAATGTAACGCGGAGTTCAGTTCCTATGAAGTCCTGGAAAATTCTATCAGATCGATCCGAAAATCCTTGGGCAGGCTTTACAAACTCCTGGGAAGAGGAAGAGAAGTCAAAAATTGTACAATCTGCACAACCAAATAGTAGTTATACTGGATTGATTCAATCTAATGAAATGTTATTTGAAAATAAACCAATTCTTTATAGGAGTGAAAAGGAAAGAAAAGTGATTGTGGACAGAAGATTTTTTTCTGATTTAGTGCGAGTGGATGCTACAAAATTAGGTTCATCGGAAAAAATCATTATTGGGCAGGCTCGAGATCTTGGAATCATGGAGCCTGCATTCATTCTTCGTTTTTTAATTCGTTCCCAGATCATCCAAACTTATATTCATACAGATTCCGAATTGGAATTTATACGAGAAGAAGAAAAAGGAATGGAGAAGTGGTATCATTTCCAAGGTGAACATCATTATTATACTAATTCTAAGAATACAGGAATTCTTAAATTTATTATTATATTGAATTTTAAAACAATGGAAATCGCAACTTTAGGATATTAGAATAAAGAATTATTCGGATTCATTTTTCTTAGCCTTTTTCCATTCGCGAACCATTTCAGGAAGTGAAGACATCGCATTGTGGATTCGATGCATCTCAATGGCTGGTCTACCAGGAATTCCAAAATAAGCAGTTTTTGCCTCAGCATCACTTGTCTGACCTGTAAGTCCCATAACGATACTACCTTTCTTGAGTGTTAGGTGCTCTGCTACAGCTGCTTGGCCGCCAACAATAACATAGTCTTCTGCAGTTACTGATCCTGCTAGTCCTGCCGTACCTGCAAGGTAAATATAGTTACCCAATCGACAGTTGTGTCCAATATGAACTTGGTCGTCTAGTTTCGTATAATTACCGATAGTTGTTGATTCAATGGCCGCTCGATCTATAGTACAACCTGCACCGATTTCGACATGATCACCAATGATCACATTCCCAATCTGAGGAATTTTATAGCGAATGCCGTTGGCATCATGGAAACCGAATCCATCCGCACCAATCACAGTATTACCATGAATCAAATTGTTGGATCCGATCACGCATTCATAGCAGATTTGCACCCCACCTTTGATTACAGTATTTGCTCCGATTTTCGCTCGATCTTCAATAACAACATGTGGGAAAATCACACAATTATCACCGATCTCTACATCATCCATAATCACGGCAAAATCCATGATGGTTACATTCTTTCCAATTTTTGCAGTATCAGCAACACTTGCTTTGGGAGAGATTTGTTGTTTATATACAGGTTTCTTTTCGAATAGACCAAGCAATTGTATAAAGGAAACTTTTGTATCTTTGTCTGGAGCTATGATTGCATTTGCGTATTGATCTTTGAGAGAGTCAATTGTAAGAACGACCTTTGCTTTTTGCGCCTTTTCAAATTTATTTAAATATTTTTTCGATGAGACAAAATAGATTGAATTGGGATCAGCTGGACTTGTATGTTCTAAGTCTCCAACAGAGTTAATTGGGTAGTTGGCGTCGCCTTGGAAAGGTAGATTAAGAGTCTTTGCTAGTTCTGATAATTTCATTGATCTATCTGTCCTTTGTTTAATTTAAAAGGCAAGAATTTTTTCCCTGAAATTCGCGAACGATAACCTTGCATGTTCTAAAGTTCGAGAGCTTTTCAAAACTGGAAGATGCAGAATTTTTGGTTTGCGAATGGATAGCAAAAGTAATTTATTGGAGGAAGATTATCATGAAAATTTCTAAAGCTATCATTATTTTATTTCTTAATATTTTCTTCTACTCAACTCATATTCATTCGGAGTCGGTCACAGACATCCAATGGCGTGAAACTCTAAGTCTTGAACAATTCAATGAACTCGAAAACTATCGTAAGAATTCCAACCAGATTCGGGAATTTCTAGATAATAAAAAAGGTAAATGGTCATATTTCGAATTTCGACTCGTGGAAATTCTTGTGGGCGAAGAATTAGAATCGAATCGATTAGAGAATGCAAAACTCTTATGGCAAAAATACAAACCAAAATTACCAAACCAAGACAAACGAATTGAAAGTTTAATTGGATTGCTTTCCAAGGAAAAAGATCAACCTGTTCTAAAAAATATTGGACCTGCATTAAATTCAGAATTTGCTGAATACCTTCCCGTGATAGAGTTAAGTGGAGATCGATTCTATTTTACTGCACTGAATCGTCCTGGAGGCAGTGGTGGAGAGGACATTTGGTACTCAGAATACAACAGAGCCAGTTCCAAGTGGGAAAGTGCATTACCTCTCAAAGAAATCAACACGCCTGATGATGAAAGTCTTATCTCCATTTCTGCAGATGGAACCACGCTCATTGTAAGTAGAAAAATTCGAAACCAAGGTACAAAATCATCAGTCTTTATGGTTCGTCTAACGGAGAACGGGTGGAGTAAGCCTCAAGTTCTTCCCGCTTTTTTGAATTCGGAATCATTTGATGGAGACTTTTTCCTTACAGCGGACGGAAGAGCAATTTTATTTGCAAGTGATCGTGATGATACAATTTTCAAGCCATGGAAAAGAGGAGTTTATCGAGCTGGTGATTATCATGGAAACAGCGATATTTATGTATCACTCATTGAAGATGATGGTACAATATCTCAACCTAAGAATCTAGGCCTATCGATTAACACGGAGTTTGCGGAGAGATTTCCTCATTTGGATTCAGATGGCAAAACTTTGTATTTTAGTTCCAATGGGTATTCCGGTTTTGGTGATCTCGATGTTTATAAATCGGAAAAGTTGGAAGAGAGTTGGGATAAATGGAGCACGCCCGTTAATCTAGGACCGATCGTGAACAGCCTAGGAACTGATATTGGTTTTCGAACAGATTCAACTGGATCGAAGGCTTATTTTGCTGGACTTAGATCGGATAGCTTGGGTGAGACTGATATTTATGAATTGAGTTCGATGCCGGATGATATAGCACCGGTCGGAAAGATTGTTATGCTAGCTGGAAAAGTCACGAACCAAAAGAGCAAAGCACTCAGTGCAATGGTTCAGTGGAAGAGAGAGGCATCTCAGGAATATGAAGGGAAATTGTTCTCTAAACCTTCAATTGGAAATTATGCTATTCCTCTGCTTACAAAGAATATTTATAATATTCTAATAACAGCGAATGGCTTCGAAAATGTAGAGTTTAAATTGGACATATCGGAAGTGAGTGAGTTCCAAGAAATAAAAAAAGATTTTATTATGGAAACAATTAAAACTGATCAATTGGTATTGAATGATACTCTAAAAAATCAATCTTCAATTTCGAATGATTCCATTGACAACGAACGTCCGATTATCAATTCAATTGGAATTGCAAAACCGGCAACTAATGATGGCAAATTTGTTCAAACCGAAAAACCATTTCCTTTGGAAGAAATTTATTTTGAGAAGAGATCTGATAAAATTCCAAGCTTCTCATTCGATTATCTTCGCAAAATTTCGGAATACTTAGTTGAGAATCCTGATAAAAAGATTCTGATTAGGGGATTTGGCAACGAAGGCCAGAATATCAATGACGATCTCTTGTGGAGTAATAAGCGTGCAGAGAATGTCAGAAAATTTTTATTGATACAGGGAGTATCGTCAAAACAAATTATTTCACTAGGTGTCGGTCGGCTTGAGTCTAAAGATCGTTATCTCAATGACTATCAAAATCCTCGTTTCCAAAGAAAAGCAGTCTTAAGCTTCCATGAATAGTTTCGAGGTATCCGCATTTGCTCTATCATTTCTCATCCTTTTATCGATTATGGTTAGTAAATTATCATTTCGATTTGGGATTCCAACTTTATTATTATTCTTGCTTATGGGTATGCTTGCTGGTTCTGAGGGAATCGGAAAAATTGATTTTAACGACTACAATTTAGCTCAGTCATTGGGAGTAGTTGCCCTCTCGTATATCTTGCTCGCTGGTGGTATGGAGACGGAATGGAAAGTCATCCGACCTGTCTTAAGAGAAGGAATTGTGCTCTCCACATTCGGGGTCGTTGTAACTGCAACAGCTGTCGGATTTTTCTCACATTGGCTATTGGGTTTAGGATTGATTGAATCTTTACTTCTAGGATCTGTTGTATCATCAACGGATGCAGCTTCAGTCTTCAATCTGCTTAGAACAAGCGGAATTGGATTAAAGGGAAGATTGAAACCTCTTCTTGAACTTGAATCTGGATCTAATGATCCAATGGCTGTAATCTTAACCCTCACATTCATTTCATTATTGGGATTTGAATCCAAAAATATGATCGATATCGCAAGCATGGTTCTCTGGCAAGTGATGGTTGGTGCGATCATGGGATTGATTCTAGGGAAATTATTTGTTGAATTTGTAAATAAAATAAATTTGGAATACGATGGACTTTATACTGTTATAATATTAGCTACAGGTATTTTTATTTATTCCGCAACTACATTGTTAAACGGAAACGGATTTTTGGCAGTGTACTTGGCGGGTTTGTATATGGGCAACCGTTACTTTGTTCATAAGAAAAGTATAATTCGTTTTATGGATGGAATGGGATGGTTGATGCAAATTGTCATGTTCTTAACTTTGGGTTTGCTTGTTTTTCCATCTGAACTCAATAAGATTGCTTTGCCAGGAGTCGTTTTCTCAATCTTTCTAATTTTTATCGCGAGACCTTTAGGTGTGATGCTCAGCCTGAGCTTATCTTCCTTTAGCTTTAAAGAAAGGATTTTTATTTCTTGGGTTGGTCTACGAGGAGCAGCTCCTATTATCCTTGCAACATTTCCTCTGACTGCAGGTGTACCAAATTCTGGAGTCATTTTCAATTTAGTATTTTTTACAGTATTGAGTTCGCTTCTGATTCAAGGATCTACGATCAAAATGGTAGCTAAATTTTTAAAATTGGATGCTGCGATAGATAAGAAATCCCTGTATCCATTTGAGTTTGAAAATCGAGAGAATAGTGATTCCAAGCTCGAAGAATATCTAATGCCATTCAATTCTCCAGCTGAAGGACGAACTGTTCGTGAGTTGCAGATTCCTGAGGATGCGCTGATCACTCTAATCTGTCGGGGCGATAATTACATTGTTCCAACTGGTCGAACCCAAGTAGAAGGAGGAGATGTGCTCCTAATACTTGTTAATAAAGCGAATGAAGCAAGGGTTGCCGAAAGTCTACGCGGAGCGAATCTAAAAACTTAATCAAAAAGATTTTTAAATTTCTTTGAGTCAGCGAATCGTAATTCGTTTACTTATAATTAATTGATCAATCCAATTCTTCGAGAACACATCCATATTTTGATCCAGTAAATTTGGCTGAATTGGTTCTGCCCAATCCAGATACTATGATTCTTTTGTTTTCTTCGTCTATTTTGAAATCACTGATGGGAACCCATTGACGTGCGTAATTATGGCAGAAATCTTCGTCTCTCTCAACAACATAGTAACAAGAACAGAATTCTTTGGAATAGAAAGAAGAGATGATTGAAGGAAATGCCCGAAGATTATTCCAATTGGAAACACTCCAAAACAAAGCTAGATCAAAAATTACAAAAAGTATAACAGCGATTATAATAGTTTTAGTTTTCATTGGATACTCTCAACGATGTATTTAATAAATAAGTTATTGTCAAAAAATTTCACATTTCTATCATCTCCAACCCGCACAATAACTAGGTCAAGACTGGGAATTACAAAGAGGCGTTGACCCCAATGTCCAGAACCGTAGAAAGTGTCCGCTGGAGCATCTGGCATTGGCTTAGGTATTCCAGCTTCTGGAACACCAGTATTAGCATACCATTGAGCTGTATAATTATCCTCTTCTAGTTTAGTGTAATAAGGAGTGCTTTTGTAAGCTGGTGATGGGGTTCTTGATAGCGTTACCCAACCTTGCGGAAGGATTCTTTTGTTCTCCCAGATACCGTCATTTAAATATAGGTAACCGAATTTTGCCATATCCCTTGGAGTTGTATAAATATAAGAAGATCCGACAAAAACATCATTGCCATCCCGCTCGTATGTAACATTTTTAATTCCCAATGGATTGAAAATATCTTTCCAAGGCAGATCAGAATAAACCTCTTTGCCATATATGTTTTGTAATGCGAGTGACAAAATGTTCGTATCACACGAAGAATAATAAACGAAGCTACCAGGCTCTGCTCGTAAGCCAAGGGAAGCCGAGTAAGCTCCCATATTCGCTCGACCCTTAGTATAGAGCATTGCAATCACTGTCGACACTAGTGGACTACTTTCATAGCCTTCACTTGCCTCAAGTCCAGATGACATATTCAAAATATGACGAATTGTGATCTTCTTATGTTCTTCGCTATGCCCTAGTTCTGGAACATATTTATAAGCTGGATCGTCAAGTTGCACCAATCCTTTGCTAACTGCAACTCCAACCAAAGCATTTGTATAGCTCTTTGCGATGGACCAGATTAAATGTTTTTGTTCGGCGGAATATCCACGTCCGTAATTTTCGTACACAAGGTAGCCATTCCGAATAATAACCACACCGTCCGTTCTCGTACCTTGACGGTCTTCTGGCGTTCCTTCAATAGTAAATGCATATTTTTCCATTTCAAGGAGTTTTGAGGAA
Organism: Leptospira sp. GIMC2001; assembly: GCF_028462125.1. Lineage (NCBI taxonomy): Bacteria > Pseudomonadati > Spirochaetota > Leptospiria > Leptospirales > Leptospiraceae > Leptospira > Leptospira sp. GIMC2001. Next base: position 3,578,148 of record NZ_CP115468.1, on the reverse strand, counting down.
TTCATTCCTTGCGCTTCTGGTTTGGAAACTCTCCAAGCTTGAGTTGGCCAGTAATCACGTCTTGGTGGTTTGAGATCTTCTAAAACAATGGGATCACCATACGGCTTTAATTCAATCGATGGTTTACCACAATTACTCGATAAGAGAATGATTGTTACAAAAAGAACGGATAAAAAGAATCGAAGCATAGAACCACCTTTTCTTCTAGAATCAAGATACAATTCTAAAATATTCAGAAATGGAGTGCTAGCATTATTTTAGGTTTTTGCGTAATTCATGACAATTTGAATCATGTTGCTCAATCCATTGCGTCTGCTGATGGATAGAAATTTCTGAAGTCCAATCTGTTCAATAAAGTCCAGATTGCTATTGGAAATTTCTTCTGGACTATGACCACTGAACACTTTAACAAGAATGGCTATTAATCCTTTCGTAAGAGAAGTATCGCTGTCAGCATAGAAAAACAATTTGCCATCCACAATTTCAGGCGCAACCCAGACTCGAGACTGACAACCTGGAACTAGATAATCATCTTTTTTCTTGTCTTCAGGATAAGGCGGAAGTGCTTCTCCCATCTCAATTAAAATTTGAAATCTTTCTTCCCAATCAATAACATCTTCGAATTCTTCAATAACTTCTGCTTGCAGTTCAGATATAGATTTCATCTTTTTACTTTCCTTCGAAGATAAAATTTCCCATCAGACAATTGTATTCGATTTTCTGAATGTAAATCTAAATTGATGATGGAGTCATTTCTATTGAAACTGTACTGAACTCGATTGATCATTGTAAGTGGATATTTTTCTTCTTCGGAGAAATTTATTTTCAGTTCTTTAAAATCTACATTTATACATTCAGGAGGTTTGACTAAGACATTGCAGAATTCACCGCCTGGAGGAATTTTTTTTTCAAAAAGTCCACAGCTTCCAATTAGAAGAACGAATACGAAAACTTTTACAATTTTGAAGATCAATGATGATGTATTGCTTAAATGAAAATTTTGCATTATGGAATTCCTTAATATTTTAAATTGAATCAATCAAATTAACAGATATATGTTCTCTCAATGATTTTCTATCTCGTTTATTGGATTAAACAAATACATCATTTTCGACTTGGATGCGTTATCGATAAGATCGTATTTAATCAATCTCATCATTGATTTCTTGAGGCTCTTCTTCAAAGGTAATTTTGATTTTTAGATCGGGTCTAAGCCCTGACCAAGTTTTGAGAAGAGGAAGAAATTCCTTATGGCTCTTTCCAAAGTTTTCGTAGGAATCTGATAATAGATCGACCGCTTTTTGAGGAAGATTCTGAGCATAGAAAATTTTTGCCTCCGTCAAAATTGCATTCTTCGTAATAATATCAGGAGTGGACGTCTTAACTTGTCTCAAGCTATTTAAAGCTGACACATAGTCTTTGGCATGGAAATAACAATTTCCTTTGAGATAATTTTCTTCTCGTTCGGTAAATAGAAGTTTGCCTTTGAAGTCATCTTTTGCATTTTCAAGTAAAAGATTTTCTAGGTCTTTTTGGTTCCCATTTCGAATAGTTGTATAAAACAAAAGCCAGACATACGGATGTTGAAGTTCCACATCTATATTTTCCAATTTTATGCCAGCGTAATCTTTATAAATGGATTGTGGTTTCTTGACTTCTCTAACCAATTCTCCGAGCATAAGCAGAAATTGGTTGGAAGCAGATTCGTGAAAGTCCGGATTCGTAGCTTGTGCTTTCCTTGCATATTCGAACATTTCCTTGAGATCAGAAACAGTTTTCTGGTTGTCTCCAAATATTGTTTTAATTGGATTTGTAAGATTTGAAACTAACGATGATGAGTCGAATCGCACTCCCGTAAGCAAAAGTTCATAATAGTGAGCCCTTGCCCGAAAGTGGAAAGCACTAGCTTCTAAAGGTTCCTTGTCGAGATAATCGACACTGTAGGTTTGGAAATCTCTTACATATACATCTGTCAGTTCGTTTTTATCAAGAGAATTGATGATTTTACCTTTTTGCTTCTCTAGCTTTTGTCTTTGGTCTTTGGCAAAAAACAGCCTAATCTCACGATACTGCGTGATTCCAAGGCCAACCAAACCGAGGAATAGTAAAATGAGGATTATCGGGGCTTTGGATTTTTTCTTACGATGGCTTTCATGCCTTGGTAAATAGACCATAAATACCAGATTTATAGTTTTTTCTCAAGATTCATCTTTTTTTTATCCAACCCCCTTGACACTTATTCCGAAATATGGTTATAAAATACTATGAGCATTGATGATGATGATTTTGAAGTAGCGGACGATTTTGACCTAGAAGGTGTTACCTATGCATGTGAAGATTGCGATCACCGATGGGAACCAGGGGATTTGGATGAGATGATCTGTCCCATGTGCGGATCGGAGAACGTAGTGGAGCTTTGAGACCTTTCGGTAATTTCTTTGCATCGTTTATGATTCTCATCATATTCGGGTATCTTGGAAGTTCGGGAATTCTTGGTCAGACTGAAGCTTCTGCGAAAGAATCCATAACATATTGGAGTCTACTCACCGAGTTCAAGAAGGGCAATTACTCATATGTAGCAAATAGATCTCGTCAAGAAATTATTGCACAAACCTGTGACGCAATAGATGAGAGGTTCATACTTATCTATATTTCTTCCGCGAGTGATCTAAAGGAAATGGATTCGACTTTAGAAACTTGTTATTCAGATAAGAAAGTTAAAAATGCAATTTTTTATAATGCAATCTACCTTGTATTGGAAAGGTTGATTGTTGCTGGCAATGATAGCAATGCAGAAAAATGGGGATTTCGATTTCGCAAAGATGGAACAACATCGTCACGATATGCGGAAGGATTGTATCTTTATGCTATCTACTTTTATCAAAACCAAAGATGGAGAGATTCTCTTTTTGTTCTTCAATTAGCAGAGCAGGCGAACCCTCAACAATCTTTAGTTAGTCGAATTCAAAAGTTAAAAACGACTCTTACATCTAAAATCAGTGGAGCAACTCCTTGAGTCAATCATCTGGACTTCGTGTTCAGGCAGGTAAATGGAAAGGGCGAGCGATTCCTATACCAGCTCCAATCAAAGGCCATTCTCATTTCACTCCAGCTATTGTTAAAAAATCAGTTTTTTCTATATTAGAAGGTTTGCAATTAGATGGAAGTATTCTATTTTCAGAATCTGTGTTTGTAGATTTATTTGCGGGATCCGGTCAGATGGGTGTCGAAGCTTTGAGTCGGGGTTTTGCAAAATCCGTTTTAGTGGAATTAACTAACGAAAGATTCGGTGAACTTGTTCAATTGGCAAAGACATTGGGTGAAAATTGTGTTCTGCATCGTAAGGATAGCTTGCGAGTAGATCCTAAAATTTTTTTAAAGTATGATCCAAAATCTGTTGTTGTATACATTGATCCGCCATATACTTTTTGGACTCCTGATGCAAGCAAGATAAAGAATTACGTAGAAAGTTTATTAGAAAAATCATCTATTCCAATGTATGTTCTTGTTCAAGGACCGGATAAACCAATTGTTGAAGATTGGGAATCACGTGAATTTGGAAGTTCCAAATTGTACATTTTAAAAAATGAAATGTGGAACGTTCTTTAAGTTTATAATGCCGAATATTAAAAATGACTAAAGAAATTTTCAATATGTAAAGATTGCCAATTTCAAAAAATATAAATCAACTGAATTAATCGGAGCTTCTGAAAAATTATTATCTTGTGTATCAAATTATTCTATCAAAGGCTTATAAATCCATCTTAAGATAAAAATTTCGAAAACCTGTCAATGAACTCGTTCTTGATTTTCGATTGTTTAGAGCTTGCCTTATTTTATTTCTTCCTGAGATAATCATTTTAACTCTCTATAAAATGGATTTAAATGGCCAAACCTGTAAAATATTCCTTTTCGTATATTATCAAAGTAGCATGGGGTGAGATGGATGCTTTTGGGCATGTGAATAATGTTACTTATGCAAGGTATTTTGAATCTGCAAGGGCGGAGTATTTCACTGCCTTAGCGATTTGGAATTCTCCACTTCAACCTTCATCAGGTGGTCCATTGTTAACGCATCTGAATTTAGATTACCGTAAGCAAGTTGTTTTCCCAGCGGATCTTGATGTAACCATGGAAGTTACAGCATTGACGAGCCGCGGCTTCCAGATACACACATCAATGTGGAATAAAGATAATGAATGCGTTGTGACAGGTGAAGCAGGCCTAATATGGTATGACTTTCAAACAGGAAGACCGGCAACCCTTCCAAAAATATTCCGCGAAAATTTTCCAAATTTATGAGGTTAAATCTTGCGAGAGAGACAAAATAATAATCGAAGAAGAACTGACAACTTCACTATCGATGAAGATTTATTGAAGATAGCAAGAATTTGTTTATCAGTTTTTTTTGTATTTATTGGATTTGGTCTACTTGCAACGAAAAATGATCTAGGTTTATACGATCCTGATTGGATTAGGCAACTCCATTCTGTGTTTATGTTCTCTGTACTCGCCGCAACATATCTATCCAATTGGGTTAGATTAAAAATTCAGACAATTATGAATTTTCTATTCTATACAATGAGTATACACTCCTTCTTATTACTCTATTGGAACGGTCTGTACATTGGTTACTTAATTGGAATGGTACTTGTTATCACTTGTATTGGCGTAAGCTTTGTTCAGAAGAGATGGTTGATCTACTATTTATTCTTTACGATTCTTGCATCAATACTTGTAGGAATTTTTACAACGAATCCACAAGTAGATTTGTATTTGTATTATCCTACAATAATAACTCCAGCCTTAGTATCGTATCTCACATTAAATGTTAGGTTAAATGCTATTCAGAAACTCAGTGAATCAGAATTAAAATTACAGAATTATTATTCTCGAATGTCAGAAGAACTGGCTATGGCGCAGGAAACTCAGAAAGCATTGGTTGCTTTAGAATTCCCCGAAGGCAAGCAATACAAAATGTACAGTTACTATCGCGCTTACGAAGGTGTTGGTGGTGATGTTCTAAGTGTTGAAGAACGATCGGATGGAAAATTGAATATTTTATTTGCGGATGTGTCTGGACACGGAATAGCTTCTGCTATGGTTTCTGCAATGGCAATACTCGCTTTTAAAATTGTATCGAAATCCAATCTAAAGCCTGCAGAATCTCTTAGAACAATGCATGAGTTAATGAAGCCACTTGTTGCTAATTTACATATAAGTGCGAGTTTATTGGTATTCGACCCTGATAATTTAGTAGTTGAGTATTCTTACGCAGGTCATCCTTGCATACTTTTGCTGCGTGACGGAGAAGTTTCTGAACTGGAAGGACGTGGTAATCTAATACTTACTTTTATGGAACCGACACTTCGGGACTATCAGAAAAATTTGCAACAAGGCGATCGACTCATTTTTTATTCTGATGGATTGGTTGAACTCTTTAATCTATCAGATGACATTTATGGCGATGAGAGTTTCTTCCAATCGGTAAAGAACAATAGGAATAGATACGGTCGCGAATTCTTGGAGTTTCTCGTCATGGAGTCATTGATGTTCTCAAATGGCAAAGTCAGTGATGATATGACTCTATTGAGTTTAGAAATACTTGGTTAATCCCTTTCTTCAGCTCTGGAACAAATAATAGGATAGTCTACAGTGCAATTTCTTTCCAAAAAAGTTTTCTTGACGATATAAATTCAAAATACTACTATAAGCCATCCGATGAAAAGATTTTCATTAATCATTTTTTTGATTCTCATTGGAGTGAGTTCAATTCTTCTTTGTCAACCTCCGTCAAAGCACAAGGAAGATCCTCAAGTTCATGCTGGAATATTGGATCTGAGCAATTGGGATTTTGATAAGAAACCGATCATTAAATTAACTGGTGAATGGATTTTTTCAGAAGGTCTTTTGAATCCAAACGAATTCATATCAATCATCAATCAAAAAGAAGTTTTTACTCAAAATTTTAAATCCATAATTGTTCCGCATCCATGGAATGATAGACTGACAATCAACGATAATGAACCTGGAATAGGTACGGGAACTTATTTTCTCAAAGTCTTATTGACCAAACCTAGTCAGAATCTTGTTCTAAAAATAAATGATATTGGATCATCTAGCCGGATCTATCTATATGATCGATTGATTTATGAGAATGGTAGAGTAGCATCATCCAAAACAGAGTCCATCCCCTCATACAAACATCCCATAATCTTTTTAGACAATGGGCTTAAGGAAATTTTACTGACCATCCAAGTGGCGAACTTCCATCATCCTCGCGGTGGAATCAGAGGAAATATCCAATTAGGAAATGCGATTTCCATTCAAGACAAAGATGAAAGGCAAGTTGCGATGGATTGGATGGTGTTAGGTGGAACTCTCTTTATCGGATTCTATCATTTAGCTTTATTTTTAATGAGGCGTAGTGATCCTTCCGCTCTCTGGTTTGGAATGGTTTGTATTGCGATTAGTTCCCGGTCGTTGTTTGTTGGTTCCGTCTTTGCATACGAGTACAGCGATGACCGCAATTGGTTTTTTGTTCATAAATTGGATCTGCTGTCTTCAGCATTCGCTTTACCATTTTTCTCAATGTATGTAAGATCAATTTTTGATGAATACAAATCCTGGATGAACTGGACTTTCGTGAGCTCAGGTTTAGTATATGCAATTGTTACAATATTTATGAATTCATATCAGTATATGATGATACTTCCCTATTTTCAATTTACGATTGTTGGATGTGTGATTCTTTGTTTGTATTCAGTCTTTTTATCACTCAAAAAGAATACATTAGGTTCAATAGTATTTTTACTAGGTGGTGTAGTCTGGTTTGCAACAATTATCAATGATCTCTTGCATCAGAATCAAATTATTTATACGGAATTTATTGCAACTTGGGGACTCCTTTTCTTCTTATTCTCACAGGCTACATTATTATCAATCCGGTTCTCAAGAGCATTTTATCGATTAGAGGAATTGCAAGTCTCTCTTGAGAAAAAAGTACTGGAACGAACTGCGGAACTCAATAATGCAAAAAGGATTGCAGAAGAAGCGAATGATTTGAAGGACAAATTCATCGCTCTTGTTTCGCATGATTTGCGTGCTCCAACTGCCACTGTTATGAGTCTTTTGAAAATTGTTGAAGAAGAATATGATACAATGGAAGATTCTGAGAAACTAGAATTCATAAAAAGTGCGTATAACACATCATCTCATTCTTTAGAAATGATAAGCTTACTTTTGGATCTCAATCGACTAAGGTCTGGCTCAATCACATTGAGTTATTCTCGAATTGATGTTCATAAAGAAGTTGATACGGTAATTCAAAAATTATGGGGAATTGCTCATGATAAAAAAATATCCATGATCAACCATATACAAGAAGGATCACTTATTAATAGCGATAAAATATTGTTAGGTGAAGTTTTCTTCAATCTTATATCCAATTCTGTAAAGTTTTGCAGGGAAGGTGACAAAGTCGAAGTATTTATGACTGAAGAAAAAGATCGAATTCAATTTCGGGTGTCCGACACTGGGATAGGTATACCACAAGTCTTTATAAATCGAATTTTTAATGCGGAAGATAAAACAACATCGTATGGAACCAAAGGCGAAAAAGGTACAGGCTTGGGTCTACCATTCGTAAATGATATCATCCAAGCATACAAAGGTGGAATCTCGGTTGAGTCTGCTGAAGGAATCGGTACTACTTTCATATTCTGGATTCCGAAGAGTGATTGATTCAATCAGCGAATATCTAAGAGCAATTCAAGGAATTGAATTTATTCATAGAAAAACCCCACTTCATCTATGAAACGAAGTGAGGTTCCAAGTAATTTACAACAGTTCTGTTCTAAATTCTTTTACTTTAATTTTTCTGCTTCTGCGCGGTAGATCTTAGCATCTTCAGCAAATTTATCTGCTAATTCTTCCATTTCAGCTTTTTTGTTGGATTGATAAACAGCCTTACCACCCTTAGTTGCAACGGACATTCTTTTATATCTTTTAGAAAGATCTTCATGCTCCTGAGCAATCTTTAACAAATATTCTTTTACGACTTGTTTCTGCTCTGGAGTCTCCGCCTTTTGAATCAGTACTCTTTCTATATCTTCAATCGCAAATAGCGAGAAACTTGAAAGTAGCATTAAGGTTACTAGTATTTTTTTCATTTTTAATTACCCTCTTGAATCTTTTATTTATAGACAATCTGAGAAAATGATTTGTTCAAAAAAAAATAAAAAATCGTAAATGATTAAGAAAATGAAAGTATATAGAATAGAATGATTATTAAGTATTATAATTAGTCTGATTTTATAATACTTAATAATATAACTTTGATTAGATGCTTGGTAATGGATCTCCCAAGAGAATTCCGTCAGTTTTTAGATCACCGCAAGATAGAACGTTTGCGATTGTGGAGCCAAGTAGAAATCCTGTGAATCCTCTGATACCATCGATACATTCATCAACTGTTGAAGACACATAGTATTTATCGTCTTCGATTCCAGCAATATCATCTGCAATCAAACTCAGAATACTGATTCCAACACCGCGTCCGCCCGATAAAATAACTGTATTAACGATATCGGTTGTTATCGCTGCATCAATAATTCTTCCAGAAGCTTCACTTCCTTTTTCTCGATCCGAGTGTAAACCTAGCGGATTCAAGATCACACAGTTAGTTGCTATGAACCCAGCCAAAAATAAAATTGTTAGTTTTTTCAAAATTTTCACCTTCTTTGATTTTGGAACTTAAGATAGACGAAGACGGCAGGATAGCAACAAAAAAATTAAAATACGACAATTGTTTTAAAAATATGAAAATATATTAGGAACGACAGTATTTAAAACAACTTGTAGCCTGATTGCTTTTTCAAAATTTTAAAAATAAAAATAGACTAACCTCCCTGCATGGGAGGTTAGATTTCAAAATTTTTCTATACTTTCATAGTTTTCCAGCCACCGCGGGAAAATAGCCATAGAGTAAAAAGCCCAACCGAAGTTTCAGTGGACATCATTGCCCAAAAAACACCCGTATGACCAAAATTAGTATGCTGTGACATATAGTACGCTAGTGGAATCTGAAATATCCAGAAAAAAACGATATTGATTTTGGTTGGTGTCATTGTATCACCTGCGCCATTGAATGCCTGGGTTGCAACCATCCACCAAGCATATACGAAATATGAGTAGGAAACTATTCTGAGCCATGTCATACCAACTTCAATCACCTTTGGATCATCAGTAAAAATGCCTATTAAAGAATCACTATATAAGAAGTAGAAAATTGAAACGCCCACCAAGAATCCCATGTTCCAAAATCCAGTTACCCAAACCGAACGTTCTGCACGATCAGGTTGATTGGCACCTAGATTTTGACCAACGAGAGTGGCTGCTGCATTGGACATTCCCCAGGCTGGCATCATCGTGAACATCATTACTCTCAAAGCTATAGTCGCTCCAGCAACAGTTGCACTTCCAAATTCGGCAAGTATTCGCATTATAAAAATCCAAGATGCCATTGCAACAATCATCTGGGCGATTCCCCCAACAGATGTTTTAAGAATTCCAAAAATTATTTCCCAGTCAATTTTCAAATGTTCTCGCAAGACTCGAATATGTTTTCCACCTTGAAATAGAACCCAAAGTTGGACAATAACACCAATGCCTCTTCCAATATTGGTCGCAATGGCTGCTCCTTCAATTCCCATTGCAGGAATTGGACCCCATCCAAAAATCAGTAAGGGATCTAAAATAAGATTCAAAGCATTCGAAATTGTTAGAACTCGCATCGCGATTGCTGCATCTCCAGCTCCACGAAAAATTGCATTAATAACAAATAATAAAACTATAACAGAATTGCCACCTAACATCCATTGAGCGTATACATAACCATGGTTGATGGTCCATTCATCACCGCCCATTAGTGCCAGAAGTTCTTTTGCAAAGAATAGCCCACCAATAGTAAAGGGAAGAGATGCAGCCATAGCTACAATAATTGACTGCACACCAGACGCACCGGCATTAGATCTATCACCTTCACCTATTCTTCGAGCGACGATGGCAGTTACTGCCATCGACAAGCCCATTGCAATAGAATAAAGAAGAAAGAGATAGGTTTCGGTTAACCCGACAGTTGCAACTGCAGAAGCTCCCAAGTGACCAACGAAATAAATGTCAGCTACTGCGAAAACCGATTCCAAAACGAGTTCAAGGATCATTGGAATAGATAACAAAAAAATCGCCTTACGGATGCTAATTTTTGTATAATCTGCCTCTGATCCTCGTATCGCCTCTTTTAGAGCGCTCCAGATAGATTGTGGAGGTGGCTTAATATCTTTATTCTCTAATTCATTCATTTTGAGTCAAATAAACCTTTGTATTTTTCACGATAAACATATGCTAGAAATAAGTTACCAAGAGTAAGTAGAACTGCAATAGGTAATCCTTCAGTATCAATAAAGATATGAACCATTAGAATATTAACAGTCACAGGAGCTATTACTATCAAAGATAATGGAACGAATCTACCAACTAGCAGTGATATTCCGCAGACTAACTCTGTTATCTTGACTAAAGGCATGAGATAGCCAGAGGCCTTGATACCATCATTGAATGTTTTCATAGTTCCTGTGAGTTCTGGTTGTGGAACAAGATCAAATAATACAACAATTGATGATGCTGTAAATATGAAACCTAGAAGTATTCTCACAACCAAGGTTGCGATTTTGAGGGGTTTTGTAAAATTTTCCATAAATTTTCTCCAATATTATGTGATCATTTCAATCTATATATATATTTGTTAAATCCGATTTACGCTTATATTTTTTAGAGTTCGAAGGCATCTATCAGAGGTTTAAATATTTCTATTGAAACTCCAATAGGCATATAGAAATAAATTGTTTCAATCTGACTTGTTGAGTTGCCATAAACTTCAATAGAGACACTAGTCTCAAGACTTTCATTTTTTATGATTTCTGCGAATTTAGGATAAACCTTTGTCGGCCCAACAAAGAAGGACAAAACGTTCTTAAATGGAAATTCACTTTGTAAAACTTCCATTTTTGGAATCACGAAGGTTTTAAAATGTTTTTTTAGTTCCGATTTCTTTTCCTCACTCAACATTCCTATTTCACAACCCAAAATGGATCTCAATTTTTCATCCTCAGTTCCAGGGGGATCAAGATAAATTCCAAGGCTTGCACATTCTTTTAATCCAGCTTTTTCCCAATCCTTTTGGAATAGATCCCAACTTTCACTTAAGTTTTCGTAGGCGCCTCGATGCAGATAGAAAATGATTTCTTTGGACTCGAAAATTCCTTTGGAAGCGGTTACAGTTTGAAATCCACCCAAATAAGCATAAAAAATTGTACCCAATAGGATAAAAATACCTAGAACCAAACCGAGAATTTTGACAGCTTTCATATAAATCTCCTTATGTGAATCTAATAAAAATTAATCGAACATCTGTATTGGAATGACAGCACAGAATGTACGGATATGTAAATGGAATCACGTTCAGCTTTTACTGTTTTCGGGTACCATCCGAATTTTCAATTCATTTTCTATAAAATGAGATAGGTTATCAAGGGTTTCCAACCAACCTTGTCTATGTCCTTCTTTAGATCCTTCCGATGCGAAATTTTCTTGCAATAGAGTCAATATTGTCCGATCACCGTCTTTTGCAAATGTAACAGTGACAAGAGTCTCGTGTTTATGCTCTTGGCTCTCATCATCCCAAATATGAGTAAATACAATCTTTTTGTTAGCCTCAATTTCTAAGTATTTGCCGCTTAGCCAAAATTCATCATCATGTGGAGATTTCATGCAAGTCCGGTAATTCCCATTTATTACAACTTCGCCTTCAGAAAATGGAATGGAAAATCCTTTCGGGCAACTCCACAATTTAATCTGTTCGGTATCAGTCCAAGCTTTGAATACGAGCTCAATCGGAGCCGCGAATTCTCGCGTAATTAATAATCTATTATCATTCATTTTGAGTATTCTCCTTAAAATTTTGCTTCACTTAGTCGAAATCAATTGAATCTAATGCAAAAATTTAACTTTCTTATGTTTTCAATTCTGAATCGACGAATAGATTCAATTTAGCTAATGTTTGGTTAGCGCCTTCGACTGCTCCGAATTTGACAGCTGTATCTTTTGCTTCCTTGCTTGGTAAAGTCATTGTCATTGAGATGCGAGTTCCCTTTTCAGATTTTTCAAATTTAACTACCACTTGAAAGTCTTCAGGCGATATTTCTTCTTCAGACCCATGATTATATCTGATCAATTGATTGGGAATAATCTCAGTATACGTAATACAGTTAGGATAAATCGTACCATCGGGAGCAAGCATTGTATAGATCCATTTTCCTCCGAGTTTAAAATCCATCGATTTAGTTGAATTTTTGAATCCGTTTGGACCCCACCAAATATCCAGTGATCCTGAATTCGTCCAAGAATTGAATACCATCTCAATTGGAGCATCATATTCTCGAATAACGGATATTTGTCTATCAAATGTTTCCTTAGAATTCTCGTTCATTGATTATTGCTCTTTATAAATTCTACGAGTTGATTCAGAGCTGTTCCCCATCCCTCAACAAATCCCATCTCCGCATGTTTTTTGCAATCTTCGATAGATTTATGTTTGGCGATTGCTGTATATTTTGTACCATTTGTTGTCTTTTCTAGGATTATGATTCCAGTAAAAAACCCTTCAGTCGATGGTCTAAAGCCTGGTTGCAAAGCATCAGTCCAAACTAATAGTTGTTCGTTTATGATTTCTAAATAGCATCCTGAATTATCAAACTTTTCACCTTCTGGAGATTGCATAATCGTTCGAAATTCTCCTCCTGGTCGAAGATCAATAAAGCAATCAGTAGTTTTCCAAGGCTTCGGAGTAAACCATTCCACCAAATGTTTTGGATCGGTCCATGCCTTCCAAACCAATTCGCATGGAACATCAACATTTCTTTCGAACATTAGATCGAGTTCAGGATTAATTTTTAAAAATTCATTTATTATTTTGTTCATATCTTATTTCCTTTTGATAATTTATTCTTAGTAATTTGCTCTTTTTGAAGTTTTTGTAAATAATCATCCAATTGATCCAATCGATCTTCCCACATGTTTCTGTATTGATCCATCCAATTGTCCGCTTTTTGAAGTGGTTCTAGTCTTAATTTGCACGGCCTGTATTGTGCAGATCGTCCGCGTTCAATGAGTCCTGCTTTTTCTAATACTTTGAGATGCTTAGAAATACCAGGTATGCTCATTTCAAACGGTTCAGCTAGTTCAAGGACAGTTGCTTCACCGCTCACCAAATGCATCAATATCTTTCGGCGAGTTGGGTCAGCCAAAGCTGAGAAAGTTGCATTCAATACTGATTCGTTGGTTTTATCTTTGGAATTGTATTTAACCATTTAGTTAATTAACCTTCTGGTTAAACAGAAAACACTGAGCGATTTTTGTCAATGTTTTTTAAGAAAAAAGTCTATTGAAGGGTGAGCTTTTTTTATAGTTGTTTGGGCTTTGCAATAATGCGAATATGTAAAAAAGTTATTAATCCTAGCATATCGCAGGATTCGGAGTAATTATAATGTCAATTATCAATAGAAGCGCACTTTTAGTATTTCACAAAAAACCATTAATTGATTGGCAAAATGAAATTTACCCAACAGATCTTATGGAATATGAAGATACAATGAAATCTCACGATCATGCTCATGTGTATCTAACTCCGGAGTTTGATTTTGAAGATGAGTTCAATAAATGGCTTCAGAAAAATTATAAAATTGTTTTTGAAGATATTCTATCTGACTGGTGTACGGATGATAAATTATGGCCGAAGAATTTGAGTTTCAAATTGTTTGGAGAATGGTTTCATTTTATCTATCAGTCGATGGTTATCGATACCTTAGAAAGTGAGATTGAAAGAGACGAAGATTAATGAGAAGATAAATTCATAAAATCATAGAGAACTTTTTTTATTTCCATTGGGTCCATCGACTTGGATAAAACTAAATCAACTCCGATTTCTTTTGCCTTTAATTCCACTTCTTCGAATCGACCTGGTTCCAGAGATGAATAGGATGTAATCATAGCAATTTTTGGATGATGCACCTTTTCAGAATTCAAGGCTCTGAAGGAAAAATCCAATCCATTCATTCCAGGCATTTGGTAATCTGTGAGTATATAATCGACTTCGATTTTCTCGATTTGCTGAAGAGCTGAATTCCCATCATTCTTTTCAACTATCAAAATATCATTCCAGTATTTTCTAAATATTTCCCTAAGCAATGTTCTATAATTGTGATCATCATCTAATATTAGAATAGTCTTATTGCTTTTCGGAAAAGTAATTCGGAAAACTGATCCTTTGTTTAATCCCGTGTTCACTGAGATTGTTGCATGCAAAGAATCCAGAATCTCCTTTGAAAATGGCAATCCGAATCCGGTGCCTTTCTCGCCAGAAGTTCCTTCTGTTGAGTGGTTCTTGTCATAATCAAATAGCATCGGAGTTTTAGAATTATCCATTCCAATTCCATTGTCTTCTACTTCTAAGAAATAATTATTTTCTGCGATTCCGAAACTTATATTGATTTTGCCATTTACTTTACAATATTTGATAGCATTAGAAATCAAATTTGTAATCACTATTCCAAAAAGTTTTGGATCTGTTATTGTGGATAGTTCCGAATCTCCTTTGATTTCCATTGTCAGTTGTTTCTCTATGAGCAAGCCTTGTAGCTTAATGGAAGATAGATTGATAAGCTGAGAAAAATTGACAGATTCATAATCAGGAAGAATTCGTATCGATTGCTCTTTTGCAAAATTTAAAATATCCGATGTCATAGATAGCAAATTATCCAGTGACTTTTTTGAAGAGTCTAAAATACTTTTTTGCTGATTTGCATCAATATCCGTATCATTAATTAGGATTTTTATTAATCCTATAACACCAGAGAGAGGAGATTTTATGTCATGAGAAACAATAGATAGGAATCTATCTTTTAATTTATTTGTATTGTGCACTTGCTCCATTGCATCTTGTAAAGCTCGAGTTCTCTCATCAACGCGGATCTCTAAATTCTCAGTATTTCTTTGAAGAGTTTCTGTCAAAAGTTCATTCTCAAAATGAATTTTTCTTAACCGAAACACGAGAGCTGATGAGTGAGCAAAAAACATACCCGTAACTCCATAGAGTGCTAAATGTCCAGATTCAATCAATCCTAACTCAACTAGCGAGTCATTAACGAAGCATGCAGTGACAATTCCAAATCCAAATAGCATTAGCTTTGCTTGAGGCCGTTTGCGAATGACAGCCAAAATCATAATAAAATATGTATAAAGATTTAGGACAACATCAGCTAAGATAACATAAGAAATCATATAGAACATAATATCTTTGTTTGAAAAGGAAATGGCAAGTATCGTTATTTTATACAGGCTATAATAATACACAAATGATCGCTTAAGATCCTTTGGAAATATATAGCTTAGAAAAAGAAGATAAAAAGGCATTATACAATAAACACTAAAAATTTCAATTTTGACCAATGTGAAATAATCTAAGTTTGGAAATATATCCCAGATAATGCGATCCGTTGATGAGCTAAAGGGCACATTTATCATCACCATTCCTAAAAGGCAGGTGTAAAGAATGGAACCTTTATCCTTCGTGTTGGACAGATACATTCCAATATTTATTACTACCAAAATCGCCATAAATAGTAGAAGGACTATGTCATGAAATTTATTAGAATAGAAAATATAAGATACATTATTGGATCCACCTAGGATGGGAGCTTCAAGAATTCCTTGTTCTTCAAAAGCAAAATTTGAAATTTGAATCAAGATTCTTAATTTATCACTATATGGAAAAATTCCAATAGCTGGTTTAATTTTTGTTATATGAAATTCTGGATTGTTTGAAACGGATCCTAATTCAAATAACATCCTGTTATTGATAAATATTTTATGAGCAGTCCAAACTTTCTTGGTAGCAAGTCCCAAAAGTTCTGGTACATATTCTGACTTGGGAAAATCTATCTCAGTATAAATTGTAACTGTTCTTCTGTTCTCCAATCCTGCAAACTGCGATCCTGTTGAAGGAATAGAAATTGGGAATGTACTATCTAATTTCTTAAAGAATTCTTCTTGGCTGTGAATTCCTGGAAGGGCAAGCCAAGTACCGGAAAGTGCGACTGCTTCCCCTTTCCAATTCTCGGGCATAACTAATTTACCGTTTTCAATTGCCAATTCCCGTTGGATTGGTGAGCAGTCAGAAACTGCAAATAAAAATACGATAGTAAATAGAAATCTAATAGTAAACTTTATATGTTCAATCGCTTTACAAAGTAAAAAAATTATAAACTGATAAAAGGAAGATAAATTCCAGAAATCCGATGGATTAATATTTTTTATCATATTTAAGTACTAAAGCTCATAGTTAAAAAATCTTAAACTATGTTAACTTTACTAAGATTGAAGTGGAATCTTTATTGTAAATCGATTAAGTTGGTAAAGTTTTAAAATTAATTATTGGAATGCGCAATACTTTCTTCTTGTTTGGATGCAACAAAACTTCCGCTCACACCAAAGTAGAAAAAACGAGGACGTTGCGGATTATAAATCAAATCATATTCCTCGAGTAGATTGTCTATTCCTGCAAACAGTTCTAAATGGTTTCCAATTTTCTTGAATACTCGAAGATTGATATTTGTAAATGAATTGACCATCCGATGTCCATACACAGGCTCATCGTTACAGAAACCGATATTATTTGCCGTACAGTATTTTTGTAAAGGCAATGGAATATTGGATCTCCATTGATTTAACTCCTCGGGATTGGAGATCGCAGCATAGATCTGAGAATTTACACTTCCAACTTCCGGCTTACAATGAAGTCCATCCAACTCACAGTATATTGGTTGTTTGCCGAATGCTATCATGAAAATTGAGAAACCAAATTTATTATTTTCATTATAATATCTTATACTTCCATTGATTCGATTTCTTACAACGGATTCAATGGGAAGATTAGTCAAACGATTTCGTGAATTTGTGAATGTATAGCCAAGAGATGCTGTGAATCGATTGCTCAGTTTATAATTCAAGGATGTTTCTATTCCGTTTGTCTCTACTTTTTCAAAATTTGTTGTTTGATAGATTTGCAATCCAGCAGTATCTCGATTTGGTTGTAGTCTGGTTCCTATTAGGTTGTCGATATTGTTGTAGAATAAATTCCAAGAAAACCAGAATTTTTTATTAGGTTCCCACTCTCCTCCAAGATTATAACTTCGTGAAATTTCGGGCTTGAGATCTGGGTTTCCTGTGACTCTGTAGCCCACACCTGGATTCTGAAAATCATAATAGAGTTCAACAAAGTTTGGTGCTCGATAACCCAACCCAGCACTCGCTCGAAAGATATATTCTTTTGTTGCATCCCATCTAGCCGAAAGTTTCGGCATTGTCTGATTGCCAAATTGGCTATCATTCTCATAACGAATTCCAGGAATTACGGAAAAATTTTTTTTATCAGAAACCTTCCATTCATCTTGAATGAAAACTGCATTTCTTTGCCGAGCTGCACTTCCACTGTCTTCTGCAGGTGGAAGATCAAACAAAGTATTTGGACAGAAGTTGGGAAAGTTTTTGAGACAATCGGCTTCAATTCTGGGTGATCGAATATTTTCTGCCAGAGCTTCAGCGCCAAGTGAGAAAGTGTGATTCTCAATCTGACTAAGATCAAGCCTTGAACGGAATTCATAAACATTGTTCAGTAGACCTTCATTTTTATTCAGTTCATCTGAGTTCCGTTGATCTAAAGTAAAGCGATCCTCGAACCTTGAATAATTCGTATTTAAACTTAGATGTGTCTTTTCATTGATTGCAGATTCTAACCCAACAGCTCCCATGAAGTCATGCGTCTGATTGCGCCTATCAAAGACTCTGCGAGGTTCACTAGAATCAACTCCTTCTTGATCTAAATATCGATATACTCCATTTAATAGGAGATCAGTATTATCTGTTAGGTGAAAGACGGAGCGATTCGATACATTCAAATCTTGAAATTTATTGGATGTGGTATTCTCAAGGGGAGGTTGGTATCGAGTATTGGTTCTCAGAAGGATAAGCTTATTCAGGTCCGACATATTTTCTGGAGTTGGATCGTATCCATCTTTTTGTGATTGGAATCTATTGTTTTTTGACCCAGGACTCGCATCAGGTGTTAAGTCATAACCATTTCCTCGATGCCAGCCTGCCGTAAATTGAGTAGAATAGAAATCTTCTCGGATGCCAACCGATCCTGAATTTCGAAATTCACCACCACTTCCATAGAATAGTTTTCGTCCAGTTCCATATAATGATCGGAAGTCTGCTTGGTAGTCTTCGGTTGCTTCTCTCATGATGATATTGATCACTCCAGCGATTGCATCCGAGCCATACAAAGATGACGATGCACCTTTGACAATTTCTATTCTTTCAATATCTTCTACTTTGAATCTTGTCAAGTCGATAGATCCGTTGAATCTTCCAGTTACACGCTGTCCATCAATTAGGATCAGGACATTTTGTGCGCTAAGACCTTGAAGCCTAACTGACTCACCCCTCTGTCCCGCTTCTGCTGGACGCACTTCGATTCCTGGAACATTGCCCAGAGTGTCCGCAACAGTTCTTGCACCCATTGATTCTATGTCCTTGCGCGTGATCACTTCTGTTTTGACTATACTGTCCTTGAGTAATTTCTTGCGTCTTGTCCCTGTTACTGTTATCTGGCTCTTGTCTAGATTCCATGGATCGGATACTTCCTTTTTTTCTGAATTTTCAGTCTCAATTTTATTTTCTTCGCCATTCAATTTTGAAAAGAAGAGAATTGTGAATATTACTGAAGCATAAATGATAAAGATTACTTTTTTAGAATGAACTAACATATTTTTAGATTTTTTATTTAAATATTGAAGTGATTATATTTATTAATTCATTTATATTTTTTTTACAAAATATATGAATGGTGTCAATTGATCCGTGACCAACGAAATTTTGGATAACCAGATGTTCCTGACGAACTATAATAATCCATCATTTGCAATTTGAAAACTGACGTTCCATTTGTTCCCCTAATGAGATAAACGTTGTTCTTTGCTGTTAGGATTGTATTGTTGTAGCTGTACCAATTGAATAGTGCAGGATTTGCGCTATCATTTACATCTGCAAACCCTCCGCCATCTTGCGACTGCAAGCTGTCTACCTGAATTGTACAATTCAACGAAGACACAGAATTAAAGGCAACAGATCCAGAGTCACATGCTCCCGCACTTCCTGAACCAGACGTTCCACTATTCGTTCCAATCAGAAATCTTCGGATTCGAATATCCCAAGCCCCTGTAGATAATACTTGCGTTCCACCAGACTGAAGGCTAATAAAGACCCAATTTTTTGTAGATGAAGCATTAACATTTGAGACAAATACATTTGAAGATTCTTGAGTTGTAGTTACTTTATCTAAAGCAGTATCTTCTCCCGATTGATTCGAGCTAGTTGATAGAATGTCTAGAGCGACTAGACTTACGAGGGCATCATCCTCTTCCTGTTTTTGTTCAAAAGAACATTGTATAAGCAATAGTATGATAATTGTATTGAATAGAAGTTTCATTTTTCTCTCCTGAAAAATGGGGATAGAATTGAATGCTATCCCCGAATATATTCTCTATAGTCTCTGTTAGTCTGTAATTGCTGTCTCTGATCTTACGACTACTTTATTAAGTGAGGTTCCATCATTGCTACGATAGATAAAATTTCTATCATCGCGTGTCTCAACTAGACTAGGCCAGTCCTTCTTTTCATAGATTGAATTTGTTGAAGTTAAGGTAGAAAGATTTGAACAATCTGCACCATTCAATCCGGTCGCCCAGATTGTGACTCTAGGTGAATTTCCATTCGATCCTTTTGTAACATCTAGACAGATAGTGGAAGGTCCGTGGATTCCTGTTGCTTGGTTTGCTCCACCTGGGCAAGAACCGGCAGAAAAACTTGGTGTCGCTATAGCTTGAGTTGTAAATAGATCTTGGGTTGTGAGATTTGTTGATCCGTTAGTTCCACTGAATGTGGACACGATCCAAGATCTATTACAGCTTGAACTTGTTCCCGCAAAAATTCTCCATCTACCGTCACCAGAGTTCGTAGTAGGAGATTGACTTCCACCAAATCCAGTAGCCACTGGAAAATTACTAGTATCTGTTCTTAGTCCATAACCAATCAAAAGATTGAGATAACCATTATTAGTTGTCATACCGACATTTTCAAATCTAAAATGTCTTCCAGCGCCTGCACTCGGCTTACACAATTCAATTAGATTGTCGAAATCATTTGTCGCATTATTGTTGTAAGTGGTCTCGCATTGCTTAGCTGCTTGCGCTGCTGCTTTACTCTGTTGATCTAAAGCAAGTAAGGTAAAAAGTGTCGACTCTTCATCGGAATCAGATGTTTCATTGCAAGCCCAGACAAGGCTCATGATTAAAAGGCTGAATATTATTTTTTTGTTCAAAGTATGTTTCTCCAAAAAGCTTAGTTGAGAATTAGTCTCAATATGACCATGGAAAAATTATTGTATTTTCGTCAAGAAATAATTGAAAATGAGAGTAAGTCTCAATATAGTTTTGACATTTGGTTCAGGCCTTTGCAGTTTGTCAATATGAAGGAAATTTTTACAAAACAAAGAGTTATTGGCTGTCTGGTCGGCGTCCTTATTGCAGGATTTTGCTCGTCTCTGCTTTCTCAGGCTACCAGTCCGCCTGAACTCAGAGTGGTTTCTCTGAATGGATCCTTGACGGAAATCATTTACGCCTTGGGGCGAGGTGACCATTTGGTCGGTTCTGATACAACTTCTATGTATCCAGAAAAAGCACTCAGTTTGCCAAAAGTAGGATACCAAAGAGCTCTGTCACTGGAAGGAATCATTGGATTGAAACCAACCTTGGTCATTGGAACGGAAGATGCTGGTCCGCCATCCGTAATCGACCAATTATCCAAATTGGGAATCAAAACCAAAATTCTGAGTGGAGAACCAAGTCTTGAGAATTGCTTAGAACGCATAAAATTCGTGGGCAATTTACTCTCAGCTCAGGATGAAGCAAAAATTCTTATAGATCGGATTCGCAATCG
Organism: Leptospira sp. GIMC2001; assembly: GCF_028462125.1. NCBI lineage: Bacteria > Pseudomonadati > Spirochaetota > Leptospiria > Leptospirales > Leptospiraceae > Leptospira > Leptospira sp. GIMC2001. Next base: position 3,556,977 of record NZ_CP115468.1, on the reverse strand, counting down.
AGTTCAGAAATTAACAACTAATTTACCATGGAAAAAAAAGCCCGTTGTGATGATGGTATTTTCTCCTGCTCGAGGCGCGGTTCTTGTGGCTGGCAAAAAAACCAGTGCATCATCGATCATAGAGTTAGCTGGAGCCGAAAATTATATCTCTGAATATGAAGGATACAAACCTTTATCTGCGGAAGTAATTCTACAGAAAAAGGCTGATATAATATTGATTACGGATCATACTCTTCAATCCTTAGGCGGACGAGAAGCGATCTGGAAACTATCAGGTCTGGAAGAGATCAAATTGAATCAGAGACCAAGAATTGTATCAATGGATGATCTTCTCTTACTTGGATTCTCATCTCGCTTAGACGTTGCCATTGAAGAGCTACAATCCAAAATCCAGAATGAAAGTTCTCGAAAATGAGAAATGGTTTAATCTATACATTTCTTTTTATGATATTCGCTGCATTGAGTCCCATTTATTTATTTCAAGGTTCAGTCGATATCAGTTGGCGGGACATTTTGTCCGCCGAAGAAAGTATTGAAAAAACTGTATTTTATAATATTAGAATGCCACGTTTTATTCTTGCGATTGTATCTGGAGCAGGACTTGCAGTTTCTGGTGCGATCATCCAAGGGATATTCCGCAATCCTCTAGTAGAACCTTCCTTGATTGGGATTGCTTCTGGGAGTGCGGTTTTTGCTTCCATTGCGATTGTCTTCTTCACGCAAATAGTCGGAATTCTATTTTTTCTCCAGGGCTTTGCTTTTCTAGGAGCCGTTTCTGTGTCGGCACTTGTATACTTTATGTCTGTGCGAAATGGTCAAGTATCAGTTCTCAAATTACTGCTCATGGGAATTGGAATGAATGCTATCTGTGGATCGATTCTCGGACTGCTTCATTTCTTAGCCTCTGACTCTCAACTAAGAGAGATTACATTTTGGTCTTTGGGTTCTCTTGGTGGAGCCAATTGGTTTGCCGTACTAAGTGTGATGCCTTTTGCTCTATTGCCAGTGTTTAGCATTCCATTTTTTGCCGGACCATTGAATGCTCTAATCATTGGTGACAAGGAAGCTTTGCATATTGGCTATTCCATCGAAAAGTTCAAAATGTTCGCCCTATTGATCATTTGTTTATCTGTCGGAGCGATCGTGTCGATAACAGGAATCATTGGTTTTATAGGATTGGTTGTTCCACATATAATAAGATTATTTGGCCGAGCGAATCACAATTTTCTTTTGCCTGCATCCGCTCTACTCGGAATGATTCTCATGGTAACAAGTGATTGGATATCCCGAATACTTATTCCTCCAACCGAAATTCCAATTGGAATCCTAACCGCAGGAATTGGTGCACCTGTTTTTATATGGATATTATCGAAAAAGGATCAACTAACAAAATGATTCGAGCAGCAAAGATTAATAAGAGATTTGGATCTAGGGAAATTCTCAAAGACATTGATATCCAAATCGAATCCAGCGAGTTAGTTACACTTCTCGGACGCAATGGGGAAGGGAAGTCCACACTTTTTCGAATCTTGACTGGAGAATCGAGACCAGATGGCGGTGAAGTTTTTTTAAATGAACAATCAATAGCTGACTTGAGTTGGAGACAAATGGCTAAAATTCGTTCGGTATTGCCACAAGATTCTCATATTAGTTTTCCAATGCGGGTTTCAGAAATTGTCGAGCTTGGTAGATCTTCATATACGAGTGATCGGGAGAGGACTTTTCGATATGTTGACAAAGCAATGGGTTTGACTGAGGTCGACCATCTTCGAAATCGATTCTATGATGAACTCTCCGGAGGAGAAAAGAAAAGAGTTCAGATAGCAAGAGTTTTGTGTCAATTGGAATCTGATGAACCAACTAAAGGATTGATTCTTCTTGATGAACCTGTCAATTCATTAGATGTTTTGCTTCAGCATCGTATAATGGAAATATTACGGCATCTAGCTAATATAGGATATGCGATATTTGTTATATTGCATGATTGGAATCTTGCTGGGATCTATTCTGATAGGATTTTGATTTTGGATAATGGTAAAATCATCAAGGATGGTAGCCCAAACCAAGTGATTTCGTCCGACCTCTTAGAAAATAATTTTGGAGTATCAGCCCAGATTTATGAATTAGGAAAATCTAGAATTGGTGGTTTCTCAGAATCAGCAATAAAGCCATTGATTAGAAATAATAGTATAAATATAAGGAAAAGTGAACAGAATGAACGAAACTAAAGAATTAAACCCAAGAGAAGAATTGAAATCCAAATGGATTCAATTAAAGAATGAAAATGAAAAATTGAGAATTCGTGACGGTGCCGAAATGTTAAACGTTTCAGAACTTGAACTTTTGCTAACTGATATCGGGAGTGAAAATCCAATAATCACAATTCTCAATATTAGTCCCGCAGATATTTTATCCAGAGTCAAAGATCTTGGCTATGTAATGGCTTTGACTCGTAATGAACATTGTGTCCATGAAAGAAAAGGAATTTATGGAGAATTCCAAAAGAACAATCAAATGGGACTTTTTACCGGTCAAGACATAGACTTAAGAATTTTCTTGAGTCATTGGAAGTATGTAGTTGCAGTTCAAGACGAGAAACAAACTGGAGATATAAGTCGTAGCATACAATTTTTTGATAAATTTGGAACTGCCGTACATAAAATTCATTTGAATCAACAGAGCGATCACGAAGAATTCTCTAAAATCGTTGCTGATTATGGAAATAATGATGCCGATACAATTATCAAACTTGAAACAAAAATCCAGAAAGCTCCAATACAAAAATCGGAATTGGATGATGATCAGAAGAAACTATTTCTAGATGAATGGAGCGGATTGCAAGATACGCATGATTTTTTTGGATTGTTGAATCGATATTCTGTGTCAAGAATCCAAGCGATGTCCATAGCTGAAGGTAAATTCTGTAATAAACTAGATAAAGATTCAGTTAACAAAATGTTAGAAAAAGCATCCGCCAATGAAATACCTATAATGGTTTTTGTATACAATCCAGGTATTGTACAAATACATACAGGGACAGTACAAAATATCAAAAGAATGGGTCCATGGTTGAATGTATTTGACAAAGAATTCAATTTGCATTTGCGAGAAGATCGTATAAGTAATGTTTGGCTAGTTAGAAAACCAACTGCCGATGGTGATGTACAATCTATTGAAGTCTATGATGATCAAGATGAACTCATAGTGCAGTTTTTTGGTGAGAGAAAACCTGGAAAAGCTGAGAGGTCGGATTGGAAAAACTTATGCAAGGATTTTATTGACTAATTTCAGATGATTCGTGCTATATGAATCCATGCATGGTTCAAACAATTTAAATCCAAGAATTTTGTATTTGGATTTTCTGCGTGGCTTTGCTTTGTTTGGAATTTTGATTGCGAATCTTCCTTATTTGGCTGAGCCCATGTATGGCTTCTCAGAATTTAATTCTCAGATTTCGAATTGGGCTCGAGCAATTGTAAGTTTCTTTGTCGTAGGCAAATTTTTTATCATCTTTTCGTTTCTATTCGGATATGGCTTCGGAATCCAAATTGAAACGAAAAACTCGACAAAGGATTCCGATCAATCGTCAAGACGGAAATTCTATAGAAGATTGATTGGTTTATTATTTTTCGGAATTATCCATGCAGCATTTCTATATGACGGAGATATTCTCGTCACCTATGCAATATTAGGTTTTATCCTATATCAATTTAGGAATATTTCCTTTTTTGAATGGAAGTTAGCAGTAGTATTGTTTTGGTTATTATCTCTAGTTTGCTATTTTTTATTGGGTTTATTAACTTATATGGATTCGACCAATGAGACTATCCTGCAAGCTCTTTCTCAAGATTCTATAAAAGCGCATCTTGCTGATTTTCCCACAACTGCAATTCAGAAAATTTATGAACTTTTCTATTCATTTCCCTACTTAGTTCTCTACAATTGGCCTTCTGCATTCATGATGTTTCTTATTGGGATCTGGGCTCACAAAAATAGAATTATCGATAAAGACTTGAGTGAGATTCTAAGCATTCTCCGAATGAACAGAATGCGAGTTTATACAATTGTCATTATTGCAATTGTATCAAATTTATGTTATACGATTAGTTATTTTCTAAATCATGATTTTGTGTATGGAGCGATATTTTCTTCATTTCTTGCTTTCGGAGGATTGAGTCTATCGCTTTTGTATTGCCTAGGTTGGAAATATTTCATCGAGGCAGCTGAATTGAATTCGGAGAAAAATTACACTGTTAACTCGTTAACTTTATTCCTTCGGAAAATTCGATTCGGATTTATAAATTTGGTCGCTGGATCTGGAAGAATGTCGCTAACGAATTATCTATCACAGTCATTTATTTGTAATTTTATTTTTAATGGATGGGGACTAGGGTTCTATGGGCAATTGCCTCCAGAAATTTATTTCTTCCTTTCCGTTCCCATATATATTTTCAATTTGATTTTTAGCAATATTTGGTTAAGATATTTTGCACAAGGACCACTAGAATATGTCCTCAGAAAATGGACAAAAATCTAATTAAATTTTCTAGAAATAGGGGATATTCTCCTATTGACTAATTTATTGAATATTCTATAATTACACGCTATGAGATCGAATAAATTAGTACACAATGCCCGCGCTTTCCTAAATATTTTTACAATCGCAATTATCTTCACAATGGCAGGAATAGATTTCGAGCTTCAAGCGCAAGAATCAGTCTATAATTCAATTTTGAAAACGGGAGGATTGTTCGAAAAGAAAAATCTCGGAGTCAAATTATCAACTTACAAATCGAAATCTCTTCCATTTATCAAGTTATTATTGAATGATAAAAGCTACTGGAATCGAATTTCCGGAATCGAAGCAGCTAAAGGATTCGCAGATGCTGAAGTCGATGAGAAAATTCTCAATATGTTCCGTGATGATCATATGACGACTTCGGAAACTAAGCAATACATCCAAGATCGCTACTCAAAATTCGAATCCAAATTTATTGAACTCTACCGCAATGAATTCGACACTAGAAAAAAGCAAGATTTACTGAGACTCATCATGTATCCAATACCCAGTAAGACTCAAAAAATGTTAAAAGAGGAAATAGAGCAAAAAAATGAAAAAAATCGAGAAATAGCTTTTGGTGTCTTCACAAATAATGCGAACAAAATCAAAAATATAAATCCATATGATTCTTATATTCGAAATTACTTACAGGATCCTACATTAAGAGTTTTGGTGATCGATTATATTCAAGCAAATGGTAGTAAACAAGACCTTCCTATTTTTCTAGAAATTCTTGATTCGGAAAAGAGTTCTTTTAAAGAAAAATCGGTCGCGCTTAGAGCGCTTAGAGATTGGGCTTCAATCAACGAACAAAGAAAATACTATGAAGAAATCCTTACGGAAAATTCTCCGAATGATTCTCTTAAGTATATTGTGATTCAAGTTTTACCATATATTAAATCGGAAAAAATTAGAACAAATTTATGTGAATTATCTCAGCGAAATTCAAGTCAGGAAATTCGAATCACCGCAGCTTTGGCTCTAATCTCCTATGATAATGCATTGAATATTCCTTGCTTAGAAAAAATAGCTATTGAAAAAATTGATCCTAAACCACCCGCTAATCTAGGTGATGCGATAATTGTTATTATGACTTTTGGAATATCTGGGTTTAAAAATGCTAGAGATGAACAAGTTCGAAGACAGAATTTTACATCCAACCAGACCAAAATTCGTGAGCATTTAAACTATCTTAAGAAAACGTTAGAAGAATAAACCCAGAGTTATCTATCGATAACTTGATTTGATCGTCTATTCCGCTTTTGAGATAAGAAGAAATCCAGATTTCATGTAAGGTTTAGAATATGTAAGTTTTTCTTTATCAAAGTAAAAAAGAATTTTTCCTGATCTATCTATGTAGGCAGAATAATTGATGCTTTTTTCTGATTCTGGATCATAAAATCTCACATAACTTACATTCTCCGAGAAAGATTCTGCATCAATGAAAATATATTTACCATCAATTCGATCTAAGACTTTTCGGAAATTGTCATCATAGTAAGCTCCAATACCAATTTTGTTCCCTTTATATTCCTTATATTCAGTCGCAGGAACCCATTTATCATCCCATAGTAAATTTCTAAATGAAACCACAACTGAGAATTCACTTTTTTTATTTGTTCTCCAATTGTATAAATAGCTCTTACCGAAAGATTCACCCGGTGCTGGCATGAATGACAAAATGCCAAGTCCATTTTGTATAGGTGCTTGAATGTTTCTAAAGGTATGATTGGGAAATAAATTATCTCCTTTTGCGTTTATTAAAATATACTGAGAATCAATAATCATTTTGTAGGATTCTACAGTTTGAACAAAGGCTTTGCCAAAATAAAAAGGTTCTACAGAAAAGTATTTTGCCGGAATGACCCATTCACCTTTAAAATTTCGATAGCCCCATTTAATATTTTTTTCTTCATCCAAGCTTGGACAAGGAATCATTCCTTCACGGATCGTTAGCTTGGGATTCTGGCTACTTTCAAGAATTGATGGCTCACGAAAATCTAAGATTTCACCTGATTTGGACAGCCATGCCCATTCATATTTTGGCGTTCGATCGTAGGCTTCACCATTCATTCTTAATGCAACTCTCGCATATCCAAAGTTAAATTTACCTGCTCTTAGGAATTTTTTATCCGTGAAGGCAAATTTGCCAGTTTTGTCAATATATTTATAGCTATAAGTGTTTGGATCGTAAAGAATTGCGAATCCTTCCTGGAAAGCAGAAGGTCTATAAGTCCATTGAGGTGGAATGACCCATTGGAATTTATCATTCTGGAATCCATATTTACAATTTTTATTATTTTCATCACATTTAGCGGACGCACTTAAACCTTCAGAGAAATGATCTCTCCAATTTTCTGATAAATTTTCCACAATCTTACCTTCACGCGAGATCAATCCATAGTATGCAGTTGCTGATGGATAACTGGGAAAGACAATTTTTGAGGCTTCGACAACAATTGTTGCTGCTTCAATTTCCCTGTGGAAAATATTTCCAAATACAAATTGAACAGTACTGCAGCCATATGTAACAAATAGTAGTGGAAATAGATAAAAAAGTTTTCTATGCATTCAATAGATTCCTAGAATAAAAGTATCATCATAAAAGGATTTGGAAAAGTATAGGAAGCTTTTCGTACTAAATGTCCACTTGCTCATACTTATCATTGTATTTGGTTACTTTTTCTTTTGAGTGAATATTGATAGTCACACCTGGATCAATTTGTTTGCCCTTTATTTTGTATGCAACTGGACAATTTACCTGAATTTCGCTCACAGTATATTCTTTCTGATTGCCCATAGTCATAATCATATTCGCTGTAGTTAGTTCGCAACTTGCGGGAATCGTGTGACCAAATATTTTATGCTCTGACATGAGAATTATCTTTTTGGGAATCTCTGGCATTTGTCTTTCTTTGAATAAGCTAGCATAGTAAAAAACGGTTCCTTTCTTCCAAATATGTGGAAACGTTTTAATAAAAGTTTTATCTGTGATAGCTTGGTCAGAACCTAGAATAACTTTTGCAATTTGCCCTTCATCACTTAGGAATATCTCTGTTCCGGATTTAAAGGTTGTTCCTTGAAATATTGCATCCTTCTCAAGAGTAAAATTAGCAACGTAGTTTTCTTCATCTGCAAAGATTCCCATATTCAATAATAATATGGATAGAATTGATATTCTTGCAATTTTTGATACTGTTGTGACTAACGATTTCATCATATTTCCTCGAATTATAGTTTTCATTTAAAATGATTCATTCCAATTCCGAATATATCACATATATAATTTATTGACAATAGGTGATTTTACCCTATGACAGTATAACATGATTATTTAACATAATTATATATTGCGATAAAATGAAAAATGGAACCAGCCATTACAAATAAATGCCAGACCAAATGATGATAAGGCATTCTTTCCATGGAATAAAAAATTGTTCCAAATGTATAGGAGAGTCCACCTGCGACCAATAGCCATAGGCCAGCGGGTTCCATTGCAGAAAGCATTGGTTTAATCGCAAATACGATCATCCATCCCATGAGGATGTACAATGATAGGGAAATATATTCTCTTCCATTGATAAAGAAGCTTTTGTAAAAAATTCCAGCAATTGCTAATAACCAAACAATTCCGAATAGAAGCCAACCTAATGATCCATTTAAGCTAACGAGAGTTATTGGAGAATAGGATCCAGCTATTGCTAAAAATATAGAAGCATGATCAATTCTTCGGAATATTTTTTTAGCATTGGGTGAAGGAAGAGCATGATAGAAAGTTGAAGCCAAATATAAAATTGTTATTGATGATCCGTATAAGATGAATGAAAATATTTTTAGAGAATATGAATCTTCCATTCCTTTCAAGATTAGAAAAATTGTTCCAGCAATTGCCATACCAGCACCTATTCCATGAGATACCAAATTCGCTAGTTCATGGCGAAAACTACGACTGAGTCTTCTGCGATGGTGTGCAACTCTGGTTCTCGATCTTTTCGTCTGCGATGGCAAAGATGTCGGTGCTTGAGATAGTTTTCGCTTTTGTTTGGGTTTTGATTTAGTAGAGACTTTTTTTTTGGCAATTTTTTTCAACTTAGATGAATCCTTAGAAGGGTGCTTTTCACATTATATTATTCTGATCCATTTTTGTTGTAGTAAAATATTCAGAATTCCTTCAATAAATCTTTCCAGATTTTTTCTGTATCTAGTAATATTTTTGTTTTCCATCTTTTGGAAGAAGGGTAAAACATTTCGCGATATTTCTCTTGAATTGATAATTTCTCTTCTTCGTCTTCATATCCATTCCAATAGCCTTGATTTTCCAATATAGTTCGATGAATTGATTCAATTGCACCAGAGGTTGTATGTGAATTTAGAGTTCCGTATTCAAATACCATAGGAACACAAATTTTTATATTAGGAATGAGTTCGCATATATGAGTTGATAGTTCTCCAGTTACCGAATAGAAATCTTCATTGGATGCCCAATCAATCTGATATCCCTGAAAGATTTTTTCTGTTTCTTCCTTAACAGTAACATCTTTGGGATCACTAGGAAACAAATGCAATACCCCCCGTTCTCCGTATCCTGTATGTAAGTCGATAAATAATACTTTATTGGAATTTCCAATTGATTCAATAATAAGTTTATCTAAAGGTTTACGTAAGGGTTCAAAATCCTGTCCACCAAAATAGATTCCGCGTGGAAATTCATACTGACCTTGTAGTATGGACTGTCTGAGAGTTGCCATTCCTTTCATTAGTATATTATAAATGGCTCGAATGGGAAAAAATATATTGGCTATACTTCTTGTATTTGCTTTTCCATCTGGATTCAAAAGGTCGTAGAGAAGTGGATACCCATCATTTTTAGTTTTGAAAAGTGATGTTGAATTGCCAAAGTTTCTATTGAGATCAACATTATTCTCTGTTCCACGGCGAACATTATGAAAGCCCCAAGGATTAATGGAATGTATGATAAGAATTCCAGTGTTCTTAGAATCGACATAAGCAGGGTAAATTTCTTCTAGAAAATGCCTCTGCATTGCAGCACCAACAAACGCTTCCGCTCCATGAATTCCCGAAGATAGTATTAAAGTTTTCTCGTTTTTTAGTCTGGCGGGAATGTAAAGATAATCAATAGTATAATTAAAATTTATATCATCCTTCGTTGGAATCACAATGGAAGAAATTTTACAATCAGGAAATTTATTCTTAATTTTTCGAGCAGAGATTAAGAAAGAGTTTCGACTTGATAAGTAATCTTCTTCAAAATACAATTCAACTCTTGAATCAACCTCATTTGGAAGTGTCTCATCCAATTCGGACTCTGGATTTCCACAAGTTATGAAAAATGAGGCTGCGATAGTGATGATATAAATTAATATATATTTCATTGGCAAAATTTAAGTTGCATAATATTTCTGTCAACGCTTTGAGTTTATCATAAAAAAACCCAATACTATCAATATAATGCAAATTACTAAGTTTCTAAATGTAGGGGAAAATTTAAAAATTAAATAATATACTGATTATCTTATATAAATTGATTTTTTAAATTTTTCACTTGTTCTATTTGCACAACCATTCAAATTGGTACGCATTCTTAGGGGGACGGAATTATCGCTCTTCAATTAAGTGCCATCGCAATATTTTATTTCTCAATCTTCATAGTTGGAATGTATGCATCAAGAAAAGATGAAATCGACAGTTCGAGCGATCTAATTCTTGCTGGAAGAAAAATTCCTTTCTTTGTAGGAATATTCACAATGACGGCTACCTGGGTCGGAGGTGGTTATATCAATGGGACTGCTGAGGCTGTTGCAGATCCTGAGCAAGGATTGGTATGGGTAATCGCTCCCTGGGGATATGCAATCAGCCTCGTGTTAGGTGGAATATTCTTCGCTGGAAAAATGAGGTCGTTGGGCTATACAACTATGCTTGATCCTTTTGAGCAGAGATATGGTAAGAAGATTGCAGCTTTATTGTTTATTCCAGCATTAATCGGGGAAATTTTCTGGAGCTCAGCAATTCTTACGGCATTGGGAACGACCTTTGGAGTTGTACTCGGATATGATTTCCAATCATCAATTTTAATTTCTTCAATCGTTGCAATCGGATATACTGTATTAGGTGGCTTAATGGCAGTCGCTTATACAGATGTTCTTCAACTTTTTTGTATATTAATTGGACTTGCAATTGCTATTCCTTATGTTACCGATTCGCAAGGTGGCTTAATTGCATCTTGGAATTTATATGGAGAAAGAATGGGAGACGCAGGCAAAATATTTCCGGATTGGAAATTTTTCTTCGGTAGTTCGGGTCTTACCTGGATAGATTCTGTTTTTCTTTTAGCGCTAGGAGGAATTCCTTGGCAAGTTTACTTTCAAAGGGTTCTATCTGCACAGTCCCCTAAACAAGCAAGGCAACTATCTTATATTGCAGCAATAGGATGCATTCTGATGGCAATACCATCCATTATAATTGGAATAGCTGGAGCTACTGCAGATTGGGACTCTTTAAATATAGAAGCCCCGCCCAGTTATTCTTTAATTCTTCCTTATGTTTTGCAGCACCTAACGCCTCCACTGATTGCAACCGTTGGGCTCGCAGCCGTTGCAGCAGCAGTGATGTCATCTATTGACTCTTCCATACTTTCTGCGAGTTCTATGTTTTATTGGAATATCTATAAGCCGTTTACGGACTATCGTAAAAAAAATCCTACAGATAAACAGGAGAATCCGAAAGAAGTAAAAAGGGTAGTGCAAATTGGCATCGTAGTGATTGGTGCAATCGCTACTGCGATTTCTCTCCAAGTTCAAAGTGTCTATGCGCTTTGGTTTCTATGTGCTGATCTTGTCTATGTTGTGCTTTTTCCTCAGCTAACTATGGCTTTATTTTATAAAGGTGCGAATCGTATTGGTGCTGTGGCAGGATTCGTAGTATCTTTTTTTCTGAGAATTGGAGGCGGAGAGGAAACTTTTGGATTCGATCCATTCCTTCCTTATCCAGACGAGAATTTTCCATTGCGAAGTTTTTCTATGGTAATGGGATTGTTAACAATTTATTTCGTCTCTTTAATCACTCAGAAATGGTCGAAGTCAATAGATCTAAAGAGCAAATTCAATACTTAATTATGCTTGATCAGTTTTCATGATTTATCAATTTATCGTCCTATGATTCGATTAGAAAAATTTATCCAATACGATGCCTTACTAAGTTCGAAAGAGCTACAATCTGCTAAAAAGGAAATTATATTTATGTATATTTTCTTTAATTTTATGATATTTTTTATGATTTATCTATCTTTTACTTTTGCAATTCCAGAATTAATTGAGAAGAAGAATTATTGGGTAATTCTATATTTTTTAGTATTTACGGTAAACTTATTTGTTCCGTTCATTCTATACGCAAAAATTAAGAAAATGAGAGAAACTATCAATAATAGAAAAGGTTTCCATTGGGAAGGCACAGTGCTTTCTAAATATAAAAAAGGAAAAGATGGATTCAACATAATAATAGTAATGGGAGATCGCGAATTTACTGTCCCTGTATTCTGGAGTGATAAAATAAATTTAGGAGAGCGGATCAATCTCGTGACAATGACTGATATGGAATCCAACAATCCAACTGTTTTAGCTTTCTATCCGGTGAACCAAAATACAAATTTACACAAGACATTTAGCGAAGGCGAGCGCCTAGGCGCGATTTACACAATGGAAGAAGAAAGCAGTGAAGTTCTTACTCATCTTTTGAAGGTAAGTAGTTTTCGATTGAAACAGAAAGGTTTTGATAAGAATCCAAGTTCCGTTCAGGAATTTTTGGAAATTATTAGACAATAGATCGAAAGATTTTTTTTAGAAAAGAAGGTGGATAGTAAATCTTATTATATTATAATGGGGTTATGAATAATAGACCAAAAGTTGCATATTCTTATATTAATGGTAAAAAAGTTCAAGGTAGATCCACTAATGAGTTTGATGTATATTTTCCTGGAAATGGAGAGAAGTTATTTTCAACTTTCGAATCTAGTGTAAACCAAATAGACGAAGCAGTTGATGTTGCAACGATTGCGCAGAAGAGTTGGAAGAATTTTTCGACTAGGGATCGAGGACGCATTTTAATCCAAGCTGCATTTTTAATTCGCAAATACAAACAAGAATTAGCCGAGATGGAAGTTTGGGATACGGGAAAGCCTCTTTCAGAAGCGTTAGAGGTTGATATTATCACAGCCGCTGATGCATTAGAATATTATGGTAATCTTGCAATTACTCTTCATGGAGATTACTACTCTCTGCCTGATGCTGATATCTTCACTAAGGTTGAACCTATTGGTATCTGTGCTGGTATTGGAGCATGGAACTATCCTTTTCAAATTGCTTCCTGGAAGTCCGCTCCAGCACTAGCCTGTGGCAATGCGTTTCTATTCAAACCATCTGAACTAACGCCATTGTCTGCGGTAAGACTTGCAGAAATTTATGAAGAGGCTGGTCTACCTAAGGGTTTGTTCCAAGTTCTGCAAGGTGGTGCTAATGTTGGTCAAGCTCTCACTAAACATCAAGGAATTCAGAAAATTTCTTTTACTGGAGAGGCGGGAACCGGCAGAAAAATTATGTCAGACTCTTCTGGAAATCTCAAGACTTTAACAATGGAGTTAGGTGGTAAATCTCCATTGATACTTTTTAGTGATGTCGATCCCAATGTTGCTGCAAAAGCTGCACTTTCCGCAAATTTCTATACCCAAGGAGAAGTGTGTACGAATGGTACTCGTGTCTTTGTGGAAGAGAGCTTTCTTGCATCTTTCAAAAAATCAATTTTGGAATTTTCAAATTCTATTCGGATTGGAAATCCCTTTGATTTAAAAACAAATGTAGGTGCATTGATAAGCAAACAGCATCTTTCTAAAGTTAGAGACTATGTTAAGTCGGGGATTGATCAAGGTGCTAATCCAATTGAATTTGGCGAGCTTCCAAGTGATCCATGGACAAATGGTTATTTTATGAAACCTGTGATTTTTTATGACTGTCAAGATAGTATGAAAATTGTTCAAGAAGAGATATTCGGACCTGTGATGTCTGTGCTAAGTTTTAAGTCTGAGAATGAAGTGATTGAGAGAGCCAATTCCACAGAATTTGGATTAGGTGCTGGCATCTTCACAAAGGATATAAATCGAATTCAAAAATTTTGTGATGAGATTGAATCAGGTATGATCTGGATCAACAATTATAATTTGACGCCAATGGAGATGCCTTTCGGTGGAACCAAGCAATCGGGTTTTGGAAAGGAAAATGGTTTAGATGCTCTCCAATTTTATACAAAGAGGAAAAGTATATACTACTCGAAGTCCGAAGTATTTAGTCCGTTCTAATAAATTTATGATAATTGGTCTATTTTAATTAGAAGAATATTATTTAATTGGAATAAATATTTTATTGAATTAGGAAAATCATGAGAGGTTAGGGAATTGAAAAAGGAAATATTTGATTTTATAATAATCGGTGGAGGATCAGCAGGTTCTTGTCTAGGAGCTCGTTTGAGCGAAAATCCTGCGAATAAGGTTTTGGTTTTGGAAGCTGGGAGAAATGATTCTATCTGGGATATCTTTATTCATATGCCAGCAGGACTTGCAACTCCAATTGGTAATCGTTTCTATGATTGGAAATATGAATCGGATCCAGAGCCATATATGAATGGAAGAAAAATTTATCATGCAAGAGGTAAGGTGTTAGGTGGATCAAGTAGTATAAATGGAATGATATTTCAAAGAGGCAATCCGCTTGACTATGAGAAATGGGGATCTAATCCAGGAATGGACAATTGGAACTATGCACATTGTCTTCCTTATTTCAAAAGAATGGAAAACTGTCTTGCGTCTACGATTGATGATGACCCATTTCGAGGTCGTTCTGGTCCTTTAAAATTGGAGCGTGGACCAGGAATGACGCCATTGTTCAAAGCATTTTTTGATTCAGTTCAGCAAGCTGGATTCCCTTTAACGGACGATGTGAACGGTTATAAACAAGAAGGATTTGCTTTATTCGATAGAAATATTTATCGGGGAAGAAGACTCAGTGCTGCGCGAGCTTATCTCCATCCTAATAAATCTAGAAAAAATTTACGAATCCGAACTCGAGCTTTTGTATCAAAAATAATTCTTGAAGGTAAGAAAGCAGTCGGTGTTGAATGCTCATTTGGATTCGGAAAACCTGAGATTATATACGGTAAAAATATTATTTCCTGTGGAGGTGCATTTGCATCTCCACAGCTATTGCAATTATCCGGTATAGGCAATCCGGAACACCTGGAATCTGTTGGAGTTCCAGTCTCACATGAACTTGTTGGTGTAGGAGAAAACTTACAAGATCATTTGGAGGTATATATTCAATACGCATGTAAGAAGCCAGTCTCAATGGCTCCAGCTTTAAAATGGTACAACAAACCATGGATTGGATTCCAATGGTTGTTTATGAGAAAAGGTCCTGCAGCAACTAACCATTTCGAGGCGGGAGGATTTATTCGGAGCAATGAAGAGGTTAAATACCCCAATCTCATGTTCCATTTTCTTCCGCTTGCTATACGTTATGATGGGACTTCTATCTCAAACGATCATGGATATCAAGTTCATGTGGGTCCTATGTATGCTGATACAATCGGAAGAGTTCGAATCAAATCGGCTGATCCATATACAAAGCCTTCGATTCAATTCAATTATCTATCAACTCCTCGTGATCGTAAAGAATGGATTGAAGCTGTTCGGTTAGCACGCAAAATTTTGACACAACCTGGTTTCGATGAATTCAACGATTCAGAAATCTCGCCCGGTCCGAATGTCGAGTCAGATTCTGAAATCCTTGATTGGGTTGCAAAAGATGCAGAAACAGCTCTTCACCCTTCTTGCACATGCAAGATGGGAATAGATTCGATGTCGGTGGTTGATCCGAATACAATGAAAGTGCACGGTATGGACGGATTGTACGTTGTAGATGCCTCAACAATGCCATCTATAACGAACGGAAATATCTATGCGCCCGTAATGATGGTAGCAGAAAAAGCAAGCGATATAATTCTGGGCAATAGTTCATTGAAGCCGCTAAACCATGATTTCTATAAATTGTAAAATCTTCAGGCAATAAAACTGACAAAGCGGATAGTTCAGAATGGATTGGAGTTTCACAGAATGTTTCGATCCATTTATTTTATACTATTGATTCTCGCGGTGACTTTCTGCAAAGACCAAACACAAAAATCGAATATGCAAAACAACGCAAGTGAAAGATTGAATTTTGAAAGCGGTTATTCAAATGTGAACGGTCTCAAAATGTATTATGAAATTTATGGGAAAGGAAAACCAATTGTATTAATTCATGGTGGTGGATCTACTATTCAGACAAGTTTTGAAAAAATCATACCATTACTTGCCAAGAACAGAAAGGTAATAGCGGTTGAATTACAGGCTCATGGACGGACAAGTGATCGCGATGCTGATCTTTCATTTGAGCAAGATGCTGTCGATGTATTTACACTTCTCAATAATTTGAAAATTGAAAAATCTGATTTTTTAGGTTTTAGCAATGGAGGAACTACTAGTCTACAAATCGCGATCAAACATCCGAATATAGTTAATAAATTAATTCTATGTTCAGCTCTCGCCAAACGCAATGGTGTTCCAGATTGGTTTTGGGGATTTATGCAAAAAGCAAAGCTAGAAAATATGCCAAAGCAATTGAAAGAAGGCTACGAAAAAGTTGCCCAAGACAAAAGCGGTATGCAAACCATGCATGATAAAGATGCAAAGAGAATGTTGAATTTTAAAGATATTTCAGATGATAAAATTCAGACGATAAAAGTTCCAACCTTAATAATCATTGGCGATAAAGATATCATCACTCCTGAACATGCTATTGAATTACATAGGCAGATTTCTAATTCTCGATTATCAATTATTCCAGGCGGTCATGGTGAATATATTGGAGAAGTTACCACAATATCTTCTGATTTTAAAGAAGAGAATCTAGTTGTTCCCATGATTGAGAAATTTCTAAATGCAGAAATTAATTAACTGCAAATTAGCTCAAAATTTGACTTATTAATCCATTGTCACCAAGGCCAGCTCAGGAATTCTATACCTAGATGACCTCATTTAATGATTTAGAACTTATTGACCCGATCTTGAAAGCACTCCAATCCGAGGGCTACACAACACCCACTCCGATCCAAGCACAAGCTATACCACTTGTCCTCAAGAAAAAAGACATCTTGGGTTGCGCTCAAACAGGCACTGGCAAAACTGCAGCTTTTGCTATCCCAATTATTCAATTTCTGTATGAAGATCGAGCGACCAATCAAGAAAGGAAGAAAATCCGTGCCTTAATCTTAACACCGACGAGAGAACTAGCAATTCAGATTGGTGAGAGTTTTGCAAGTTATGGACAATTTACCAACTTAAAGTATCGAGTGATCTACGGTGGTGTGAAACAACATAAGCAAGTCGAGGCTTTACGTGCAGGAATTGATGTGCTAATTGCAACTCCAGGAAGACTACTTGATCTTATGGATCAAGGTCATGCAGATATAAAACATATCAAATACTTCGTGTTAGATGAAGCAGATAGAATGTTAGATATGGGTTTTGTGCATGATGTCAAAAGAATTATAACAAAGTTACCAACGAATAAGCAATCGCTCTTTTTCTCAGCCACCATGCCACCAATAATCCTAAAGCTTGCAGGATCTATACTAGTGAATCCAGCGAAAGTGGAAGTGACTCCAGTATCGAGCACTGCCAATACAATAAATCAAGTGGTCTACTTTGTTGATAAAGAAAACAAAAATAAATTGTTGATTGATTTACTAAAGAATAAAGAAATAGAACGAGTATTAGTATTTACTCGTACTAAGCATGGGGCTGATAAAGTTACAAAAGCATTAATTCAATCCAAGATACCAACACTCGCAATCCATGGTAATAAATCTCAGAATGCAAGACAAGATGCACTGAACAAATTCAAGTCTAAAACGATTCGAGTTTTGGTAGCGACTGATATTGCTGCACGTGGTATTGATATCGACGAACTATCGCATGTGATCAACTACGAACTACCAAATATTCCGGAATCCTATGTTCATCGCATTGGAAGAACTGGACGAGCTGGTGCAAGTGGCATTGCTATTGGATTTTGTGATGCAGAAGAAAAAGAATATCTAAAAGATATTCAGAAATTAATTGGTAAATCAATTCCAGTCGTTGAAGGACATGCTTATCCTTTGATGAATCATAATGTTGTGAAGGCGTCACCAAGACCTCAGAGACCACCTCGAGCATCTAGACCAGCGTCTAAGAAAAATTCTGGATCTGCATCTGGAAAGAAGTTCTATCCAAGGAAAAAGTGATCGACATTTATAAAAACTTTTTGAACAATCAACCTGATGTTAGCAAGCTTAGTTTCTTCAATCAATCGTTTAAAGATAAATAGTCGAATAAGGGAATTAGTTTCTTCCATTGAGAATCATAACTATAATAAATTCCAAACTCTTCTAGTCAGATTATTAAACGAATCTGATTTTCTAGAATCAAGTCATACTTTACTTAAGATTGCTGCAACCGAACAAAATGACCTAGTTTTTCTTGAGACGCTGCTTTCTAGCGGACTCAATCCAAACCAAAGTGATGAAGATGGAATTTATCCTCTGCATTTTGCTGTTGAATCTGGCAATATCAATGCAGTTAAGCTACTAATCTGGAAAGGTGCAGATCCGAACTGCGCCGATAATAGAGGAATAACTCCAATTCATATTGCGAATAGTTATGACGGACTTGGAGATATTTCGGATTTTCTGTTAAGTGCAGGCGCTGATCCCAATCTTCGTGATAATCTTGGCAAAAGATATTTGATGTAGAATCACCCTGAATTGCAATCGATCAACTCAGAATAAAAAACATTTGATTATTGAAATATAGATTCTTTAAAGTAAATTGCAATCTAGAGGATTCAACTAAAACATTCCAAGGTCACGGGCTTTTCTCATAAGCTCAACTCGTGAATTGACCTGCAATTTTTTGTATATATTCTTTATCTGCTGACGGACTGTCCCATCGGTTGTTCCAAAAAGTTCTGCAATTTTGATCGCAGAAAGACCATTGATGATTTCTTCAAGAATTTGTTTCTCTCGTTTCGAAAGGGTTTCAACACTAACAGGTTCAATCAATTTTTCGGAATTCTCGGTGGATTCATTTTGAATCGGATTTCTAAATTGATGAAGAACACGAGCAGCAATGGATGGAGAAATTGTTGCGCCACCATTTGCCACTGTATCGAGTGTCTCACATAAAGAAGATAGTTCTGATTTTAGAATGTAACCCGAAGTTCCCAATCTGATTGCGCCAAAAATTGTATCATCACCTTGCATCGATGATATGACAATGCTTTTTCGTCCTTCTTTTTCATGGTAGAGTTTCAAAAGCTCTATTCCATCCATGCCAGGCAGTCCGATGTCAACGAGCAGGATATCGATTTCTTCCTTGGTTGGATCTCTCCAGAAAGATTCAGCAGATTTCCAAGTTTTTATTTTATGACTATCATTGCATTTTATGATTTCTTCTATGAGATACTCAGCAAATAATATTTCGTTTTCGACGATTCCAATATTCATATGGATTACTGACTATTGACCGATTCCTTAATATATAAATCACTGCTAAGCGGAAGCGATATTCTAATAGTAAAATCATAATCTGGATTATCTAGATTAGAATCGCTTGTTGTTTTTTTGTTATATGAAGCTTTGTACTTATTCAATCGTGAAATAATATTTTTCTCTCCAATTCCAGAAACTTCTCGAAGCATATTTTCCATAGTCTTGGAAAATACAACAAGATCCACTGAATTTTGATTCGATGCAAAACGCCAAATTGTAGATCCCGAGCCGTATCTAAGGTCATTCGATGAAATTTCATTAACCACGGATTTTAAGTCGTCCACAAATTCTGATATAAATGGTGCCGATAATTTGGACTTCGAATTCTCATCAATTTGGAAACGAACATTTCGTCCACTTTCGGAATACCTTCTCAAAAGGATGATTCGAATTCCATCTAGAAACGACTTTTTAAGAATTTCTTCCTCATCTCGTTCATGAACTTGTCTTCTGAGGTTTGCAAGTGCTTTATCAGCATAAATTTGTATTTTGATTATTTTATCTGAACTGATTCCGTCTTTTTCCTTCAATTGCTTGCAGTATAAACTTAGATCTGTTAGTTGAGATCCAACATTATCATGAATATCCCTAAGAAAATTTAGATTTTTTTCCTCTAGTAGGATTCCTCGGTAAGCCGCAAGGTAACCCATTCCAAACCACCAATTATTTATAAAAAAGAAAAATACAAATAGTGGAAAGATTGTACTCATATCTTTCAGGGTATTTATAGGAAGCGTCATATCATGTTCTATAATGATTCTAATTAGATAATATAATAATATTGCAGTCCAGATAAGAACAAATCTCGAAACTTTACCAGGATACGTGAAACTCCAAACGCCCAAAAGAGCAATGATAGCAAGCCAATTTCTTGCATCATTGAAAGAGAATTCAGGATCATGGAATCCACTTTCGATTTCGAGAAGAGCGATTCCAATCATAACGATATGAATACCAATAATAGATACAGAAAGGTTCTTTTTATAAAAGAAGGAAATACAGACCAGTCCAATGCTTAGAATCAATTGCAGAAGTGAGATAGTAAAATTTGGCGAACTTTGGTTACCCCATTCGAGGAAAACACTTTGAAGATAGGCAAGTATAAAAACCACTCCAGGGTATACGATTCTACTAGCAGAATCATAATATACGGATAGCAAAGCCATTTTATCAAGAGGCTTCGAATTCGAGAGGTTATGAAATAAATTAATTATCAGATAGAACTCCAATGATGGATAATCTATATATGATTTTAAAATTAAGAATCCGTCAAATTAAATAAATTGTTGCATGTATGGGCGAAAGGCGTCAGAATTTATAGTATCGAATTCAATAGGAGGAAAATCCGATAAAACTAATTAATTCTATAGATTGGCTGTATCTACAAAATATTTCATACTTAATTATAGTTGTTTTCTTAGGAGGTTATGTTCTCCCATTAATAATTGCTTATCCAATGCAATGGGCAGGATTGCGAATTACATACTTCTGGACAAATTTCCGAGGGCCAATTCGCTTTTTTATCTCTGTTCTTATCCTCAATTTATCCAAAGTCTATCTAGATATTGCCGATCCCGAAACGGAAAATGTTATAAACCACTTTAGGATGATATTATTAATTTTGGGTGTAACTTGGTTTGTTATCAG
Organism: Leptospira sp. GIMC2001; assembly: GCF_028462125.1. NCBI lineage: Bacteria > Pseudomonadati > Spirochaetota > Leptospiria > Leptospirales > Leptospiraceae > Leptospira > Leptospira sp. GIMC2001. Next base: position 3,536,075 of record NZ_CP115468.1, on the reverse strand, counting down.
ATCCGTTTCTGTGGGTCGGGATGTTTTACTTAAGAAATATGATATAGCAGCTGAAGATAATTTGAATGCAAGAAAGATCGTAACGCAGATTCGATTGTTCCGGCAAGTTGTCAATGTCGTGATATTGATTGTTTCGTTTTCTACAATTCTAATGACATTTGATTCCATTCGTCAAATCGGTGTTTCACTACTTGCATCTGCTGGAGTGGCAGGAATCATCATGGGTTTTGCTGCACAGAAAAGTATCGCCAATATATTTGCTGGATTGCAGATTGCTATCACTCAACCGATTCGTTTAGATGATGTTGTGATTATAGAAGGTGAATGGGGTAAGATCGAGGAGATCACTCTTACTTATGTTGTTGTAAAAATATGGGATGAGCGAAGGTTGATCGTTCCCATTGCACAGTTTATCGAGAAGCCATTTCAGAATTGGACCAGAGTATCTTCCGATATTTTAGGAACTGTATTTTTATACTTGGATTATTCTGTGTCAGTTGATGAGATACGAACAGAATTGCAGAAAATCGTAAAAGATCATCCACTCTGGGATGGGCGAGTATGCGGAATCCAGGTTACAAATTGTACCAATACATCCATGGAAATACGAGCACTTGTTAGCGCAAAGAATGCTTCTCATGCTTGGGATCTACGTTGTGATATTCGAGAGAAATTGATTGGATTTTTGCAAAAAAATTATCCTAGTTCTCTACCAAAATTTCGTATTGAAATGGAAAAGATTTAGAGATGAGGATTGTATTGTGGAGGTTGTAGTTTGGATCGGATTTCTTGATCTGTTCTCATTTGATCAAGCTGCGAATTCTCATAGTCGACTATTGCTTTCGCAGTTTTCAAATCGATATTTTTAAATTTCATATAAGAAGCCACAGTAAGATTATAGTCGAAGTCATCTCCAAAAAAATTATAGATATTCGATTCAGCTTCCTCCATTGTAATTGTTTTCAGAATATTTAGTATTTTCTTTTTTTGCATTTTACTGTATATTATAATGGCCCGACTAATAATCAAATTATTTTTTAGAATTATTTTTGTTATAATAAAGATTATGTGCAATTGGTCTAAAAAATGTCTTTTAATTCTGCATCGAGAGTTCGCATCTTTAAATTTAATTGATCGAATCTCAAGACTGAATATGATTGTTCCAGGCAGCAATTAATTCGTAATCTGCTTTACCAGGGTTTCAGTTGATCGAATCTCAAGACTGAATATGATTGATAGAGCATCGGGATTCGGTTTTGAAAATGTTATTTGTTTCAGTTGATCGAATCTCAAGACTGAATATGATTGCCTCTCTCATATCCGTAAAAATGGCTTTCCGCCAGTTTCAGTTGATCGAATCTCAAGACTGAATATGATTGAAAAGAATGACCCTAATTTCAAAACCGATCTAGAAGTTTCAGTTGATCGAATCTCAAGACTGAATATGATTGACTAACTGACGATGAGATTGAGCTTGCGAGAATCGGTTTCAGTTGATCGAATCTCAAGACTGAATATGATTGACAAAGGCGCAAGTAAGCGAGAGTTCGACGGGTTATGTTTCAGTTGATCGAATCTCAAGACTGAATATGATTGAATTTAATTGCCTGGTAAAGGAATATAAAATGATGTTTCAGTTGATCGAATCTCAAGACTGAATATGATTGATTGCGATAGTGATTTATTTTAAATCAACTAAAAGTTTCAGTTGATCGAATCTCAAGACTGAATATGATTGCAGATCTTGGCGGTTATTGGGCTATTCCATCCGTAGAGTTTCAGTTGATCGAATCTCAAGACTGAATATGATTGTCTCAGGACTCTGGTATGACATGGCTTGCAGCCGCGTTTCAGTTGATCGAATCTCAAGACTGAATATGATTGGAAATCAGAGAACGCAAAGAATGAAGACAAAGCCGGTTTCAGTTGATCGAATCTCAAGACTGAATATGATTGTGAAATTTGTCGCAAACGCTTATGAGCTAGAAATCTGTTTCAGTTGATCGAATCTCAAGACTGAATATGATTGAACGCAACCGACTTTTTTGACTTATCCAAGATCCTGTTTCAGTTGATCGAATCTCAAGACTGAATATGATTGTTAGTCGGTTCTATGAAGCATCGGAGACTAAGTTTCAGTTGATCGAATCTCAAGACTGAATATGATTGTTTAAATGTTTGATGCAACCCATCGGGTTATCTTCAGTTTCAGTTGATCGAATCTCAAGACTGAATATGATTGGGATTTCGCCCATTTTCGTCCAAAATCCCCCTTTCGTTTCAGTTGATCGAATCTCAAGACTGAATATGATTGAGAGCATCGTGATTCGGTTTTGAAGCGGTTATTTGTTTCAGTTGATCGAATCTCAAGACTGAATATGATTGTGTAAATAGCTTTGTGATTTCATCAATATAGGTTGTTTCAGTTGATCGAATCTCAAGACTGAATATGATTGTAATGATTTCAGCCAAAATATAATCATCACACCGACGTTTCAGTTGATCGAATCTCAAGACTGAATATGATTGACAAAGCAGCGGATTATTCCGGATGGCTTAATCGAGTTTCAGTTGATCGAATCTCAAGACTGAATATGATTGCCGATTAGCTGGATTCGTGAATGAGTCGGTCGCAACGTTTCAGTTGATCGAATCTCAAGACTGAATATGATTGCGAGAGAGACATTCTCGAGGAGGCAACGAACAATAGTTTCAGTTGATCGAATCTCAAGACTGAATATGATTGTCGATCCGTAGTTGTTAAGAAAGTAATTGATCGGTTTCAGTTGATCGAATCTCAAGACTGAATATGATTGCTAATAAAAGCAGAAGGTGCGATCCTTTGCGATCGTTTCAGTTGATCGAATCTCAAGACTGAATATGATTGGTAATAAGTTCGCCAATCCCATAGGGTAGGTAACAGTTTCAGTTGATCGAATCTCAAGACTGAATATGATTGGTAATAAGTTCGCCAATCCCATAGGGTAGGTAACAGTTTCAGTTGATCGAATCTCAAGACTGAATATGATTGGATAGCCATTTGATTGGATTCAGTAGCTTTGATGTATGTTTCAGTTGATCGAATCTCAAGACTGAATATGATTGGATAGCCATTTGATTGGATTCAGTAGCTTTGATGTATGTTTCAGTTGATCGAATCTCAAGACTGAATATGATTGCACCGAACAGCAGGTTGATGTTCTGATCTTATACTACGTTTCAGTTGATCGAATCTCAAGACTGAATATGATTGGAAATGCCATAAGCGAATATATAGATCGATGATAGTTTCAGTTGATCGAATCTCAAGACTGAATATGATTGTTTTGGTGTAGTCGATGATAAAGGGAAAAAGATGTTTCAGTTGATCGAATCTCAAGACTGAATATGATTGTGAACCTGCCAAAGAAGAAAAACCGAAAAACCCAAAGTTTCAGTTGATCGAATCTCAAGACTGAATATGATTGCCAACAGGAAAAGGAACTCCTCGCGATAAACTTTCGTTTCAGTTGATCGAATCTCAAGACTGAATATGATTGTTCTAGGCTTGGATCTTATGAAAGCGACATTACGGTTTCAGTTGATCGAATCTCAAGACTGAATATGATTGCTATCCGCATCAAAAGGAATTCGTTACGAACTATGGTTTCAGTTGATCGAATCTCAAGACTGAATATGATTGCAATCAAACTTGAAGAACAAAGAAAACTCAAAGGTTTCAGTTGATCGAATCTCAAGACTGAATATGATTGACACCAACCACCAACTATTATCATCAACCCATCTGTTTCAGTTGATCGAATCTCAAGACTGAATATGATTGTCGGCTTAAGGGAGATAAAGAAAAGCTGGTTTTATGGTTTCAGTTGATCGAATCTCAAGACTGAATATGATTGCTTGCTTTAAATCGCTTTGCGGAGCGGAGAGAGATACAGTTTCAGTTGATCGAATCTCAAGACTGAATATGATTGGGTTTGGAAAGTCTTGAAGCTCGATGCCATAGATATTGTTTCAGTTGATCGAATCTCAAGACTGAATATGATTGGCCATTTGTCGCACTCTCAAAGTTTGCGTATGGAAGTTTCAGTTGATCGAATCTCAAGACTGAATATGATTGGGATCTAGAATTCTTATACGAATGCGCTATAAAAGTTTCAGTTGATCGAATCTCAAGACTGAATATGATTGAGCCCTCCCAAAGCCCTCAAACAGCGGATTGGGAGGGTTTTCTTTTTTTCCAATTCGCAAATTGTTATTATGCAAAAAAAGATAGACATTTTGCGAAAACAAGTCATATTGTAATTGAGATTCGTACAACTGAAATCAATCAAATGTAAGATTGGCTGACCCTCTACAGCGCGTATGGTCAGTAAGTTACTTTTTTTAAAAATTCCTATCATTGCAAAGATTTAGAAATTCGCATTGAGAGCATTTTTCAATCGATGCTGCAGAATCTGGCAGCAACATCGTTATTTGATCATTTCTGATTTGACTTACGATTCTTTTAATATCTTTCCTTTTTTCTTCACTCGGAAATACAGAATAAGGCTTTTTGTTATTGCCGAAAAGAAAATACCCCCTTTCAAATTTCAAATTTTTCATTTCCGAAAGAGCATACCCATACGCGAGCAATTGAAGTTCTTGCCCACGAGTAGGTTTATTTCCGGATATTTTAAATTCGATCGGGATTATGTATTCTTCATTATAAAAAGTATAGTCTACTATCCCATGAAGATTCAGTTCAAGGGAAACAACATTCATCCTTTTTTCGAATCTTGGATTAGCTAGGCCGAATTTTGAAGGCGAGATTGTCCCAAAAACCGTTAGAAATCAATTAGGCGGATAAAGATATATTCATCTCTGTAAAGTTTTCTTCAATTACTTTTTTATTGGCTAAATAATTGGATAGAAATTTTTCTATTTCTTTGTATCCTTTTACTTTTCTGAAATGAAGCTCTTGTGCATATAGGAGAGCTGCTGTCCATCGTGTTGTCATGTCTCGATTTTTACGCCACCTTTTTACTCGGTTCATTTGAAATCTTGGATGTGAAAAGGCTGAATCAATGGGATTCGTTGATTGAAATGTTTTTCGAATTTCGATTGGTAATTGGATTCTATGACAAGTCAATAGATTGTCTTGACCTTCTAACAGACTCATCTTAGCTGTTTCACTGATATTCCCTAACCAATGTTCCATTGCTTTCAAAGATTCTTTAGCCTTCGAGTATTCATTCAAATTGAAAATTGCTTTATATTCAATTTGAAATTCATCATGATATTCTTTGGGCAAGCACGCTTTTATATTTCTCATTTTATGTAAAATACACCTTTGGTGATCATAGTTTTCACCAAAGTATTGCTTAATGCCTTTCTCAATTCCTTTTGAACCATCTGAGACAACCAAAACCCGTTCAGTAAGTGAAATTTCACGATCTTGTAGTTTCCTTAAAGCAGATAATACTATTTCAGAATGTTCACTTGAGCCTTGTACCACCGACAAAAAATGCTTGTGTCCTTCTTTATCTACACCTAATACAACTACTATCACTTCATCCGCTACATGAATACCATCAATGAAAATGGAAAAGAATTCTTTGCCTGGAAATTTTCTCGTATTCAGTTTGTTAAAATGTGCTCTAGAAGCATTTACAAATTCTCTGGATATCTTTGATTTTGAAACTCCAAGTTGCTCAGATACATCTTTCAAGCATTCTCTAAATCGCCGTGTCGTTAGACCAGATACCATCAGTTTGAAAACAATTTCTCCAAGATCTGCTTCGGATTTTAAATTTGCATAGCTTTCTAGTAAAACTTCTTGTCCAGATTTTCTGACTCTTGGTTTTTTGATTTTATGTTTCTGACCCAATATTGGAACAAAAACATTCTCTGAACCTGCACGATATGCTAGACTTTCTTCTACTTTACGGCTAAATCTTTTTCCGCATAGGGCTTCGATTTCCTCTTCCATGATCTCTTGGATAAATTCTAAGGATTTTTTTCGGATTTCAGTTTCTATGTTTGATTTTAAAAAAGATCGAAAACTATCAATATTCGATTGACTATTCGATGTGGTTGTGTTTTTATTTTTCATTGGTGGAACCCCTTTATGATTTTGTTGTCCAAAACTATATTATGGACGGGTTCCGCTTTTTTCAATTCCTAACGGTTTTTGAGTCTAGCTCTTTGAAGGCAATCTTCTTTTTATTAGTGATTCAATGTCCGAATGAAATTTTTGCCCTTGCTCAGTCCACAATGGTTCATTTGAATTAAAACCGAGTAGTTCCGAATAGTATGGTATCCTGGGACAAAATATATATTGTCTCAATAAGCTGATTGGTAAGCTATGCAATGTAGTATAGTTCTTCATCGAATTGACTACCATCTCCATAACCGAATCCGGATAACTTAATTTGTGCCGAGAGTCTAGTCTCGAGTATAAATGCCTTATCGGTTTCTTTATCTAAATGTTCTTTGAATAATCTTTGAATTGATCTTTTTTCTGCTTCATTTACTCGTCCCCAGAAAACTGAATTTTGAATATTCTGAAGACCAATATTTTTTAATTCTTTGAATAACTTGGTTCTTGGTTTGTTCTTTGATATGTCATAAATAACAACAATTTCTTTTAATAAATTCAATTTGTATTACCATTTAAAAATGTAAGGTTTGTATTCTTTGTCAAAAAAAGAACCAGCTAAACGATACGCTTGTTTCTGGAGAATCGATTCAAGTTTTAATTTTTGCTTTTTGTAATGATATTTTTTTAGAAATGTTTTGTGGATTTCTTGAATTAGAGATTTTTTTAATGAATCATCGAGCTGCTTTTTTTTATTTAATTCAGCCCTTAATTTCATAACAGATCGATCTACTACCCAAGGTCTATATTCTTCCATAAAATCCACAACCAAGGACGGCTTACCTGGTCTGTCCGTGTGCAAAAATCCAGCATATATTTCCATGCCAGTATTAGAAAGAGCATTCCAAACATAAGACTCAAGGATCGCATATCCCAAGTTCAGTGCTTGATTTGTAATTTCTATAGCTCCTCGTCCTGTTCGAGATTTGAAGCTATTTCCACCGAGATCTGTGTTAGAAATAGTCTTCCAATAAATAGCGGCTCCTCTTCCTTCGTAACCTAGGATCCGATTTCTCCAATCTGGCTCGTTAGAATTTGAGGATTCAATTAATCGATTCGATAGTACTAATAATTCTTCCGAAGTATTTTTTAATTCTTCATACTTCTCAGTTTTTTCAGTTTGGAAATATTTTGAGAAATATGAAAGTACCGCTCTTTGGTTCCTCAACTTTCCGTAAATAATTGAACTCGCAATCGTTTCAGATTTGGATTCTATCATCTCAAATTGCTTCTTGCGAATTGCCACCACTGCATGCTGATGAGTTCCAGAGATACAAGCAGTATGCCTCTTTCTGAAATCCTGAATAAAAAGACGAATCCCCCTATCTGAAAAACTTTGCACTAAATTACTTGTCAGAGAAACTCCTCGATTAAGTACAGTGACAGATTTAACTCGATTGAGAGGGACTTCTTTGATAAGATCAGAGCCTTCCATGATCAACAGAAGACCACCGTCCAATTTTAAATGTGATCCAGCGTTAATTACTGTCAGGTGTCTCATAAGGGGATCCTATCGGTTTGCCAGAATTGTAGAGTTCGCTAATTGTTTTATCTGTGGATTGAATGATAAATTCAATGCCTATAATCCCTTTGGGGGAATCAATTAATTTCGCGCGAATGTCTCCCCTAGGTTCCTTTAAAATTTTAAAATTATCTGATATTTTAATGCCATCTTTAAGTTTTAAAACTTGCGGTATTTTATATATGCTTAGAGAGTCTATGTTTTCACAGACCTTTTTAAAGTCCTTAATATCCACCTCAGCGTAAATCCTAGCACGTGGTAATGAGTTAGGTTGTATGCAGAGTCTCATTACATTTTCAATTCCTGAAACATCAATTTCTCTCCAATCATCCATGAACACAAATTCATCTGAAGGATTATTTTTATTTTGCAATGTTGAAATGCTTTCTACTTTTTCTAAACCTGGTAAAGCTATCCCAATTTTACTATTATGGATTTCCACATTTCCATCAATGGCAGGAAATCCCGCAGCATACCCGTCATCAGCAGTTGCTACTTGATAAATCTCCGTTCCATCATAATTTTTCCTTTTTATTCTAAATCCACCTGACGGATTGTCAATAACTGGAAGACTGAATATCTTTCTCACTTTTTGGTGTTGTTTATTTTGCTTAGATATTTTGAAGTATTCCCGACAAAACTTGTCGTAGATTTCGAGGTTCAGTTTTTCGCCTGTCTTAATTTCCTTGTGTTTATAGAATTCTTTTAGGAAGGCATCCCAATCTTTAATACCTGGATATTCAAATACACCCTTGAGAGATTCACCCGTTAGTTCCAGTTTTGATACTTCGACCTTTATATTTTTTTGTGCATCTTTTAAAATCTCATCTTTATTTTGAATCTTGCTATTCTTATCAACTATTTGTGAAGCTATATCTTTTTTAGAAACTGTATATCTTAAACCTTGTAAAATGTCTGAAACATCGTTCCATATATTTTGTTTTACTGATTCGAAAAGATATCTAACTGCTTTATTTCGATCGATAGGGAATCGAACGGTAGATTTCTTTGATGACTCCAAAGCTTGCTTATAAGAAATATTGTGAATCATAAAATACGGTTTCAATGATTCGAATACTTTTTCGGGATTTTTCTTGATTTCTAATCCTGATTTCATTTGAGAATCGAATCCTATAAATAGCTTTTCATTCTGAAAATACAGAGGAACAAATCTCTCACCAAAGATTCCGTCCTTGAATAGTGACTTACTTCCTAGATTTTTCTTTCTATACTTAGGCAAACTATCAATTTTATGAATTATTATCTGAGTTGGGAGGCAAGCTTCAATCGACTTTGCTTGATCTTCCTTGGACATATCATCCTTTTCTTCAGAAAAAATATCTGTCTTTAATATAGTTTGTATCTTCGGATTACCAAGGCTTCCAACTAGGACTGAGACCGCATCCAAAATATGACTCCCAGGTGCTTGATCTTTGCTTGGTTTCGCAAACTCTGATTTAAATTCTCCTAGTAACTTTCGAATATCTGAGATTTCTTCGGACCTCATATGAAAGATTGAAAATTCCAATTCTTTAAAACCATCTTTTTCTAAAATATTCTTAAGCTTATTTTGTAGACTTCTTGCCAAATAAGCTTGGGTTCCATTCGCCTTTGCCATGATTCCTTCACCTAATAAAGGAATAACTAAGGGAAACAATTCTGGAACAAACAAGCTATGTCTCAAAATTTTTTGTTCTTCTGGTCTATACGACCGAAAGACTTTTCTTTTCATTCTAAGAATAGATTCGATTCCTTCCGTTATTTGTTTTTGAACTTGTTCTTTTTCGTTAGTTCCAAACTGAGCTTGGAGATAATTCGGATGAAGGTCATTAATTGAATAAAACTTTGCTCCCTTTTTAACATTTCCCCCTGTTGAGAGATAAATTAGATTCATTTCTGTATTGAAGATGGTTGCGTTCGACTTCTTTGAGTAGCTTCGCGGAATAATATGATCAATCTGTCCGTTATCTCCAATCGCTCTACCTGTAATTGCGCAAATATTGAGAGATGCTTCTTTGATTCTATCTTTCTTACTTACTTCAAATGATTCTAATCTTTCTAACGCTTGTTCGTTTTTTTGATTTCCCTTTTTCTGCATAGGGGAAGCAATTCTCGCTTCTTGCTTGTAATGACCTAGGTCAAGATTGAATTCAAAACGATTCATTTCTGTGATTATCGGAATCAGGATTTTAGAATTCCGGTTGATATCTTTGAGTTCTTCTTTCTTTTTATAAGCAATTTCGAATGCCAATCGTTCTGTCATTCTTCGAAGAACACCATCAAATTGCCTAATTGTGTCACTATTCAGTCGACTTGCTATCGCACCTTGGTCTAGATTGGAACCTGATCGAACTATTGTCCCTCTCCATTTATTTTCTAACATACATTGATTGCATATTTTTGAAAAACCTCTTGTGTCTCCTTCTAAAATATTGAATATCTGAGCTAGGCTAAATAGGTTAGCAAAAGGAAGATGATTGTAATCTTTATCTTCCCAATCTCTCTCCATTCTTTTGGAGCTTATTTCTTGGATTTCCGGAAATGCTTCACAGATTTTCTTCACTGCAAGATTCAAATTATCCAGAAGACCTGAAACTTTTTTTTCATGGTCATCAGTAATATTTATATTGAGTTTCTTTTTCTTCTTCACGCTCGATACGGTAATTATGAATGCTGTTCCATCTTTTTTACGTAATTCTTCGCATGAATTGCAATAGGATCTGAGAGTCGTGTTTCCATAAAGTCTTTCTTTCCAGACAGTATCTAAAATAGTTTCCAATCTTTCATTGCTTATATTATTTATTCCAATTATTGTTCGAATGCTTTCTGTTTGGTTATTTCCTTTCTTTTTTGTCTTTTCCTCGCAAGTGTGGAATAGAGATAAATCTTCAGATAATTCAATCCCCTGGCGTACGGTTTTTACCTGATCGTAGTAGTCTTTTGCCATTTCAATGAAGGCATCACTATCTTTACCTAGTAGTTTATCCAATCTATCTTTAGCCCCTGCTAATTCAGATTTTTCTTTTTTGGTCAGACCTTTTTTAGTCTCAACAGATTGGGATCGGATACTATATGGATCTACTTTTTTGGAAAGATCCAATACCCTCTGAAGTAATCTAGCTTGTTTCCTATCTTGAATTTCTTTATTCGATTCACCAACTTTTTGCAGAATAATCAGCTCTGAATCCAATCGAAAATCATCAAAACCGGCATCTGCGATCAACTCTTTTCCGTCTGTTAAATCCTTAACTAACTTCTCCGTCCATATCTTCCATTGTGGATAGAGTTGGTTTAGTGCAGGAGTATGGAGATACTGGGTTTGACAAGATGGAATCCTTCGATTGTTCATGTCCTCATACGGGGGTATGGAGAGTTCAGGATTGGTTGATAACAGTATCCCAATTACTTTGGTTTCATTGCCTTTTATTTTTTTTAATAATGTGTTTATTTTTTCTTTATCTTTTTCTTCTGAGGGTCTCAAGGACTTTAGCCATTTTCGAATAATAGTTCCCAATCTTTCTTCGTCCCAATAATCATTTCCTTCAGCCATTTGAGGATCGTTGAAATATTTTCTTAGCGGTTTAAGTTGTAGATTGGAAAGATGTCCTAAAAGATTTGAAAAATCTAAAGGCTTCATTTTAAGATTACTAAATTCCTGAATAGTTTTCCACTTAGCTTCTATGTCTTTAGAAATATTTTTTATATAATCTCTTCGATGTTTATGTCCATCTATATCCGACTTTATTATAGTTTCTAAATAACTTTTCGTAGAATCAATTTGATCCAGAAGATCATCGTTAACTTCAATCTCTTGGGTTTTAAGAAAAGACTTAATATCCTTTTTATTTTTTTGAAATATTTCGCAATCAAGTATGCTTTGAGCATCGTAAAGATTTTGAGAAATATCAAACAACTGATTCAATAAAGACGATTTCTTAGTGATTTTTCCTTGGGTAAATTGTTCGAAAAATTCTAAATCAGCCGATTTTAAAACATCCTCATTTATATTCTCCGCGATATATGAAAAACCTCTTCGTTTTAAAAGTCCTTGCAAAAATTCTGATGTGGATCTCGAAAACTCGTTAATTCCGAATTTCTCCTTCAGAATTAGAAAAAGCAATCTTCGAACTAACTTTTTTCTTCGATTTCCTCTCAATTGGTGCCTTTTAACAGTTCTACCTGCTTGTGAGAGTTGAATGTCCCCCATTTGAAAGAGATATCCATTTTTTTTTACATCAGAGTTTGATATGAAATCGCCTGGAATATAAGTGGAAGTAAACACTCCTGTGTTCTTGGCGCCCAAATCAATGGCAATTGGTGATATTAGTTTATTCATATTTTTATCCATAATCTATTTAATGAATAAAAGATATCAAGCCATTTACTAAAATATTACCTTTGCTAGTTTAAATTAAAATCACCAATTTTTACACTAACTTTATGAGTAGCGGACAAAAATTAATATTTAATTGAAAATTATTTTTAATTTCAGAAAAATTTAAAATTGTATCAAATAAATCAACAAATTGTATCAATTAACGTTGCGATAATTTGAATCATCCAAATAAAAAAGTTCTAATTGATATTAGTACTTCAAATTTTATAGAATATATTATATTCAATTTTAGCCAATTTTTTTAGGATGCTTAGCTCTCCAATTGAATATGTATTTTCTGACCTGTTAAGTATTTACAAGTGGGGATGAAAAGAATAGATAAGGTTTATCAGATTAAAAATTATAATCTAAGGAATCCAAGAAACAAAGTATGCGATTGCAGTTTGGCTTAGGTTTGCACTAGGCGCGACCACTGACATTGGATTACACCAGTGGATGCATCAGAAATAGAGAATTATTTTGCCCCAGCTGCTTTCAATACATCAGCAGTAGAATTGCTTCCAGCAAAATCAAGAGCTGACTTTCCAGCATTGTCTTTCATATTAACATCTGCATTAGCTTTAATCAGGATTTCGACAATCTCAAGAATATTAATATATTTAAATTTTTCATTATCAAATTTCCTTTTAGGAATATTTTATTATATAATACTAAGCCTATATAAAATAAATAATCAGTTTTTAAAGAAATAAAAATAATTTACTGAATCAGGGAAGATTTATAAGATAAGTTGTAGATTGTAAAAATTTTACATTAAAATTGAATGATATAGATCCGTAATTTCCGTACGGATCTATATAAATTTGAATCAAATCCTAAATTACATACCTGGCAATTTAGAAGGGATTTCTTTTGGAATATCCTTAGGAATCTCTTTTTTGATATCAGGAGCAGAAATTTTAGTGTTTGCAGCAGAAGCTACACAAGCAGTTCCTTTTTTAGTTGCTGCGTCAATTTTTGATTTTTGAGCATCAGAAGTTTCTGCTTTCAATTTATCAAGATCCGAAGTCATAGTCTTAAGAGTTGAAGATTGGTTAGCGAAATCTTTAGCAAGTTGAATTGATTCAGTTGCCGATGCAGTTTTCATTTTATCAGTTAGAGCGCAAAGTTTAGTTACGAAATCTTCGTAAGCTTTGATTTTTGCATCATTTCCACCGCCACCGCCAGACTTAGCAGTTTCTTCTGTCATCTCTTCGGTTGTTTCGGTTTCTTCTTTTTTACAATTGGATGAAGTGATAGCGAGAGCTAAAACTAGTGAAATTGTCAGAAATAATTTATTCATTTTCCCTCCAAGGATCGAATTTCGTCAATTTGGATCTTTATTTTGAAATCAGTCAATAAATTTATGGGAAAAAATTGGATCTTTGAGAAGTGGAATCTGCGACCATAGGCCGCAGATCAAAAAATGGGAAAAAGGTAGCGCGAACTACGATTCAGTTGCTGTAATACTGAATTTTGCATCCAATTTCTTGAGAATATCGGCTATGAAAACATCTTTGCTTCGAAATTGGTTCGCAAATGAAAGAGCTTCCTTGGCGACAGGATCAACATCCTCATCTTTTTTATGGATATTGAAAATAGCAAGAATGCAAGCATAATTAACTGCCGGATTTTCGTCGTTTCTAATCTTGTCTTTGAGTGCGATTGTTGAGCCACCTTTTTCCCCGATTCTACCAAGAGTAATTGCAGCCTTTTGTGCAACTTTTGGACTGTCGGTTTCTCTCAAGACTTCAATGATTGCAGGAATCTGAGATTTGTCTTTTTCTTGAGCAAAGAATTCTAGGGCTTCGATTCTTTCCAAATCTGTTCCGGAACCCAATAAGGTTTTGTATTCGTCTGCAGATTTCTTTTCCTGCGCAAAAACTGGGACACTGAATAAAAGGATGGCAATTGCCAGCGCGATGGATTTTTTCATTTTGCTAACTCCTGCTGAAATTTTTCTCCGAGTCGTTCATAACGTCAACCAAAATTGTTCTTTTCGATGATGGCACATTGCATATTTTAGTGATAGTGAATCTTCCACAATTATTCCGTAATCTGAAGCGAGAATATTTCCCTATTCGAATACTAGATCGATATCTATTTATGGAATTTTTCCAAACTTTTATTGGAACACTTCTTATGCTCACCGCAATGATTCTAGTTTATGAAATCACGAACAATATGAAATATTTTGTTGAGAACAAAGAAAATCCAATCTACGCATATCTTTATATTGCTTTCTCGGTTCCAAATATGGTTGTTCAAGTAATTTCTCCGAGCTTGATGTTTAGTGTGTGCTTTGTTGTTGGACAGTTTAGCGCGAATAAAGAATTAGTTTCCATCATGGTAGCCGGCGTTTCTTTTATGAGGATCGTTACGCCCATTTTAGTTTTTGGTTTCTTAATGTGGATATTCGTTGCTTTTTTTACTCAATTTGTTGCAATTCCATCGAATAAAAAAGCACAGGATAACTATTCTTATATGGTAAAAGGTGCCGGTCGTTTAACTGATCTTGTCTATCAATATCATGTCAAAGGCAAAGAAGGATTCTATTATGTATATTGGTATGATGACAAGGCAAGCGCTATCAAAGGTGGATTCAATTACATAAAAGTAGATCCGGGAGGTTTACCAGAATATGTGATCTCTGCACAAAGGGCTGACTATTCGGTAGAAAAGCATGAATGGAAACTTACAGACGTTGAAGAGATAAATTTTACGGAAGAGCTTGGTGTTAAAAAATATGAAAAATTTCCAGAGAAAATTTATATTTTTCCGGAAGCAATTGATTACTTTTCGAAACCAACACGTAATCCTGACGGACTGAATTTTTGGGAGTTAGGTGAAGAGATAGAGAATCGCCAAGCAAAAGGAATTCCATTTCGAGATCTTATAGTGCAAAGGCATGCTGTCTTTGCGATGCCGTTGATGTCATTTATAGTAGTGGCAATTGGGGCCTTGGCTGGAGCTCTGACCAATAAATCTGCTGGAGTTGCATCACTTGGTATTACAATCGCAGTTGTCTTGTTATATTATATTTTCTATTCAACTGGTAAATCGATTGGAGAGAGTGGTGGTATACCAGCTTGGGTTGCCATCTGGTATACTCCTGCACTTTTTATCGGTGGTGCCTATTTCTTATATAAGAAAATGAATGTCTAGCGACAATTAGACTTTAATTCTTAAAAATTCTTCTATATAAATCAGTTTGAAGTATTTCTTTAGGATCGTATTTCTTCTTTAGCGTTCGAAATTTTGCAATATTGGATTTAGGAAAAAATCGATCCGCCATACCAGGACGAAGAGTTGCATCTTTGGCAAAATAGAATCTTCCACCGTATTTTAAAACAATCTCATCCATCTCATAAGACATTTCCCAGACTTTGGATCTTGTTTTATTGGAAACGGGAAAGTCCATCGCCATTGAATAACCATCCACCGCATGCGTTAAAAGAAAGGGGTCCTGTCTATGCTTTTTAAAAACTGCAAGCCAGGTGACAATTTTCCTTTTCTGGCAGAGCTGAAATACTTCCTCGAAAGCAGATTTTGCATTTTCCTTGGGAATAAAGATCTGATATTGGATCATGTATCCTGGTTTGTACATTAATTTCCAATTAGGAACGTAATCTAGAAGAAATGCATATTCAGCATGTCCTTGAAGATAAGGCTTGTTATGTGAGAGATATCCACTTAAGTATTTTGCATAATTGATCAGTCGCATACCTAAAGGAAAGCTGAATGGCTTCATGAGAATCCACATCCAGGATTTAGGAATAATGCCAAATAACCGAGTCGGGAGATTTTGGTTTTCTAGTTTGCAATTGTCAGGATAGTCTTTATCTTCACCTGGTTCTAAGTGAACGGATTTATGAATCTGACCGCGACCTAAAGCTTTGCCACTTCCGAATGCATCGATCCAACCAACAAGGTAGTCGGCATGTTGGTATTCCGCTTCAAAATAATCGAACATTTCTTGGAAATTTTTTGTGAGTACAGGCCAGACTCGCATTTTTCCTGCATGAATGGGTTTCATCTTCAAAGATACTTCTAGAAAGCAACCTAACATTCCGAAGCCGGAAATTGCCGAATAATAAAGATCTGAATTTTTCTTAGGTGAACAGGTCAATAATTTGCCGGAAGCTGTTAAGAATGTAAATTCCTTTACATGTTCTCCAATAGTTCCAACGGCAAAATTGTTCTTCCCGTGAATATTCATGGACAAGGCTCCACCAAGTGTTGGATACATTGTTCCGCTCACAACAGGTGGCCAGAAACCTCGCTCAATTCCAAACTCCCAGAGTTGCTTGATCGTAACTCCAGATTGTGCCCGAATGATTCCTGTTTTCTCATCGAAGGATTGAATCTTATTGAAATTACTAAGATCCATAACAATTCCATTTGTATTGATTGCTGCATCACCGTAGCTGCAACCACCACCTCGCATAGCGATTGTTTTGGATTTTGCATTCGCATAATTGAATATATCAATGATCTCTTTCTCGCTGGTAGGTCGAAAAACAGAACTTATAGATGAAGCATTCATGCCCCATGCTTCAACCTTTTCTGGATGAGGCAATTCTAGGTTTAGAGAATTTGACTTGCTCGCATTGACATTTTTTAAAGACGAAGTCTTCGGCTTTGAAGATTTCTTTTTGACAATTGATTTCTTAGAGATGGTGGATTTTTTTTTGACTGCCATATTAAATATTCAATTTTCTAAATATAAAAGAAGGAATGTTTTTTATAATCAATCCAACCAGCGCCCATTTGGCCGGGACATAGAAATTTTCGCTTCCAGAATTGATCCTTCTTATAATCGTTGCTGCAGCTTCCTCTGCCGTGATTGGCTTGAGGAATCCCTTGTCAGGAACTTTTACTCCCGCTAACATATCTGTTGAAACAAAACCCGGCTTGATTGTTACGATTTGTACACCTTTTACTGCGAGCCTATTACGCAAAGCTTCAAGATAAGTATTGAGTCCAGCTTTGGAAGTGTTATAAACAGGGTTCCCACGTCTTCCACGATCGCCTGCAATCGACGAGATCCCCGCGATAAATCCAGATCCTTTCTTGCCAAAATATTCAGCAGCTGGATTGAGAATCGCAATGGCTCCAAGCAAATTCGTATTCAGCATTTGTAAATCCTTTTCGGTATTGTATTCATCGACTCCGACAGCTGGCATAACTCCGGATGCATAGATGATTCCATCTAAATCACCACCGAGCTCTTTCACAATTTTATTAAAAATAGTTCCTGACTTATCGAATTGGTTGGAGTCATACTTGATTGTGATGGCATTCCTATTTTTAGAATCAGTATTAAACTCATCTGCAAATTGTTTTAGAATTTTATCTCTTCTTGCGAGCAGGGCAACCTGGTTGCCTTCTCTCAAAAGTTGTTCGGCAATCGCTTTGCCGATTCCGCTGGATGCTCCAACGACGATGTATTTTTTTCCCATACTACCTTTTTTTCCTTGGAATGTTGTTTAGCAAGCTGTATTCTTAACGGAAGCGACAGCTTCTATGAAGATTTTAATCGATGCTTTCAATTTAATCTATAAATTTCCTGAATTAGAAATTTGTATGTATGATGACCGGCTGGATGAGGCGAAATTGGGACTCATCAAATTGCTCGCCCAAGTTCAAAATGTACAGAAATTTGATGTTGAGTTTCTCATTTTTGTAGATGGGCAAAAAACAAAAGGTGATTACGATACTTATCAGGAAACCATCGACGGGATGGAAATATTTTATAGCCAAGAGAAAGAGGCCGATGATCTTATCCGGGAATTTATAAAATCAAATCCATTTCCAAATCATCTAATTCTTGTTACATCAGATAAAAAAATTAGACAATTTGCAAGGCAGTTTAAAGTTAAATGTCTTACTTCGGAAGAGTATAGCGATCAAATAAGATTGCTTTTTGATAAACCTGCTGATCCTGATGATAAACCTGTATTGTCAGAAGAAAGCAGGCATGAGTCTGATCCATTATGGGCAATGTTTTTAGAAAAGGAAAAGTGATTTGGTTGATGATCAGGATCTTTGGCTCAAGGCTCCCGCTTCCGCCGCAACACCAGTCAAAGGCTTAAGCTAAATAAATAATATATAAATGGAATTTGAGTTTCTAGTCCTTTAAAATAGATCGATCAACTTGATCTCTAGTTATGAAACGGCGACCAGATGCAGTAATGCTCGGAAAGAATATTGAATCAATTGATGGATGGATCAATTCTTCGTTCAATGAATTCGAATCAAGTTCGGAATGTTCTGCGACCGACAACTCTTTTGAACCCTGATTGAAAATCTCAGATTCCCTTTCACTTGCGAGTTTCTTGGTATCCTGAATCTGCTTGTAGCATGGATCTAGAAAAAGCTGATGCCCGCAACCCAATAGATGATATCCTTCGTGAACTAAAGTAGATTTGGGACTTGTAAAAATCAATTGAAGTAAAGATATATATTTTGCTTTTATATATCCTCGAGTATTGGTTTTGGCTTCTACAGCACCTTGGATTTCTAATTTAATTCCTGCTAAAGCAAAAACTCCTAAACTTGTAATTTCGAAAACGATATCTTTCCAATTCCTTCCCTTCAGGTATAGATATCTATCACAATTTTCGGACATAGGCAATGTATAGAGAAATTCTAATATTGATGCCCCAGTTAGTCCTGGTCTTTCTATTTCTTGTTGATTGATAGCTACAACAGCTAGAGAATACAATTTGAGTTCATCATTCCAATGTACAAAAAGTTCTTGGATCTCTTCAGAACTGATTCCAGGTTCATAGAATGTACAAACTTTTATAGTTCGATTCTTACCCCATTCCATTGAATCTCTCATTTGTGAATTGTGAAATCCAATCGTAGTGCAACCATTTAATAAAAATACTATTACTATATTTAAATGAAATATTTTTTTTATGAAAGGATTTAACATTTCTAATGAATTTTTATTAAAATTACAGTCCAATTTTTTTTAGTGGAGTTGGGAACGAACTATAGCCAAGTTTATTGCCATCAGGATCTGAAAAATAGATTGAATATTCTGATCGTGATTCTTCCAATTCTAGAATCTTATTTGAGGTTTTACTGTCTAGGTCCAATTCTTTCAAAGCAAACACTAAAGCATGACTTCCTTTTTTGAAGTTTTCCTTTTCTATCATAATCAATAGGGGATTGTTTACGAAGGAAAACCATACACTTCGAATTAAGTTTTCGTCCCAATCTATTTTCTGAATTGTTGAAGTAAAATTCTGATCTTGAAATTGATTTTGACTCGGCACGTGTTTTTGATTATCAACTTGTGAATTACCAGGAGCTTGACTGGTTCCTGAAGTCTCATCGCTTATTTCAATTTTTCTTCGATTGATTTGTTTCAATTCTAAACCTGGTAGAACTGAATAAAATTCAAACATAGCTTGGAGATTGTTTGTGGCTATAGCTATATGATGCATAGAATTTTCCTCGAGGCATAATACAATGTGATAGCGCGAGATCCCATATACAAGCTAAGTGAAATCCACAATACAATATTGGATTCTATATAAAGAGCTAAGATTGCGCAAGGTAGAAAAAATAGAAAGCTGCTGATCGCCATGGAATTGCGTAGAATAGAACCTTTTGCAAGTCCAAGAAATAGTCCATCTAAACTAAATGCGTATGCTCCGAGAATTAAAACCGGAAAGAACCAGATAAGTACATCTTGAACGGATTGAATGATCTGAATTTTGGTGATCAGCAATCCAATAATTTGATTGGAAAACAAACTTAGAGTGGCAACAAAAATCAAAGAAATAGCAACTGAAAATGCTATTGCGATTCTCAAAATCGTTTTGAGCTCTCTAATTTTGCCCTGACCGTACAAATCGCCCGCTAAAGTCTCCGTTGCAAATGCAGATCCATCTGCGAGAAATGCATAGACTAACATAAATTGAAAGAGTATAGAATTGATTATTAACACGTCACTCCCTAAAGAGGAAGAAAAATTGCGGAACAAAGTGAAAGTAACAATGAGAAATAAAGTTCTAAGAAATATATCCTTATTGAAAATCAGCAATTGATAGAATTCAAGTTTGCGAAAAATAAGAGAAAATAAATGATTTCCTAAAATACTCAAATATTTTCTCTGCGTATAAAAAATCAGAATTAAACCAATGCAGAATTGAAAAACTTGAGAATAAGCTGTAGCCATTCCAACTCCGCTCGCCCCTTGATTATAAAATACAACAAATACATAATCCAATCCAACATTGAGTAAATTGGATGATAGAGTAAGTATCAAAACTAAACCACTTCTTGACCTACCCAGTAACCAACCTATTATTGCAAAATTCATTAAAGTAAATGGCGCATCCCATATTCGATGATCATAATAATCTCTTCCAATTTTTTTGATTGAATCATCACCCATTAAGAATCCGAAACCAAAATTTCCAATATAATAGGAAAAGGCATAAATCGTACATCCAATGCATGCAGCTAAGATGAGAGATCGAATCAGTACTAAGAACGCACCTTCTTCATCACCTTGGCCTGTTTTGATTGCGGTTGTTCCCGTTGTTCCCATACGAAGGAAACCCATTCCCCAATATAAATAATCAAACATAATAGTTCCGATTGAAACACCAGAAATTGAGATTGGATCAGTATAGTGTCCAAGTACTGCCGTATCAACGATTCCAGTCAATGGAACCGTGATATTAGAAAGGATATTAAGAGATGTAAGAGTTAAAAAACGTTTATATAAATCAGCGGATGCAATTTTGTTCACAGTCTGACTTCATTTTAAAAGGAAGTGAACCTTTGCAACCACCATAATTGAATTCGAGACAAGAATTATTCGCCGCATCATAATAATAGCCAGGTATCAATGCTCGACAAGGACCACCATCTGGTGCCAATGAACAGCGTTCTTTCATGTCAATTGATGTACTGGCTGTATTCCCTTTGGAATTTCCGTTGCAAAGCATTACTGTAAATATAATTAACAAAAGCAAAAGAAAATGTTTCATAACAATATATTTTTTTGTATCTACAATTCGTCTAGTCGCTTTTTCACTTGCCGATTCGTGAGTTCATTGTAATATTTCCCTCTGGTGAAATATGAATCTATCTCGTAGTTTTATAATTTTAGCATTAGGAGTTATGGGTATAGGGATTGTTTTCTCTGCTCAATTTTATATTACACTAGATGAATCGCGTTTTTCCAATTCAAAATCATGGCCGGCTTGGAAGAATTCAATCAATCTGTATGAAACCAAAAATTGGTGGATCAAAAGTTCTGTAGACACCGACTGGAAACCATATACCAAATATGATACTCCAATCAAAATTGATTCACCAGAAACAATAGATTTAAAAGTTATTTTAGAAAAAGATGATTCTAATTTCATGCCGATTGGGAATCGGTATTTATTTCTAACTGGACTCTACGGAGTATTTCGCTGTTATGCGGATGGTGACGAAATTTATCGTTTTGGTGATTGGTCTGTTGAAGCACATAGAAACCTATTTTACGGATTGCCATGGCATATTATTTATTTACCTGGCTCTACTTCGGAAGTTCATTTTGAGATCTATTCCAATCAAGAGAAAATCGGATTATTTGGCAAATCTTACCAAGCAAATCTTGCCTCGCTGTTTTGGTTTATCTTTTCACAAAGTTCAGATCGTTTGATCCTTGGAGTATTGTTTGTTTTTATTGGACTCTTTTCTTCAATTTTTATTCTAGATAAATCTTCGACGAAAAGTTTTTTCTTATTTGGATTATTTTGTTTAGTTACTGGGTTATATACTATCTCAAGATCTCCAGCACGATTATTCTTTTACGACAATCATATAATTTGGACCTGGATTAATTTGCTCAGTGTTTATTCTATTCCATTGTTGATGTATATTTTCTTGGAAAGAATTTTTCCAAGTAACATTATTCAGGTCTATCGATTGATTCGGATTTGTTGGATCAGTCATTTTCTATTCTTAATGTTCTCGATTCTGATTGGATATTTTGGAATGCATGCCTTGTTGAATACTTTGCAAATCTTCCAAGTAATTGTTCTTATAACTGGACCTATCGTAATTTCTTGTTTGATATACACTACTTATAAAACTCCAAATATTGATAATTTTGTTGTAATCGCAGGTCTAAGTATATTTTTCTTATTTGGAATTCATGAATCACTTGTGGCAATCGGACTACTTGTTTTCCAGTTTACCAATGCATATCTAGGCCTCTTAGTTCTAATATTTAGCTTTAGTTATGTGCTAGTTCGAAGATTTATTTTAGTAAATGTAAAATTAGAAGAGAACAATCGAAATTTAGCACAATTGATACATATTCAGCAAGAGCTTGACGCTGCTCGCAAAATACAATTTTCTTTATTACCTGCAACTTTTCCCAAGAGTGAACATTGGGAACTGAGCTCAGTATATATTCCTATGGAGAAAGTTGGCGGAGATTTCTATGATTTACAATGGGAGAATGGCAATTATCTGGGAATATTTCTTGCGGATGTATCTGGGCATGGGTTGTCCACAGCTTTACTTGCCTCTATGGTCAAGATTGCTTTTTCTCAACAAAAATACAATTCTGATTCCCCGAAAAAATTGCTAACAGACATTAATCGAATTATGCATGGCAAATGTGGAAGGCAATTTTTAACAGCTAGTTATATTTATCTTAATTGTGACATGCGAAAATTTAGAATTGCCAATGCGGGTCATCCAAGTTTATTTCACTATTCGAAAGTAGATGATTGCGTGCATTTACATAGGCCTCCAGGACGAATCATTGGGGTTTGGGATGACGCAAGAATCGAAGAAGAAGAATATAGCTTTGATCCTGGCGATGTTTTCTTAGTATATTCGGATGGACTAATGGAAGTTCCTAACTTAGATCGAGAATTTCCAGATGAGGACTATCTTGAGAAAATATTTATGCAGTTTTGTAGATTGGGAGATTCCGTACCAATAGAAACATTTCAAATTCGAGTTTTGGAATATCTAGAACAATGGAAATCAGGTAAAGATTATGAAGACGACATCAGCTTCGTAATTCTTAGATGTAAATAAAAAGTTTTTTTGTAGGATTGTATAAGTAAAAAAGGTTTTGAACGAACTAAAGAAGTTCAAGCTAAGAAACAGGCGAGGCTGCTTCTTAGGCTTTTGTAAGTTCCTTCACCATTTCTTGTTTTTTCTTGTCTTTCTCATTTTGAGATTTGCCAAGCCATTCTCTCTTGATTTGTTTATCAGAGATTCCCTTCAGGGCAGCGTATTTTTTTAGAATTTTTACAGTCTTTGCGTTCATGAAAACAGGGTTTCGAAATAGCTTTTTTACGTCAACGTACTTATACTCACTTGACCCCAGGTTCACTTGGGTTTTCATGTAAGAACAAGAAAACCATCAATTCTATGAAGAAAGAAATCAGCGACCGCTACGAACCCGAATCAGTTGAGAGAAAGTGGAGAGAAAATTGGGAAAAGAACCCGTATTTTGAACCCATTGAAGATTCATCGAATGGAAATTTTTCCATCACAATTCCACCTCCTAATGTTACGGGATTTCTCCATATTGGACACGCGCTAAATCATACGATCCAAGATATTATCATCCGCCTTGAAAGAAAGAAAGGCAAATCTACCGTTTGGGTTCCAGGAATGGACCACGCAGGAATTGCGACTCAGATGGTTGTGGAAAGAGAGCTTGCGAAAGAAGGCAAGAAGCGTACAGATTATACGCGAGAAGAATTTATTGACAAAGTATGGGAATGGAAAGCTCACTCCGGTGGACAGATTACCAATCAACAGAGACTTCTTGGAGAATCAGTAGATTGGAGTCGGTCAAGATTTACGTTTGATGATGGATTATCAAAAGCTGTAATCAAAGTATTTCGCAGTCTCTATGATGAAGGATTGATCTATCGCGGTGCGAGAATCATCAATTGGTGCCCTGTATCCAAGACTGCAATCTCAGATATTGAAGTTGAATACAAAGAGAAACAAGGCAAATTATACCATATCAGATACCCATTTGCTGACCCCAACGATACAGCAGATAACAAGAATTATATTATAGTTGCGACGACTCGTCCAGAAACAATGTTAGGCGACGTTGCTGTCTGTGCCAATCCAGAAGATCCTCGCTATAAGAGCCTGCAAGGCAAGAGCCTAAAACTTCCCCTAACAGATCGGGAGATTCCTCTTCTGTATGATGGATTTGTGGATCAAGGATTTGGATCGGGACTCGTAAAAATCACTCCAGCCCACGACCCCAATGACTTTGAAGCGGGTCAACGTTTAGGACTTACTCCTATTCTGATCATGAATCTAGATGGGACCATGAATGAATTATGTGGTAAGTATGCTGGACTCGATCGGTTTGCGGCTCGTAAACAAATTGTTGATGATCTTGAATCTCAAGGACTTATTGAGAAAATTGAAAATCATACACATTCAGTAGGCCATAACCAACGTGGTGGCGCAGTTATTGAACCCATTCTATCAACTCAATGGTTTGTGAAAATTGAACCACTCGCCAAACCAGCAATTGATGCTGTTCGTACAGGCAAAGTAGAATTTATTCCCAAGATGTGGGAGAAGACCTATTTCGAGTGGATGGAAAATATTCGCGATTGGTGTATTTCGCGTCAATTGTGGTGGGGACATCGAATTCCCGCCTACTACCTGTCAGATGGAACTATGGTTGTTGCCGAATCTATGGAAGAGGCAATTGCACTTTTTGGAAAGCTTGGACGGAATGTATCTGCTTCGGATATCACTCAGGATGAGGATGTTCTGGACACTTGGTTCTCATCTGGCTTGTGGGCTTTCACAGTTCATGGATGGCCAGAGAAGACGATTGATCTAGCAAAATTTTATCCGAATTCGATACTCGTTACAGGTTTTGATATTATTTTCTTCTGGGTTGCTCGAATGATCATGATGGGGCTTAAGTTTATGGGTGATGTTCCTTTCCATAAGGTTCTCATTCATGGATTGGTTCGCGACAAAGACGGCAAGAAATTTAGTAAATCCATGGGCAATGTTGTTGATCCATTGGATATGATGGCGAAATACGGAACAGATTCTTTCCGATTTTTTCTTGCTGCAGTTCTTCCCGAAGGTAAGGACATTTTGTTCGACGAGAGTCGGTTAGATGGTTACCGTTCATTCTGTAACAAAATCTGGAACTCAACACGTTTTATTCTTATGAATCTTCCGGATGATTTCGAAGTTATCGAGCCAAGCCCGTCTAAGCTTGAGGCAAATGACGAATGGATCATGAGTCGATTTGACTTAACTCTAGCTCGATACGAAAAAGCATACTCAAATTATCACTTCTTTGAAATGGCTTCCGTAATCTATGAATTTATCTGGGGTGATCTCTGCGATTGGTACATTGAATTGGTCAAACCAAGGATGTACAGCAAGACTGAGAATGACTCAGCCTTAGTTGCTCGCCAAGTTTTGGTTAGTATTCTCAAGAAATCATTAGGGCTTCTCAATCCAATCATGCCTTTTATAACAGAGGAGATTTATTCTTTGTTTAATGATAAAGCACTTTGCGTTACGGAATTCCCAGAATCTTATGCTGATCAATTTAAGAAAGTGAACACAGACCTTAAATCAGCACAAGAAAAATTGAATATTCTTGAATCTTATTGGAAGACATCGAAGGGTGTTCGCAGAACAGACGTATTGATTGAACTCGTAAATAAAGTTCGTGCCATGCGTGCTGAACTCGGTGTTAAGCCCGACAAAAAATGTAAAATTATCGTTAAGTCCGCAGATTCAATTCTGCAAGATATTGTTAATCTAGAGGGATCTTACATATTGCAAATGGCTCGAGCTGAGTCTTGTGACTTGATTCCCGACTACAATCCAGATAAAACGGATGCGATCGGTGCCTTTTCCCTTGGTGAAATTGCTCTCCCATTATCTGGAATCCTAGATTTAGAAAAAGAAAAGATTCGTCTCGAAAAAGAAGTTCTTCAATTGAGCACGGAGATGGATAAGATTAATAATAAATTGAGTAATCCAGGTTTCATTGAAAAAGCCAAACCTGAAGTTATTGATAAAGAAAAGGAAAAATTTCGAATTCTCTCGGAGAAGAAAGAAATTGTTTCTAAAGCACTAGAAAGATTAGGATAGAATTTATGAACAAGGCTCTAAGAGTTCTTCTTCTTGGAAGTGGAGGAAGAGAACACGCAATCGCAGATTCGCTGTTACAGTCACCATTGTTAGCAGATCTAAAAGTTTATCCAGGGAACGGTGGGTTTGATCCAGAAATCATCTTACCAGCTGGAACTCTTGATTGGAAGGATAAAGAAAAATTCCAGAATGCTTGCCGAGGTAAATATGATTTTGTTTTTGTCGGACCTGAAGATCCACTCGTCGCCGGTGTAAGTGATTGGTTGCAGGAGATTGGAATTCCATGCTTTGGTCCATCCGCTTATTGCGCACAGATTGAAGGCTCCAAAGATTTTGCCAAAAAGCTTATGATGGAAGCAAATGTTCCAACTGCTAAACATAAAACTTTTTATGAACATTTAGAATCAGTAGAATATGTAAGAAGCCACGGTTGCCCAATCGTGATAAAAGCTGACGGACTCGCTGCTGGCAAGGGTGTTACTGTTTGTTTAAAATTGGATGAAGCAGAACAAGCTCTCAATGAAATATTTCTAGACAAGAAATTTGGAGCCAGTGGATCAAAAGTAGTAATTGAAGATTTTCTTGAAGGCGAAGAAGCGAGTATTTTTGCAATCTGTGATGGAAAAGATTTCCTATTACTTCCTGCAGCACAAGATCATAAGCGAGCCTATGATAATGATGAAGGTCCAAACACTGGAGGAATGGGTGCATATTGTCCAGCTCCCATTGCTACATCCAGTGTGATTCAGATTGTAGAAAAAGATATTGTGGCACCGATTTTGCAAGTCTTGAAAGATAAAGGCAAGCCTTATGTTGGAATTCTATATGTTGGATTGATGATCAATGCTAAAGGTTTACCGAGTGTCGTTGAATTCAATTGTAGATTTGGAGATCCAGAAACCCAAGCAGTATTGCAATTATTGGAGGATGATTTGTTAGAGTTAACTTGGAAGGCAGCAAATGGTCAATTGAGCTCACAACAATCTCTGCGTATCAGCGAGGGTTCTTCTAGTATTGTGGTTCTCGCCGCGGAAGGATATCCCAATGATTATAAAAAAGACATAACACTTAATATTCCAATTCCTGAATACTCTGGAACAAAAGTTTTTCATGCCGGTACAAAACGTTCATCCAATGGGAACATAACTTCAACGGGTGGAAGGATACTAGGTATAACAACAAAATCAAAAACTTTAAAGGATTCGATTGACAAAACTTACTCATTTTTAAATACTTTCTCCATCCCATTTACTTTTTATAGAAAAGATATCGGCAGGAGAGCTCTATAATATGCCATTTGCAATCGCAGGGAATGTAGAACGATTTGATCAAGGGTCACTTCGTAAGATAGAAAAATCATTAGGTATAATTCTTTCTAACAATCAGCCTGCTCTTCAGCAAAAGAAAATGATCTATCGTGGTTTGATCCAAAAAGGTGGTGTTCACCATATCCTGGAGACTCTAAGCCGAAAAGAATTATTATCTTTAATTTTTATTATCACTCAGTTTGGTGATACGACATTACATGAAACTCCAAGTGAATATACAGAATTGCAAAACATACCTTATGTAGTGGAATGGAAGAAGCATCATTATACAATCCCGCTTGAGATAATGGAGATGTTTTCATCTGAGAGATTGTTCAAGGAACAAGGATATCTTTTTGCAATGATTCCTAGTTTATCCAAAGATGAGAAGAAGGCTTGGATCAAATGGATGGGAATCGATTTCGAGCCCGGACGCGAGAGAAATCTTGATTTCGAAATTTATTATCAATGTCGTTATTTGCAGAAACCTTTCCAAGGTAAATCATTGATTCAGGATTCTGAATTTTTGGTTCAAGATCTATGGCCCGTCGGTAAATGTGAAGAGCTCGATTGGTTTTATAAAGGATTAACAACATTCTACTACGCTCTTCAAGAACTCTCTCGTCGCGAAAGAGATCCGTTCAAGAAACATGTGTTAGATGTTGTAAAATCCGGTAAATTTGTTCTCAAAAGGCAGGATCGGTATAGACCAGTATCTGAGTCTGCACTGGTTGCAACTGTTGAAGGTTCAACTCCACAACTCCGAGAAACTGTTTTTCAGTGGGAACGCGAAGAAAAAGACGTACGGTCTGGACTTTTCTAAGCAGATTTTGTTTTTCAATTCTTACTCCATGTATTTTTCTTACAAATTTGGATCGTATATTTTTTTCAATCATTGTGTATTGAGGACTGAATCCTAGTTCCAAAATTACTATGACTAGCTTGGATACAAAAAGAAATCTGGGTTTAGATCTATTCCGTGGAATTACTGTTATATGGATGATCATAGTAAATAATCCCGGAAGCTGGAGCGCAATCTATCCATTATTGAAACATCCAGAGTGGAATGGTCTAAGTTCTGCAGATTTAGTTTTTCCTTTTTT
Organism: Leptospira sp. GIMC2001; assembly: GCF_028462125.1. Taxonomy (NCBI): domain Bacteria; kingdom Pseudomonadati; phylum Spirochaetota; class Leptospiria; order Leptospirales; family Leptospiraceae; genus Leptospira; species Leptospira sp. GIMC2001. The sequence goes on along the minus strand of NZ_CP115468.1, from coordinate 3,507,478 downwards.
TCTGATCGCAGTAGGTATGAGTATTCCTTTTTCGTATGCAAGGCGAAAGGAACAGGATTCTTTGAAGTCTGTAAAAAATTCCAGAAAAGCAATTTTGCTAAGAAAATTTCTCTTGTACCAACATATTTTCGTACGTGGAGCGATTCTTATAGGATCTGGATTGCTTATAAATGCTTTTCCCAGTTTCGAATGGAATGGCTTAAGGATTCCTGGAGTTTTACAAAGAATCGGAGTAGTTTATATTTGTTGTTATATGGTATTTATTCATGTAAATCCTCGAATAATTTTTCTTTTATTTCTATCAATATTGCTTGGTTATTTATATTTAATTGTTTTCATACCCCCACCCGATTGGAATGGATTTCGATCTATCTTGGGTTATAATGCTGGATGGGGTTTGTTTGATTATGAATACTGGAAGAACGCTCTCAGTATTAAAGAATTTAATTTCACTGCTTACTACAATCTTTCCGCATATGTCGATCGATCTCTGTTATATGGACATTTATGGAAATTTACGAAAACTTGGGATCCTGAAGGAATTTTGAGCACGATCCCATCCATCGCAACTTCGATGATTGGGTTGTGGATTGGCTCGATAAAAATTCGCAATAGCGATTCGCAGTCCATTCATGAAAAAAGTATTTCTAAAATTTCGTTGTGGTTAGGTGGATTTGCAATGATTGCAGCTGGTTTAATTCTGGATGAATATTTCCCAATCAATAAATCTATCTGGTCTTCAAGTTTTGTTTTAATCACTGGTGGTATCGCATCTGTCTTTATTGCTGTCTTAGATTCAGTTCCATCTATTTGGAGGCAGCATTTTGAGCCAATTCTACTTTTCGGACGATATGCACTTTTTGTTTTTATTTTCTCCGCAATCTTTTCTAGACTCCTAATTTTGAATATCAATGGAATTGTTCCAAAGTCTTGGTTAGTTACGAAATTTTTTACTTGGGAGAATTCTCATCTTAGCTCTTTAGTATATTCTGTTGCTATGCTTCTATTTATTTGGATCGTCACATATTTTAGATCTAAAATTGTCATTAAGATTCCGCATTTTAATAAATAGCAGCAGAAATCAGCTTCTGAAAATGATCTAGAAATAGACTAAAAAATTGCGATCTTTAGTTCTTCAATGAATCTATAAATTATTGATTGATTTTGTATCAAAAATATTTTTTACGTTTAAAATTAAGTTGATCTTATTTTATTAGAAATAGGATTATTCAATATTCAATTAAAACTATGGAGGATTTTATGAAATACTATCTACTAACTATTATGATCGTGTTATCAATTTCTTGTGCGTCTGCTGAACCCAAAGAGGGCGAAGAAAGTGGTGATGGACTATTTGGTAAAGTGATTGATTTTGCAGAGTCAGAACAAGGACAGAAAGCTATTCAGACAGCAAAAGAGAAGATGCAAGACAAAGAAACACAAGATAAGGTAAAAGGAATCATTAATAAAGATAAGTGAACGGATTTACATTCAATTTGTAATCCGTTCTTTAATTTACGTCTAAACTGTGTTAGGTTTACTGGGAGAGTAAAATCGACCCAGTAAGTGCTAAGATCGCATAGAATTCAGGAAAGGCTGCGAGTATCATAGTCCGACCAAAAGCATCCACTCCATTGCCTATCGCATTGATCCCATTGGCACATACTTTTCCTTGGTGCACGGCGGAGAAGAATCCAGCAATTCCTAGAGCAATTCCTGCTGCCAAAATCGTTCCCGCTTTAAGTGCTGTAAGATCTGCGTTCATTTCACTTGAGAACAAAATGAACCCTACGAAGCCGTATAGCCCTTGAGTCGCAGGAAGTCCCGATAGGACAAGTCCTACTCCGAAAGCTTCGGGTTTCTTTTGTATCATCCCGAGTACTGCTGCTCCACCTGTTGCCAAACCAATTGCTGATCCTGCACCTGCAAGTCCCAACATTAGCGCCAATCCAATTCCTGCGATTAAATGTTCCATATTGATTCCTATTTTTGAAGTGCAAAGGGTTTGAATTCTTTGCCTCCTCCTGTAAAATTCATGCTTTTATAAAACTCAACAAATGTAAGACGAAGTGGATGGACGAAAGAACCGAGAATTCCTAAACCCAAATTTAAGCAATGTCCAAGTATCAATATAATAATTGTTAAAACAAATAAAGGAGTATTTATATCTCCATTAGGCAAGATCATAAAGGCAACTTGGTTAAAGGCATTTCCTAAAAGCCCACTTGCAAGTCCTAAAGCAAATAGTCTTATGTAAGAAAGAAAATCTCCGAGAAAACCAGTTACCAATTGATAAGCTTCCCAGATTCCAAATACAGGTCGTTTGACCCAGGAAAGTCTTGGATCATGGAAAAGAAAAAAACTTATCAGTCCGATCCAGAAAGTGAACATTCCAAATTCTGATGGGATTGAAGTTAACCAACTTCCAATCGCTATATTGCCAATTTTGAATGAACCATTGAATCCAAGATCCAAAATATCATTATGTACAGCCCAGATCATCCCACCCCATAAAATCATTATGACAGAAATTGGCTTCATACCGTAAATGAATCTGTTAGAATCAAGAATGCGATTGACAGACTGCAACATTAAACCTAATGAAAGTTGGATAAATCCTAGCATCAAAGCTAAGCTCATGATAGGATATGTAATACTTGAGCCATTTATGATCGGAGCAAAAATAGCAAATTCAGCCCCTTTATCCAATAAGTAGGAATCGGATCCATTCATTCGAAATAGCATCGCACCGAACACACTGTTCACAAAAACTCCACAGACCATTGTAGATATTGATAGTATGATTGATAAAGCTGCAATTTTTTTCCATTCTAAAGAAGCACGAAAATAAAATAGAACTGAAGCAATAGTTAGTAGAGCTCCATATCCAACATCACCCAGACTCAGTCCAAAGAAAATTGTGAAAAATGGTGCGAAAAAAACGGTTGGATCGATCTCAGTATATTTTGGAAGAGAAAAGATCTTAGTGATAGGCTCGAAGAATCTTGCTATCATATTATTGGAGAGAAGAATAGGGATATCATCGTCTATTGTCGTATCAGTGAAAAGATAGGCAATTTTTTCAGAATTTAAATTAAGAATAAAAACGTCTCGTAGCTTTGTTGGAACCCATCCAGTTACACCAAACAACAAACCATTCGTTGAATTAAACATGCTTGATTTAGCTAATTCAAAATCCATTCGATTTTCAATTGTTATGATTTCATGCTGTAACTTTTCAATGAAAAAATGAAAACTGGAAAGATATTCTTTATCATCAAATATGGATTTTATTATTATATCAATATCAGTTCTCAATTCACTCAATTTATTTCTAGAAAGTTGTATTTCCTCGAAACCATAATCTTCTGGTTCTTTTTTATAATCGAAAGCGATGAGATAAACTTTTTTAGAATCAGAATGAACAATAAAATATGCTTCATCAAGATTCTTCTGCGTTAGTATATTTTGCGTCGTAACTAAAAATCGAATATGAATTCCATGTGCTCTCAATTGATCAATTCGATTCCAATCGATATCACCCCAGGGTTCCATAGTTTTCAAATTCATTTTCATTTCATCTAATGCGAGAATTTTCTCATCGAGTAACGAAATTCTTTTTTCTAAATACAATATTCTTTGATGTTTTGTTGTGACATCGTTAGGGAATGATGATTGCTTTTTGGAAGATTTACTGAGTTCTGAGATCTTGGTAATTATATTCAAAAATCTCTTTTTCTTTCTTTCAAGAATTGATAATTTAGGAGTGTTTTTCAATTCAGATGTTTCGATATGAACCAATCCAAGATTCTGTAATTTTGCTAGATTTCTCTTTTTGTTCCCAGTATGAAGAACAAAATGAATTTTGGACATTGGCTCAATCATGCAATGAACCCACTGCTGGATGTATTCTTCGATCTGTTTTTCGGATTAGAAATATTTGTAAGAGTAAAATTCGTTGCAAAAGATTCTTTTTCTTTTTTGGCTTTAATGATTTTCTGAGCTGATCTTGTTAGATTCTCTTCATCTTCTAAATATCTTTTGATTTTTTGTATAGCTTCATTAAAGCCTGGAATCTGTACTTTTTCGTAAAGGTTTACTTTCTGAGTTGTTTTCTTTCGCGCAATATTGAGGATTTCTAGTTCTTTTTTTATTAAGTCTATTCTTATAGATTCAGTTGATAACTCTTCAAGAATTTTTGTTGCCGATGGAATCCATGCTCGATTACAGAAAAGAGAATAGTCTCGGATATGAAAATCGATATTCGAAAGTCTAGGAACTTTTACTCCTGCTATATTTTTGGTTTCAATATTTATATTCTGAATAGTTAGAACAGAAGGATACTCCATCCAGATTTTCGAATGGGTTTCTTGAGATTTAATCATCTCGTTAAAAGTGGATTGTGATTTCTCCAAAAGATCTTTTACTTTTCCTATCTCTGAACGAAGGGCAGTTTCTTTAGCTTTTAATGTTGGAAGCGCAGTAACTCGAACAGCAAGATCCTTTTTCAATTTCTGCATACTTGTTTTGTTCAATTGATACCGAATAGACATTCTAATTATTCCAGAATTTTTTGACTAAATCTTCTTTGATTCCGATCTCATTCTTTTCGAAATATTTTTTGAATAAATCCCAGCCAGTATTGAGCATTTCCTCAATTCCTGTGTTTACATCTATTGCAAGTAATTTTTCTGAGTAATCACGAGCAAACTCTAATGTTCTCTTGTCATAGTTGGTTAAATCAAATCCATTTTCACGTTTTGTTCTAGAATTTGCAGCATCAGAAAATAATCGAACGAGTGCGTTCATTACTTGCGGATGATCTTCTCTTGTTTTCTTGCCGATAACAATTTGTTTTAGCCTAGATAGAGATCGGAAAGGATCCACAATTACTTTTCCTATATCCGTATCTCTTCTAAGAAAAATCTGACCTTCTGTGATATAACCTGTGTTATCTGGTATTGAATGAGTAATGTCCCCATCGTTCAGCGTTGTAACTGCAATAATTGTAATAGAACCACCACTCGGGAGCTGAGCTGCCTTCTCATAGATTCTAGCAAGATCCGAATAGAGTGAACCGGGCATGGAGTCCTTTGATGGAATCTGATCCATTTTGTTTGAGACAATTGCAAGAGCATCCGCATAGAGAGTCATATCTGTTAGCAGAACAAGGACTTTTTCATTCTTTTCGATTGCAAAATATTCTGCTGCTGTAAGACACATGTCGGGAATAAGAAGTCTCTCAACTGGAGGTGAATCATTCGTATTGATGAAGGACACAATTTTATGCGACGTACCTGCGTTCTCGAATACATTTTTGAAATAGAGATAATCATCATTTGATAAACCCATTCCACCTAGAATAATTTTGTCAGCTTCTGCACGGAGAGCTACCATCGACAAAACTTGGTTATACGGTTGATCAGCGTCCGCAAAGAAAGGAATCTTTTGCCCGCCAACTAAAGTATTGTTTAAATCAATGCCTGCAATTCCCGTTGCAATTAATTCGGAAGGCTGCTTTCTTCGAACCGGATTGATAGTTGGTCCACCAATCTCTACTTCTTGGCCTGTCAATTTTGGGCCGCCATCTATTGGTTCGCCATAAGCATTCAAATATCTGCCAGCCAGATCTTCACCAATTCTCAATGTTGGAGGCTTACCCAGAAAAACTATTTCAGCAGTTGTTGCAATGCCTTCGGTTCCTTCAAATATTTGCAAGGTGACTTCATCATTCATGATACGAACAACTTGTGCGAATCTCCCATTCACCATTGCCATTTCTTCGTTACCAACATTCTCTGCATGAAGCGAAACAGTTGCTTTTGTAATCTTAGTTAACTTTGTATAAATTTTTTGGTAGGATTGCGTTTTCATTGAGCGACCGCATTTTGGATTGATTCAATTTTATGATGTTGGTTGCTTAAGAAAGATTTCTTGTCTAATTCAGTTATTACTTGACTGCGATATGATCTGAATTCTGTTCCTTCATATTCTTGGTAATTCATTTGTTTCAATAAATAAATAATTGATTTAAAAAATCCTGCAATTTCTTCAAAGTCATTGAATTGATAGATTCGGTCACATATTTCCAAGATAAAATCCAACATATACTTTTGTCTTTGAATTGGAGTATTGCTATCTATTGAATCAAATGCATCTTGTTGAAGAATGATAAAGTCAATCAATTCGCTCTTCCAGAAAGATATATGATACTCTATTGGTACAGAATCATCTCCTAATATGTTAATTTGGTCATATGCTTCTTGTCCTTTTCTTAGGATATTTCTTGCCAATTCTACTTTCTCAATCCATCGATTACCCATGGACATTTCAATATCTTCCTGGAATTCCAAATACTCAATATATTTAGAATAGGAATCTAATGGATCAATTGCAGGGTATCTTTTGGAATCCGCTCTTTTCTGTGAAAGAGCATAGAAGCATCGTGCAGCCTTCTTGGTTGATTCTGCAACTGGCTCTTTCAAATTCCCGCCCGCCGGTGATACAGTACCAACAAAAGTTATCGAACCCGTCTGATCATTGTTAAGTGTTACATATCCAGCTCTAGCATAGAAACTTGAAATGATTGAAGATAGATCCATTGGAAATGCATCTTGGCCTGGTAATTCTTCCAATCGATTAGACATTTCCCGAAGAGCTTGAGCCCAACGCGATGTAGAGTCAGCAAGCAAAAGTACGCGCAGACCCATTGATCGATAGTATTCTGCAAGAGTCATTCCTGTATAAACACTGGCTTCTCTTGCAGCAACTGGCATATTAGATGTATTGCATATAATAGTGGTACGTTCCATTAGTTTGCGTCCAGTCCTTGGATCGTCCAGCTCAGGAAATTCTTTGAAGATCTCGACAACTTCATTTGCTCTCTCACCGCATGCAGTAAGTATAATTAAATCCGCCATTGCATTCTTGCTCATTGCATGTTGAAGAACGGTCTTACCGCAGCCAAAAGGGCCTGGTATAAATCCTGTCCCTCCTTCAGGCATCGGATTGAGCGTATCAATTGCACGAATTCCCATTTCCATGATTTTAAATGGACGCATTTTATTCTTATAGGAAGTGATGGGAATTTTAATTGGCCATTTTTGTCTCATGCTAACATTAATTATTTGCCCATCTGAATTTGAAAGAACAGCAATTGTATCATCAACTTTGTATTGACCTGCACTTACAATACTATCTATTTTCCAACGGCCTTCAATCGAGAATGGAACCATGATTTTATGATCTATCCAATTTTCCTTAACATTCCCTAGCCAGTCTCCTGCGACAACATTATCGTTAGCAGAAGAGATTGGGGTAAAATCGAACAAATTGTCCGCATCTAATGGATCAGTTTTGTCGCCACGTTTAAGGAAGACACCACTCAGCTTATCGAGATCGTTCAATAGGCCATCATATTTTTTGGAAAGCAATCCTGGACCAAGATCAATCTCAAGCATTTTACCAGTAAACTCAACTAGGGTTCCCATCTTAATTCCGCGAGTTGATTCAAAAACTTGCGCAGATGCAACATTACCATTGATTTTTATAACTTCTGCCATAAGTTTTAAATCATTATGAAGTATATAACAAATTTCGTTCTGACCTACGGATCCGTTGGCTTCAACATAAACCAAATTGGATACTATCCCGATAATTTTACCCTTAGTCATGTTATACTCTTCATAGAATAATTAGATGGAATCGATGCTGACTTAATAACCCAATCTAAGGATCGTAACATCTCTTCATTCCCCTTTGAAGCATCAAGGTCGCTCCATCTTTTTGATAATGATAATTTCAAAAAATACATATAAACTGCGTCAGCCGAAAAAGTGTTCACCCAAGGATAAGAATCGATAAATTGAATAATTATCTTATCAATAAATTTCTCGAGTTCAGTCAATTTTCCTTCACTAAGCAATCTATCTAAATCTTCTATAAAAGCATAGATTCCACTACCAAGACCAAAATCTCGGCTACTCACATTTCGAAGAGTTTCATTGATTCTTCCGCCGTCCAAAAGATATTTATCAATATCATAGCCGTACTTTCTTGCATTAATGGAGGATATAATATTTTTGAGATCTCGTTTGAAATGAAAATAATCACTTAGAAAACCATTTTGAGTAGAGGTGGCTTCCTTGTAAAATAGATGGATTAGAAGATTTTCCGTTTGACTTCCGTTATATTCATCTTTTGATAACTGTAAAAATTCAAACATATAATTGGGCAATTCAAATAAACCCAAAATTCCTTCCTCTAATTCTTGATAGGTGAATAGGGCAGGTGTATGAAAGGTGAATAAAGGATCTTCTTTGATTTTGAATTTTCGTCTTAAAACATAAAGAAGATTCTTATTATCGTTCTTATAGATTAAATATTTAAAATTCTCCGCATCCTCTATACTTAATTCATTCAGAATTCTATTCTGGATATCATTGATTTGAGATTCTGCAAACTGATCTATACTTCCCACAGAAGGGAGTGAAGAAACTAGATAGAAATATTCCATAAATTATTAACTATCAAACAGCCATTCTTTGGATTTATTGCGTAAATAGTTACGAAAGAAGGATTCCATTGCATCCATTGTAAAATCCAATTGATATCCTTTGTCTTTTCTTTCGATTTTGAATCCAGATTTAATATTAGAGTGAGCAAAAATTTGCATACCTTGTAATTCTCGGTGCAAATCATTCTTCAATGCGGCTTCCAGTTTTATAAGTTGTGATGATGGTAAATGTATATCAATATGATCTGGGTTTGTGCCATCTTCCATCCAATTTTTCGTGATTATAAGAATGATTTCTCGTAAAAAATCAACTTCAACCGATAGAGATTCAATGGGTTTCTCAATAATTTTTATTGAGATTAATTCTAAAATTTCATTCTTTAAGGAGCTTAAGGTTTGATTCTTTGCTTTAATTAAATCTGCAATTGTACTTTCATGGAAGATTTTAGAATCATTCTCGGACTGCGAAAGAATTTTCTTTGCTTTTAATTCAGCTGCTTCAATGATTTGGGATGCTTCGGCTTCAGCTTTCGATATGATATCTGATGCTTCAATTTTCGCTTTCTCAATTCCATCTAGATATATTTTGTCCAATAATCCTTGAATATTTGCTTCCATAGTCAACTCCAACCTAGGTTCAAAGCAAACTTATGCAAGAAAAATATTCACCCTTCAGTTATCCGTGTATAAGAAAACTGGACGGTAGTCTTAAGTAGAACCTAACTAGTTTGTATATCTTTCCAAATATTTTCAAGTTCATCAGCATAAATTGAATTTGTAGCATTTGCTTGAACAATGGCCTTTGCAAATTGTTCAGAAAGAGTCGTTTTAAAGTGATTATAATTATTATCGCTATCGAAAAAGACTTTTGATAGAGGCGAGTCTCCATATTGTTTTATAAGAATTGCATAGAAACTACGATAGAGTTCGTATGATTTTTCTAGCGCTTTTTTATCATTTAGCAAACTCTGAAACGCTTTATATATTGCTTTTCTTGAATTCTCAAGCTCGTTTTCAGGTGGCATTTGGAAATCTTTCAAAGACAATTGCATTGCAATGGCTATTGAATTTTTCATTACAATCAATAGATCTTGATCTGATGTGACGTCTGTTAATTTGCCTAAAATAGATTCTTGAATTTTAGGTAAAAAAGATTTAATCACATTTCTTACTTGTGTATCCACCGTTGAATTTTTCATGAACGAAGATAGTGGATTGAGTTTCTGGTTGATCTCTGCAAATATTTTTTGGAGTGCATCCACAATCCATTCGCTTACTTCATCTTGCATTAAGAATGATTTATATACTTCAATTTTAGGTTGAGGTCCAGGTTGAATCAGAGCTTCAATCCATAGTTTTTTTGTCTCATCGCTTGCAAAGTCTTGGAATGAAATTTCTGTCAAAGTGTTTATAATTTCTTGGGGAACAGAAGGTAAGTTTACAGAATTCAAAAACTTTGCATTCAGATCAAAATGTGGTGGTTCAGATGGAAGAACGTTAGTCCATTTCGTTAAGAATACAATGTCTATTTGTCGATTGATCGTTTTCTGAATCAGAGTAGGGTTCTTAAGATACGAATCAATTTTTACTCTCAGATCTTGAGGTTTTCGGCGAAATAAGTTTTTGATTTTTTGAAAAAATGTCATTAGGTTTCCTGAATATTATTTTAGTAGATCGCCTGGATTGGCATCGCGATGAGGAATGAATAGCGATAGAGTTTCTCCATTCCCAGAAGCAAGCAACATTGCTTCGCTCATACCAAATTTCATTTTTCTAGGTTTGAGATTGGCAACTACTACAACTTTTAGTCCGACTAAGTCTTCAGGTTTATAAGCTGACTTAATTCCAGCAAAAACATTTTTTGATCCATGTTCACCCAAATCTACAGTAACTTGTAACAATTTGTCCGCACCTTCCACGTGATTGGCATCTTTGATATGTCCAACCCGAAGCTCAACTTTTGATAAATCTTCAATCGAGATATATCCATCATTTGTCACTGTATCAGTTGAATTCCCTTTGGATTCAGATTTTCCAGTTTGATCTGGCTGATTGGAAGCTATGCTAGGATTGTTTTTACCTGCCAATAGTTGAGCTTTATCGTATTCATTTTTTGTTTCTTCGATCATGTCTTGAATTCCTTTTTCATTAGCTCTCTGCGTTATATGCTCGTAAGCTGGTAGTTGAATATTTTCGATTTTTTGAGATATTATAGAGAAGTCAGGAACTCCTTCAATACCAAGAAAGTTAATAACTTTCTGAGTCGTCTTGGGAATGACTGGATATAAATAGAGGAACAAAATTTTTGCACAATTTAATGCTGTCGTTACAACCTTTCTCGCTTTCTCAGGATCATTCTTCACTAGAACCCAAGGTGCATTGTCATTCACATATTTATTAACTTGATCTCCAAGAGAAGCAACCTCGCGCATCACTCGATGATAATTTCTTTCTTCATAATTTTTCCGAATATTTTCTTCGGATGCAAGAAGTTTATCGAACAAACTTTTTCCTTCATCTTGTAGTGTTCCAAGTCTTCGATCCAATTTATCAAGAATAGAAGTTGATACTCTGGACACAATGTTCACTAGATTGCCAATAAGATCCGAATTGACTCTAGATAGATAATCATCAAAAGAGATATCAACATCATCCATTCCAGAGCCAAGTCTTGCAGCCATATAGAAGCGAAAATGCTCTGTGTCTAGATGCTTCGCAAAAGTAGAAGCATTTACAAATGTTCCTCTCGACTTAGACATTTTCTCGCCACCTACAGTCATAAATCCATGGACATAGAGTTTGTTAGGCGTCGTGAATTCAGCTCCCATCAACATAGCTGGCCAAAATAGTCCATGAAAATACAAAATGTCCTTTCCAATAAAGTGAACAATCTGTCCTTCACCTTTGCGCCAGATAGAATTAAATTCTTCCTCGTTTGTTTCAAAGAATTTTCTAGACGCTGCCATATAGCCAACAGGAGCATCTAACCAAACATAAAAAAATTTATTGACTTCACCTGGAATCTCAAAACCAAAATACGGTCCGTCTCTTGAAATATCCCATTCTTGCAATCCAGTTTCGAACCATTCTAATAATTTCTTTTTAGCACCTTCTTGCAATCGTCCGGGTGTCGAAAGCCAGTTTTCTAGAGGAGCTTGGTAGTCTTGTAAGCGAAAGAATAAGTGTTTGGATTCTTTTAGAACGGGAACATTACCGCAGATAGCGCAGTGAGGATCCAATAAATCGGTTGGTGAGTAGGTTGCTCCGCATACTTCGCAACTGTCTCCATATTGATCTTTCGCACCACATTTGGGACAAGTTCCTTTGATGAACCGATCGGGAAGAAACATTTTATCATGTTCGCAATAGGTTTGTTGAATATTGCGATCAGAAATATTTCCTTTTTCTTTTAGTCGCAAATAAATCTCTTCTGCTAGTTTTTTATTCTCTTCCGAATTTGTTGTATAATACAAGTCATAAGAAATTCCAAAAGATGTTAGATCTTTATAATGTTCATCATGAACTTTTTTGATATATTCATCAGGTGTCTTGTTTGCTTTCTTTGCTGCAAGCATGATCGGAGTTCCATGCGTATCATCCGCACAGAAGAAATAACATTTATTTCCAATTGCACGATTGTAACGAACCCAAATATCAGCCTGTATACCTTCTAAAACATGACCTAAATGAATAGATCCGTTCGCATACGGGAGAGCTGTGGTAACCAGAATTTTCTCAGACATAGACCTATATTTTTTTCATTCGAAAAGTAAAATACAAAAATTTTCTGGCTTGCTATTCTCAAAGGCTTCTTTATTCTGAAAAGTCAAGATGCCAACCAAAAGGATAATTACAGGACTTTCTTCTAGAAATTTCGGGAACTACCCAGACACTTCACTTACAGATCATCCATATCTTAAGAACGGAAGAGATATTCGATTGGAATATGCAAAGATCCTAGTAAGTCTATGGTCCTATGCTTGTATGGCGGATGGAGCTTTCCACGATAAGGAAGGCAATCTTGTCGGCGAGATGGTGAAGGCATTGTTTGAATCAGGAAGTATACTTGCTGATTATCAGGAGACTCGCTCCGAGATCATAGAAGTTTTGTCCGATACTTTTGACAATCCTCTTCCAATGAAAACAATTTGTAAGGTTGTTGAAGGCAATGATCAATATGCATTGAATTTTTATGAAGATGCGGTGTGCATTGTGTCCGCTGACGGTAAGCTCAAGAAAGATGAAAGAAGTTTTCTCGATGAACTCGCCCTTGAATTTCAATTGAGCAATATGGATAAGCACCAAGTAGAGAAGAGATACGATCTCGTTTGATAGTTTAATTCATAAACCCAGTTATGGTTTTTTTCCTAACTTCTGTTCTTACAATTCTTCTAATTTTAATATTTGTATCTTTTCAATTTTTTCTATCTGGTAAATTTCTACTATGGTTCTTCAATAAAGTATCGAAAGGAAGATATAGAATTCATTGGGAAGGTGGCGGACTACATTTTCCATGGTTGTATTTTCGAATCCATAAATTTAGGATTTTTTTCCCTGGAATAAACAATACCGATATTATTGAGATAACTGCGAAAGAGATTCGAGGTCGTGTATCATTTCGAAATATGATAATGGGTAGAATTCTAGTTCGACAATGTGATATTATAGAACTCAAAAGTTCCTATATCAATAGGCAACCTTCAGAACAAAAGGTGGAACTTCTCCCGAAACGGAAACTTGTCGTTTTGAATAATACCAATATTGAGAAAGGTGAACTCTATATTGAAGATCACAATCTCACACCCATTTATAAAATATTGCTTTCGGAAATTTTTGTTACTAATTTGAATATGGATTGTGGATGTCCTATGTCATTTTTATTCCAATCAGAATATGGAAGATGCAAACTAGGTGAAAAGGGTAGACTTTTCGTTGAAAAATCTAGTGATTCTAAAGGAAATATTACTTTAACTGGCGCTACTTGGACAGATCTTGCAGGACTAAAGGTAATCCCTGTTCCCATTCTCAATGATCGAATTGATCTACAAGCAAAATTTGAAAACGACTACTTAAACGATGTAGTCAATGTTCGGGGAACTCTTAAAAATTCGGAATCGGGTGATCAGTATGCTCAAGAGCTTTTGACGTCTGTCGAAAGTGAAGATACGAAAGCGAAAGCAAGTTCTTTTCAATTGCAGATCAATTGGACAGAATACGCGCTTCCTTTTGATCTAGCCTTAAAGAAGTTGCTTCTGGAAATATTTGATAAATTGAAAATTAAAGGTGTTGTTGGTTTTACAATTCATACTGTTACGAAAGGTATAGTTAATATATTTACTAGAAGTTGATAAATAAGAAAAAAATTTTTTTTGGAATTTGCTAACATTAACAATCTTATTTAAGCTTACTTTCTACTATGAAAAACTAAAGTTTTTTGTCTATTGAGATATTATATTTCCTCTTGACAGATTTGTGTTAAATTCTAGTGTAACGGAAATTGAAAAGGATCCCCAAATGAAAAAATATTTGATTGTTTTATTACTTTCTTTTTTCCAGTTCTGCATTCCAGGAATCGATAATCCTTTAGAAAATAATGATTCTAGTAAAGGTAGTTCAGCCTTCGCAATGCTGGCATTGTTTTTAGGTGGAGCTGTAGCCCAGGCAACAGACCGACCGACAGTCAGTTTACCGAATGGGATGGGTTCGCCTTCTATTGTTCGGTCGGATATGACACCACCTGAGCATTTTGGTGGAGCTTTTCGGGCGATTGGGGACGTGTATGAAATTGGAGATCCGAACAATCCTGTAAAATTTCAAAACGGATTTGCCGAAATAGAGTATAAAATTGACAAAGACAGAATTCTCAGCTCAGGATTAATGTTAGAATTCCAGGTATTTTGGTATGATAGAGCGAGTCAAGAATGGAAACCTGTAGATAAACTTCGTTATGATGAATCAAGGGAAGTTCTGATTGCATATACAAGCCATTTGACTCCCTTTGTTCCAGCTGCGACGATTGCAAGTTCGGGAGACACAACAGCTCCACCAGCTTGTATTGCAGAAGATTATCCGACTAACATCGGTGGAAGCAATGCAAGTAGTGCAGGATTTATGGTTGTAGGTGAAGGCTTTCAATACTACAAAGACAGAACATACACAATAGTTCCAACATCGGTATCTTCAATTAACCAGACTAGCTTTGCAGCTTATGGTTTTAGCAATGCAGTAGGTGTTGCAACGTGTAATGGAAATGGTGTTGGAACAGCAGGTTGCGGACAAAATGCACAGGAAAAGGCATATTCTGGCAATGACTATATAGTATTTACAGCTCAGAGCAATATCGACTTATACTTGATGTATGACACTAGGGGTGGTGTTAATTTAAATGATGCTTCCAAGGATGCTTCTTGGATACAATCGAGCGGATTTGTCAGCACAGGGAATTTCGTTGAGACAACAGATCCCATGAGATTCTACAGAATCTATAAGAAGGCATTTAGTGTCGGGCAGGAGGTTCGGCTCCATGGAAATAAAAATGGAGTGGGTAGCCCAGCCATTGATACAAATTATTGGCTAATCATGAAACCGCAAGGTAATACTACACCAGCACCTTCAACCAGTTTATGTGTCACAGCTGCACCAGCAACCCCAGGATCTGCTTCTATATTAATTAGGCAAGGGGGAACCAACATAGATCATGGGGGCAATTACAATTTTGGAAATGTAACACCTGGCGGTAGCACCGGACCTATCGGTTTCTCAATTCATAATTTCGGTGATAGTAATCTAGAGTTACCGGGAACTCCAGTAGTTTCTATCACTGGAGCAGATGCGGCATACTTCAATGTGGTACAACCGACATTCCCTATTGCTAGTGGTCAATCTGCGAATTTTTCTGTTAGTTTTAATCCAATTACAGCAGGTTTTAAAACAGCTACAATGGTTGTTGAAAGTAATGATCCAAGTAAACCGACATATTCAGTTGGATTGCAGGGTCATGCTGGCTCTTCGAACAAATCAATTACCAGTTTCACCATCAATTCACCAACAACTATTGGAACCATCGTCGGACATGATATATCTTTGAGTGTTCCTTTTGGAACCAATGTCACTAATCTTGTAACAAGCTTTACATTCACTGGAGTCCAGGTCCGCGTAGGAGGAATCACCCAAACGAGTGGAGTGACAATTAACAATTTCACCAATCCTATAGTATATTCAGTGCAAGCACAAGATGGGACGACGCAAAATTATACTGTGAGTGTGACGGTGCTACCTGAACCAACTCCAGAAACTCCACATATATCTCAAGTCTTAGCTAGCGGTACAAAAGCATTTGTAGAATGGTACCCATCGGTTGGAGCCACCACCTACACCGTTTACTATGGAAGCTCGCCAGGAATCACTACGGGCTCTGCATTCAATCCACCAACCTCGCAGCATTTTGCTGAGATCACAGGACTGACCCCCGGAATTCTGTATTATTTTCGAGTAGTTGCGACAAATTCAGGAGGAAATTCTGCTCTTTCACCTGAGTCATCGGCAATAACAACTTCAATTCCATTCGGGACGGCGAGTGCAGGTGCTCATGTTGATATTTCTGCAGGGCAAGGAAATGGTTCAGCTGGTCAGCGCCTTTCACCGCTTTTTGATCTAGTCAACCATAAAATTCTTGTTGTAGCTGAGAATCAGGCCAACGGAAGTCGACCTGGTCTTTTCCATTGCAATATGGACGGAAGTAATTGTTTATACAAAGATATTTCAGCTGACCAAGGTATTGGTTCAGGAATAGAACCATCAGCAGTGATTGATCCATTCAATCATAAAATTCTCGTAGTGGCAAACAATCAATCCAATGGAAACCTTCCTGGTCTTTTTCGTTGCGATCTGGACGGAAATAATTGTACTTACAAAAATATTTCAGAGGGTCAGGGGCTAGCTTCTGCATGGTGGTCAAGATTACTCCTTGATTTGTTCAATAAAAAACTATTGCTCGTTACGGTTGATCATTCAAACAACGATTTCGTCTTGCTTCGTTGCGATTTAGAAGGAAATTCTTGTACAAACTCGAGGATTTCAGCTGGATTATCCGGCGGATGGCTAGCAGCTGTAATAGACTATAGCAACAAGAAACTATTGGTGGCCACAACGAATTATTTAAATGAAGATAAACCGTCTTTATTTCGATGCAATCTTGACGGAAGTGCCTGCTCGCATACGGATATCTCATCCGGGCAGGGTTTTGAATCAGGAGCCTATCCAACTATAGTTTTAGATATTCTTAATGGCAAAATTTTAGTCGTTACGACAAATATTGACAACGGAGCACGGCTCGGTCTTTTTCGATGTAATCTTGATGGAAGTGCCTGCACCCATACTGACATTTCAGCAAATCAAGGCGACAGTAATGGCAATATGAAGTCTACTTTCCTTGACTCAGTTAATGGGAAGCTATTAGTTGTTATTGAACAGTACACCAATGAGTTTAAGCCTTCACTCTTTCGCTGCAATGTAGATGGAACGAATTGTAATCAAACAGATATTTCATCTGGACAAGGATTCAATTCAGGAAGATTCCCATCCGTATTGATAGATCCTGTGAGCGGTAAACTTTTGGTGGTAACAACAAATTATTCAAATAACGGCAAACCTTCCATTTTCCTATGGTGAAGAAATTAATCCGTGTTCATTGGAAGTTCCAGAAAGAATGCATTTGTATTCTTTTGCTAAATGAATAAAAATAGGTAATCCCTGTTCCCATTCTGAATGATCGAATTGATCTACAAGCAAAATTTGAAAACGACTACTTAAACGATGTAGTCAATGTTTGGGGAACTCTTAAAAATTCGGAATCGGGTGATCAGTATGCTCAAGAACTTTTGACTTCAGTCGAAAGTGAAGATACGAAAGCGAAAGCAAGTTCTTTTCAATTGCAGATCAACTGGACAGAATACGCACTTCCTTTTGATCTAGCCTTAAAGAAATTGCTTCTGGAAATATTTGATAAATTGAAAATTAAAGGGGTTGTTGGTTTTACAATTCATACTGTTACGAAAGGTATCGTAAATATATTTACAAGAAGTTGATAAATTGGAAAAAAATTCTTGATAAATCAGGAACAATCCCAGATTATTAGAGAAAGGTCGAATAATCCAAATGAAAAATAAAATAATTTATTTTTTTTTGATTTTATTTGGATTTTCTAGCTGTCAATTTCCATCTCTTGATCAACCGATTACCTACTACGCATTGATAGCGCTAATTCGGGGCAATAATAGTAATAGTTCGGCGGAAGTGGACTATCGACTATCGGTAATTTATAACGGAAGACAATACAACCCTGGCGAAACGATAGATCTTGGAATGGGCGATGCCTTCGAGCCAAGAGTTCTGCCTGCAACAATTAAGAATACAGGAACGAAAGAATTTTCCTTAAGCTCCGAAGCTTCTCCTATCATCACATCGAATTCTGACGGTGTTCTTAGTCTGGAATCTAGTTCCCAAGTGCCAACGATTTGGCAGCCAGGATCAGAGCATCCGATTGAAATTCATGTTAGCCCAGGATCTGATGAGAATAACTCTTGGAGTGTATCCATAGATGCTGTTTCTCCGGTTGCGAATCGATTCAATTTTAATCTTTCCATGCTAGGAATTGTTGTCCGACCTAAAAAGATTTTCTTTGGAGTTCATGACCCAATGGCAGAGAAAGGATTGTATTCTGTGGATTGGGATTCTGAAACAAATACACTTAGCAATGTAGTTCAGAGATCCAATGCTGACCAAGCAACTTTCTCTGGATCAAGATTCACTTCAGCTAACACAAGTAAATTTATCTATTACTATTCTACATCAACAACATTAGATGGATTCCAATTGGACTCCAATAGCAATCTTATTGCTCTCCCGCAATATACCAATGGAACGGCATATTTTAAAATGTATAGTATTGAAGCAGTCAAAAGACTTGCACTTGTTCAGAATGTTGGAGGTTTCTCAACTGCATCATATGATTTAGTCAGTGGTTCGGTCAATGCACCTTCTGCAGCACTAGGAATGCTTTGTAGTTCTAGCTATCTCATTCCTTCTCCAAAAGGAGACTTCATATTTGAGAATTATTATTATTACAATATCGGTCCGGGACAAATTAATGTTAAGAGACTTGCTAGTGATGGCAACCTAACCGAAGTTTATCCTTCTCCATTCTATTATGTTGATACCACCCTCGCTAATAATTTGTCTATGTCATTTAAAACACGGGGCAATAACTATATCTACTCTGTTTCAAGAACTGGATCTCCAGTCCCAAGTAGCTTTAAAGTTGACTCAATTTTGCGTCGGACTGTAGACTCTGATGGAATGATATCATCTGTTGACAAAGAGTATACTTTGAACGCTTACGGTGCTTCCTACGACAGAGTCATTCGTCATCCAAATGATAAATTTATTTATCTGGTTGGACTAAGTGCAGGAACTCAAGGAATCATTCATGTTCTTAATCATGATGCAAGAACAGGTGATATTACTCGAATCAATACTCTAACAAAAGCAAGTGCGCAGAATGCTTACGATGGTGCAGTTAGTCCAGACGGGAAATTTCTTGCGGTTTTGTTCAGAGTGAACACTTCAGGTTGTCCAACCTGTCAAGAGAATATACATATTTATTCCATCGATCCGATTACAGGTGATTTGACAGAAAAGCATTCAATTATTCGAAATCAAAAATTCAATGGAATCTATTGGTTGGGAAAAGTATCCCAGTAAATAAATTATTTTTTTTGCTTTCCATGAGAAAAAAATAACATACAATTGTTTATAGAATTGTATGACGAGGCAGAGAATTACATACTATTTGTTGATGGCTACACTGACAATGATGCTCTTCACTGTTTGTCAACTGCCGGAGAATCAATCTCCATTGAATTATGTCTTATTAAGCCGGCTACTTCGACCTGAACCAATTCCAGACTATCGGCTTTCTCTATTTTATGATGGTCAGGAATATAGACCAGGCGAGAGAATCGAGCTTGGTTCGAGTCGAGCATTTACCAAGAAAACAATTGCCGTAATTGCAAGAAATACTGGAAAATTTGGTTTTGTTTTAAACCCGAACGGTCCGCCGTTGATCACTTCTTCAACATCAGGTCATCTTCAAATCGAAGCTGTTTCAGAACCACCAACTCCTTGGGAACCCGGTGAAGAAATTACCTTACAGATTCAAGTCGCGCCAGATGGAATTGCAGAAAATTTTTGGAAACTAACCATACAAGCAACGGAACCTTCAGCAATTGACTTTAGTTTTGATTTATCCATGCTTAGTTTAACTACAAAACCTCGGAAATTGTTTTTCAGTGCCGGAAGTCCTGTTTCAGGACTTTTTTCTATGGATTGGAATCCTACGACAAGAACATTGGAATCTGAGGTTCAACATATTTCAGGAAGTGCCTACTTAATTGCTCAGGCACAGAGAAATAAATTTATTTACTATAAAGACTCAGCAACGGGAAGTCTTATCGGCAGAACCCTGGACTCATCAGGAAACCTTCAAAATATTCTTAGTGTTGCAGTCCCATCAAATTTCGTACAATTTCAAGAAATAGAAACTAAAAACAGACTGCTTGCTTTAAGCACGAACAGTGATTTGGCAACTATGACTTTTGATCCTGATACCGGCGGTGTAAGCAGCATAGGTCCAACAATTGGAACTTCTTGTTATTCTTCTAATATCTTCGCTTCGCCTAAGGGTGATTTTGTGTTACAGCCTTTTCCAAGTACGGGCGTTGGTCGTGTTCAAGCGAGTCGTGTAGAATCAAATGGGTCTTTGACAAATCCTCAACCTTACTACCAGGATGCCAATCAATCGAATCGTTTGGATAGATGGTTCAAAACTTTCAATAACGACTTTCTGTATGCATTCACAGCAATAAATAATCCGACCCCCCCGGTCAATTTTAAAATTGATAGTGTTCTACGCAGAACTCTAAATTCGGATGGAAGTATTTCGAATGTTAATGCTGAATATACTCTAAATTCTTTTGGTGCTAGGTATATAAAATCTGTTCGCCATCCGAATGATAAATTCATTTATTTACTTGGGTATAGTCCTAACGGTTCTAATCCAGGTTTTATAAAAGTATTAAATCACAATATTGAGACCGGTGAAATAACTGTAGTTCAGGATGTTGAGAAAGGGTCTACTTTCAGTGCGAGCGAAGGTGCAGTAAGCCCAGACGGAACACTTCTGGCAACTATTTTTTGGATCAATAACAATGGAATTTGTCCTGCTACTTGTTTAAGAATGTTTGTCATTTATGAAATCAATCCTTCCAATGGCTCATTGACGGAAATATATTCGTTACAGCAAAGTAGAACTCTTATTGGACTTGAATGGCTTGGATCAAGCAATTGAGCTGAATTTTTATTTACTTTCGGGATAATAAATCAATGCCGATCATCTATTGCATGTCAAATGTCTGATTTTAAATTTTTATTTAAGTCTCCAATAATCCGTTCAATTTTATCTTGTTCGATTATTTCATTTTTCTTCATTTTATTCCTCTTTCAAAATATCGATGGTCTTCTCGACAATGACATCTTCTTCCATTTGGCAGTAGCTAGAGAATACAATAGCTTAGGAGTTGTGTCGCAAATTTCTTGGGCAAATGATTCTATATGGAAAAATGAATATGGTGATACTCATCTCATTTACCATCAGTTATTGCGGATGGTAGACTTTGTTGATGTGGATATTTGGATCTCTTTTTGGATAGCTTTGATACTTTTTACTTATTTAATCTGTTCCAAATTAAAATCGAATCTCGAAGTAGTTTATTTTTCTCTAATATTCTTATTTTCTTCTGTTCCCTTTATTGGTCGACTGATGTTTGGAAAGGGTTTGCTTATATTTCTAGTTATTTTCTTTTTATTTATACATAGATGGAAGAAAAAAGATGGGAAATGGGTTTTTTTATTATCATTCTTGGCGATTTGGACTTACCCACTTGCTCCACTCCTTCTCGTCTTTGCAATGATGGTTTGGATATGTGAAAGATATTTTTTCCCTCGATTTATAACAGAAATGGAATCGCCAGATTTGGGTTGGTCGAAGAAGGGAATAGTTCTCACTCTATCTGGTTTGCTTTTCGGTATTCTTATACATCCCTCCTTTCCAAATCAATTTCTTGCATTCTATCTAGAATGGTGGGCTCAGATAATAAAACCATCAGACATAGAACCCATTGCCGAATGGAATCCACCAGGATTCTTACTATTTCTAAAAACATATTATATTTTAATAATATTATTCTTTCTTACTCGATTCAAAGAGAATATCGCCTTGGGATTGATTGCTATAATAGGAATTTTCGTTTCCTGTTTTAATACAAAAACCTTAGAATGGACGGTCCCCATTCTACTAATTTACTTGAGCACATCGATTGAACTTAGAAAGTTAATCAAAAATAAAATATTTCTAGCGATTAGCTTTTTTGTTTTAGTAATTCAATTGTTGTATTTGGGTTCTGATCTCAGTACTCATTCAAAATTTGTTTCTGCTGATCAAGCTCGCAATATTGCAAAATCATCTTGCATCAATTCTCAGATTCCTAATAAATCTAAAATTTTCATTCGCTGGGACGATTTTCCAGTTTTTTCGTATGAATGCCCAGAACATATTTATCCATTCGGAATGAATCCAATTTATTCATATTACCACAATCGACAAAGGTATTTAATGATTAGGCGGTTTTGGGAAGATAAAACAATAGATCCTTCAGCGATTCCGATTTATTTGGGTTATGATTATCTTGTAATAAATTCAAAGCGTGATGGAGAATTTTTAAGTCAAAATATTTCACAAAGTGGAAAATGGAATTTGCTTATAGAATTCGAGAATTATTTTTTATTTGAAAAAGTAAAGATCGAAGGTAGATAGAAATATTTTGAATAACTAAACCAATCCATAATATAGTTATAAGAATCATAACCATAATCTTGATTCTACCAACCGTTTTTGGAAGGTTGATAACTGAATTCTTCAGCCCTGTACTATTATATAGGATTTGATTGAAATTTGTTCTATACATTTCAACCTTTTCTCCAGAGATATGTATGTCAGAAAAATAAGATTTACTGTGCAATGAAAGCGCTTCAATGTTCGAAGATTCGGAATTGGTCAAGGGAAGTCTTTTTGGATCATAGTCCTTAGGAAGAATAGTTTCAATTACGGAATAATTGGTTGGATCATAGACATAGATCTTGTTTACAAATTTGAATTTGTCTGAAAATTTTTGTGCTTTCCAATTAGGATTCATATCAATATAAATTGGATCTGGATTTTTGATAGACATTAGATATGAAGTTATAAAAAATTCTTTGGGAGAGACAGGCTTTGTTTTCTTAAGGTAGACGTTCTTGGATACCAATCCAATTATTATGGGATTAGAATTTAGATCAACGATGGATTGATTATGACGATAGGCATTTAAATCTTTTGTATCTGTGATTAAATTGTGTATTGGATAAACAAAAATATTAGAGTCTAAAGGAATTGGATCTCCTAAAAATTTAAAGTTCTCATTGAAACTTTCTGTTTTTGCAATTAAATAATCAATTTTTCTAGATTTTAAAAATTGAATCGAAATTTCATTTTTTGCTTGGGGTAGAGAATAAAGTTTTATAGGATCAGAAAATGCCCAAATGAAATCATTTCGGTTTTGGATTGGAAGGTAGAGTCTATGAACATAGCCCGTCCAGCTTGACTCTAACATCAAACCATTGTCTGATGATATTTTATTTTTATATAGCCATGCTAGTGAATGATGGGGTGATAGATTCCAATAATCTGATGCTGTCGTTTCTATAAAAACTTTTGAATTTGATTTTTCATTTCTAAGGAAATTTTCTATCGATTTTTCTTTTGATAACAAATTATTATTTTTATAATCGAATGTAAAATTCGCTGACATAAAGTAAAGAATTGAGATTGCAAAAATTAAATAATGAATGGCTTTATCTTTACAATAATTGGCAAAACCAATAGATCCGAGCAGAAAGAACAATCCCAACATAACATCCCAGGCTCGATAGAAATGAACCTTGGACTCAGGAAACATACGAGTCATAGATATATCCTGAATCATAAATAGGAATAGAAACCAGCTAAAAACTAAGAACCAAATAGTACTTCTAGCTTTTTTTGTATGACGAATTGAAATGACGATTCCAATTAAGAAAAAAATTGGAAGAAGGCTCAAAGGATCTAATAGTATTTTTTGGTTGAGTGAGGTATTTTTTAATCCACCAATGATTGTCTCGATAAAGGGATAGTAGGCAAATTGATTCTCACCTGAACTGTCATTGCTTTGGAATAGAATCCCATAGAATGACGGAATCGCAATTAGAATAGGTAATGTTGTTGATAGAATAAGATTTTTATTTTTAAAAATATTGAATACAGTAAAATTGAATATATAATAGAAGAATATTATAATATAACAAAACAAGAATCCTAAATAGTGGGTATAGGCGAGCAAACTCAATGTAAGGAATAGAAATAGATAGTTTCTTCTGATCATGCTGCCTAAGGCGAAATATATTAATCCTGAACCTAAGATCGAAGGATAATTTCCGCCCCAGAAACCAACGATTGATACTCCAAGTTGAGGAAGACCAGCAAACCCTAAATAAAACAATAAACTAGTCATTGCAAGAGTTGAATTTAAATAAAATCTAATGAAGTAATAATATCCGAAAGTAAATATTATGAAGCAAATTATAATCGCGATTGATAGAGAATTATCAAGACTTATACCAATCCAGACTGGAATTGATCCGAGAAATGCAAAGAAGATAGGATAGAACCGAAATGCAGGGAATCCTCCAAACCAATCATCAACATATCCTTCAGCCAAGAAGTCTCTACCCAGTTCAGAGAAAATGCCAACTAGGACAAGATGTCCGGAACCATCCCAAGTTTTTCCTGGATCAATCGACCAGAGCGGATAAAGTTTTGCACAGATTATCAGTCCGATAAGAGCATAAATCAATATTGATATACTGTAGTTGTAATTACTTAACCGATTGCTTAAGCCTGAAACCCAATAATGAATCTTACCTTTCACCATTTATCCTAACCATCTATTTGCCATTTTTTTATTTCAAATTACTTCAATCTATCAGGAAAATCATCGAATCAAATTGACTGTCACAGCTATCTTGATCATTCTGATTATGTGAGTAAGAATTTGGAACTTGAGAACCAGTTTCTCAGTTTAGCCAGCACCCTACATCGAATTTTAAATTGCAATTGGTTGCAACTTTTAATACCAAACTCAATTACAGAAAAGTCCTTATATTCAGCTAATGATAACTCTAAAGAAGAAATTCCCCAAGGAATCCGGAATTCAATTCAAGAAATTATTTCCAATTCGGGTAATGGCTTTTTTAGAATTGACTCCATTTCATTAGAAATCAGCCAGCAGTTTGACAAAACTCATCCAAGCATAGAGAATCAGAAAATTGTATATGGATTTAAGTTTGGGTCAGAACTACTGAAATCACCGGGACTCATTCTTTTAGATTTTACGAACCAATCTATGGAAAAATCTTTATTGATCTCAGACATAGATTTTATCCAGGACAAAATGGTATTTATAAAAGACCAAGTCCTCTTGTTGCTTTCAAATTTTGTACTTCAAATTCAAAATAGTGAGAAAGATTTTAAAATTCTTAATCAATATATCGAATCAGATGATCTATACAATAATTCTCCTATTGGTTATATAACTGTAAATTCGATCGGTGATATTTTGAAGGCGAACATAACATTTCTTGATTGGATCAAGTTGCCGAAGAAAAAAATCGTCGGACACAATTTGATCGATAATTTCATTCTTCCTGAATATAGAGAAGCAATGCGCGATCTTATCTTGAATGTAATTCAAGGAATCAATGTCAATGAGTTAGAAGTTGAAATTAAAAGTTCCAAATCAAACAAACTATTTTGTCTTGTATCAGGTAGAAATTACTTTGATAAGGAAAAATTTGCTCGACTTTCATTCTTCGATATGACAGAGAAAGCAATTATTAAGAAGATGTTGGATGAAGAAATGGAGAAAGTGATTCACAATAATTCCATTTTGAATCGAGACTTGGAGATGGCGGCTAAGATCCAAACCCGACTTCTTCCATCCAATAACTTATTTCCTTTTGTGGAATATATTTATAAACCATTGGATCAATTGGGTGGAGATTTTTGCGACTTGTTTCGTGTTGGTGAATCAATCGGAATTTTTATTAGTGATGTTGCGGGTCACGGAGTTCCATCTGCTTTTGTTACAGCAATTTTAAAGAGCAGTATAGAAAAATCCTCTGATGAACTAAAAAATGATCCAGCTAAATTTCTAGCTTATCTAAATGAGTCGATAATTGATTTTTGTGATGGACGGTTTGTAACAGCAATCTATTGCCTCTATAATGAGAATACAAAGATGATTAAGTTTTCATGTGCTGGTCATCCAAGTCCTTATTATTTGCGTGATAATTCTGTTTCCAGTCTCAGCCTTAGTTTATCTGGTAGGCCTTTGGGAATTTTTCCAATGATTGAGAGCCATCCTAAATATAAAATGTATCAAAATGAAGAATTGCAGCTTATTTCTGGTGATAGATTGATTTTTTATACGGATGGGCTTTTGGAAGCTGGAATAGTTGATTCCAATCAGGAAGTATTTTTTGAAGATTTATTATTAGATAAATTGATTCTACATTCTAAACTTCCACTTCGCCAATATCTTAATAAAATAATATACGAATTAGATATGTTTCTTGGAGATCACCCTTTGGAGGATGATATATGTATGATAGGGTTAGATATCAGTTGAATTATTTTATTTCATTATAATTGAAATGCGTAATTTTACTATAAACACTTCATTGAATTTTTGAGATAGATTTATCTGACTGCATGGAGAAAACATGAGCATAAGAAAATTGTTTCTAGCTATTTTTATAATCAATGTAATACTTATATTAAGTCTTTTGATTTCGATAATCTATTTGTTGAATGAACAGAAAAGTTTAACAAAAAGTCGGCAGTATAGATTTGAAGCCGTTAAATTAGCAGAAGAGCTACGCCAGAGCTCAGATGATTTGACTCGATTTGCAAGAACTTACGTAGTCACGGGTGATACATTTTTTAAAGATTCTTATTGGGAAATAGTTGGCATTCGAGATGGATTGATAGAAATTCCAATTGGCTACGATGGTGTGTTCTGGGATCTAATTGTCTCATCTAAAGATAAACCAGAATCATCTGGAGTAAAAAAATCTCTGCTTAGCCGAATGGAATATTTGGGATTTGAAGATTACGAAATGTGGGAACTGGCAACTGCCAAAGCAAATTCCGACGGATTGATTAGTACAGAAGAAATTGCAATGAATGCAGTTGAGGGTAGATTCAAAGATTCTGAAGGTGGATTTACCATTCGCAGAAAGCCTAATCCAGATTATGCGAGAAAAATTCTCTATGACAAAAAATATCATAGTGATAAGAAATCTATCATGGCACCAATTGGAAGATTTATTCGCTCAGTTGAGAAACGCAGTTTAAGAGAAATAAGTGCTTTAGAGTCAAGTATTCAGAACATTTTGTACTTTATTTCAGGTCTTTTAGTACTAATGATTATTTCATTCATAATTTCCATTTATTCGATTCAGAAAAAAGTGAATGAGCCAATTAAAATTTTACAAGATTACGCCATCAAAATAGGCAATCAAGAATGGAATTCTTCCATCAATCTTAAATCTAAGGACGAAATGGGGACTCTCGCAAGAGCCTTCACGGAAACAAAGATAAAAATTCTAAAGCTTGTTCGAGAATTGAATCATAACTATACAGAATTAGATTCCAAAAAGATGGAACTTGAGAATACTTTAGAAGAATTGAAATCGACCCAAGCTCAGCTCATTCAGTCCGAGAAAATGTCGACACTTGGTCAACTAGTAGCTGGTATAGCCCACGAAATCAATACTCCATTAGGCGCAATTCGTGGTTCAGCTGAGAATTTAAAACATGAGTCAGAAGCATTGCTTCTGGATGCAGCGGACTATTGGAACGGACTTGACGCAACAAGTAGATTTCAATTTCAAAAATTGATTCAATTGTCTGAGAAAAATAAAATATTAAATTCGCGTGATAAAAGAAAATATCGAGCTTCAATAGAGAATAAACTGCGCGATTTAGGATGTGAAAAGTCAGAATATCTCGCAGACCTTTATACTGATATGGGCGTCCCAGACGAAGAAACTCAGGATGTGTGGGATCAATTCTTATTAAATAATTATCCGGAGAAATCCATTCCAATTATTTACAAATTAACGCGACAGAGAAAGAATACAGAAAATATCTTGCTATCTGTAAATAGAGCTTCCAAAATCGTTTTTGCTTTGAAGAAGTATTCTCATTCAGATGTGCTTGAGGATAAAGTAAAATTTGAACTTACCGATTCGATTGATACAGTTCTAACAATTTATCATAATATTTTAAAATATGGAATTGATGTTAAGAGACATTTGCACGATCAGATTTCTATTCTTGGGTTCCCCGATGAATTGGGACAAGTTTGGACTAACCTTATCTACAACGCAATTCAAGCTATGGATTCAAAAGGAACACTGACTATAACCACAAAGCTTGAGTCCAATCTTAACGGCGATTTTGTAATTGTGGCAATCCGTGACACTGGCAAAGGCATTCCAGAAGAGAATCGAAAAAAAATATTTGATCCTTTCTTTACAACGAAAGGTCGAGGTGAAGGAACTGGATTAGGATTGGATATAGTAAAAAGAATCATTGACAAACATGATGGAAAAATTGACTTTGAAAGTATTGTAGGAGAAGGCACGACATTTTTTGTGACGTTGCCAGTTACCAAATGAAGAAGCCAATTTTTTTATGTGTTGATGATGAAGAAAGTATCTTAGACACTCTCAAAGAACAATTGAGAGCTGGTTTTGGTGAAGAGTTTACTTATGAAACTGCAGAATCTGCTGACGAAGCTCAAGAAATTATTGCCGAAATAGAAAATCCCAATGAGAGAGTGGTATTGATTGTAAGTGATTGGTTGATGCCTGGTATGAAAGGTGATGAATTCCTTGTAAATATACAAAAAGATTACCCCAATATCAAGAAAGTACTTTTGACAGGGCAAGCTGATCCTGCATCCATTGAGCGAGCTAAAACTGAGGGACAGATTCAAGCAGTCATGGCAAAACCTTGGACCAAGGACGGACTCATAAGCTCAATAAAAGAAATCCTTGCTGGTGCCGCTTAATTTTTTTCTTCACTGATTACTGATTTAAACTATTTAGTTTTACGCGTAGTCACACCGTCCCAGTGTCATTTGCCGGAGGGTTTGACAAATATTCATTACACCTTTCGATCAGTAACTCTGCAGATATGTCTTCACATCCTTTCGCCGAAATGGACAAAATTTCAATTTTCAAAACTTTTGATTTCCTATTTTTATAAAAAAGATATGTTTCCCGTACAGAATTGTATCGATTACATAATTCAAAAATTCAGTTATAGATTGCGATAATTGCTTAATGGGAGAGGTTGGGGATTGAGCGAATGAGAACAACACACTAGCCATGGGCTTAAGCCCACGGCTAAATTGTTAATAATCTATCCTTTCAGAGCTTGTTCCAGCAAATCCTTCGCGATAACTCGCAAAGCCATTACTTCTTCAGCACCTTCAAAAATTGAGAAAACTCGTGCATCAACAAAGTATCGAGATACAGCATATTCTTCAGCATATCCCATTCCACCATGAATCTGCATTGCTTCTCTTGTAACCCATTCAGCAATTTTGGATGCGTAAAACTTGATAAGAGTCGCTTCCATTTGACCTTTGTGATCATCGAGAAGTTTCGCAACATAGTTTGTGTATTGACGAGAAGCTTGAATGATCATAGCCATTTTTGCTATCTTATACTTTGTTAGGTTATAGTCATAGATAGGCTTGGAGAAAACTTTTCTTTCTTGAGCATATCGGTAAGCTGCTTCCATCGCTGCTTGCATAACGCCATTCGCACGTGCAGCAGTTTGAATTCTTCCGCCAGCAAAACCTTCCATTTGATAATAGAAACCTTTTCCTCGGCCTTCATCGCCACCCAAAAGATTTTCCTTCGGAACGAAGAAATCTTCAAATGATACTTCGAAAGAGTGCATACCACGATAACCAATTGTTCCGATAGCTTTTCCTTGAATGGTTCCGCCACCATCTTGTTTGAAGGAAAATTCATGACCATCAAAACTAGGTTTCTCAGCAAGTAGAATGGATAGACCTCTATGTTTTAGAGAAGGGTCTGCTTCAGTTCTGCAAAGTATAAGAAGAAGATTTGCATAACCAGCAAATGTACACCATGTCTTTACGCCGTTGATAACAAATCCGCCATCAACTTCCTTCGCAGTAACAGCAACGCCAGCAACATCTGAACCAAAATTCGGTTCAGTTACCATAATTCCACCCATTAACTCGCCTGATGCGATTCGAGGAAGAAAACGATCTTTTTGTTCTTGAGTTCCACCTTTTAACAGTGCTTTAGAAAGAATCTCAGGGCGAGTGATAAGAGATCCTGCTGCTCCTAATGAACCTCGAGACAATTCTTCTGTAACAACTAACATAGATATGTTGTCTGGTTTATCGTTGGGTTGGATCCCACCGAACGATTCTGGTATACAAAGACCAAAACAACCCATATCGCGAAGACCTTGGATAATTTCTTCTGGGATTCGATCATCATGACGATGAACATGCTCTGCATGAGGTGCGACTTGATTTTTTGCAAAATCTTCAAACGCTTCACGGAAAGATTCATGATCTTCCGACAAACCATAGACGCCGAAATGTCCTTTTTCTTGGATTTTATCAGTAATTTCTGAGTAGTTATCGATAGCGATAGCCGACTCAATAAAACCGTTCACTTTGTCCGAGAAAAGATGATTCTCTAGCTCTTCCATTGTGAGTTGGTATTCTTTTGGTCTCTGACTGATTTCGGATCTTATATGAGCAACAGTTTCCGCTGCGAAAACGACAGCCATTTTCTGTTCAAGATCACTTGTTCCGAGTGCATTGTCCCATGCATATTTGACAAAATGTTGAGCAATTTCTTGTTCCGCTTTCATCCAAGCGAGTTGGTAGAAAACGAGTTGATTTTGATCCATTTTCGCAACAGAAACTTTGCCATTGTCAGAGTTTTTATCTGCAAGACGTTTTGTTATTTCTGAAATGAGTTTGGAGGAGGCAGAAAGGACTTCTTCTGCGAGAGATTTATCGAGTCCGATGGTTGCTTGAGTCATGGCCTATCCTTGGATTCTAGTAGTTATTCCCATTTTCTGAAGGCAATTTCCCCTGTCATTTGAAAAATTGACTGATTGCCCAAGGTCAATTGTTGGTTCTTAGACTTAAAAATTGGATTATTCTGATGAAATTTCTGGATGGCAAATTCATCAGAAAAAAGCTAGATGGCGAGGGCAGATTGGCAGATCATAAGTCTAGGGCAGGCACTAAGAGTTTTACCGCAAAGATCACTAAGTTCACACAGAGACACGAAGAGCTGTATTAAGTTTGGAAGCTGGTTGTGCTGATTAGATATTGTTTTGGTAGGTTTAGGTAAAATTTTAGTATAGCGAAACCTTAGTGAGCCATTGCCGTCTCTCGCAGCACCCCAAGGACGGGGTGCGTCGGGATTTTGGATCAGGATGTCCAACTCCCGACGAGAGAAGGTAAGGCGAATATCTCTTAAAACTGTGCGGAGTGCCTACCTCCGCAGCGACTTTGGCACATCCAAACTTGCCAGTGGGCGCGAGGAAGGTAGGTACGAAGAATTTTACCACAAAGATCACTAAGTTCACAAAGAGACACGAAGAGCTGTATTAAGTTAGGAAGCTGGTTGTGCTGATTAGATATTGTTTTGGTAGGTTTTGGTAAAATTTTAGCATAGCGAAACCTTAGTGAGCCATTGCCGTCTCTCGCAGCACCTCAAGGACGGGGTGCTTCGGGATTTTGGATCAGGATGTCCAACTCCCGACGAAAGATGGTAAGGCGAATATCTCTTAAACCTGTACGAAGTGCCTACCTCCGCAGCGACTTTGGCGCATCCAAGCTTGCCACCGGGCGCGAGGAAGGCAGGCACGAAGAATTTTACCACAAAGATCACTAAGTTCACAAAGAGACACGAAGAGCTGTATTAAGTTAGGAAGCTGGTTGTGCTGATTAGATATTGTTTTGGTAGGTTTTGGTAAAATTTTAGCATAGCGAAACCTTAGTGAGCCATTGCCGTCTCTCGCAGCACCTCAAGGACGGGGTGCTTCGGGATTTTGGATCAGGATGTCCAACTCCCGACGAAAGATGGTAAGGCGAATATCTCTTAAACCTGTACGAAGTGCCTACCTCCGCAGCGACTTTGGCGCATCCAAGCTTGCCACCGGGCGCGAGGAAGGCAGGCACGAAGAATTTTACCACAAAGATCACTAAGTTCACACAGAGACACGAAGAGCTGTATTAAGTTTGGAAGCTGGTTGTGTAGATTTGGGTTTTGTTCAAGTTAAGGCTATTTATTTATCTTCTCGTCTTCCTCTGTGTCTTTGTGTGAGCAGTATTTCTTTCTGACGGAAAGTGTTGTCGTTAAAAAATAAGAAGATGCTAATCCGATAACAATGAAATCGTTCCCGTCAGTATTGCTATTGGGTAAATTAAAATTTTTCCCCAGCCAAATCTTTATTTGCCATTGCGCCCGCTAAATTACCCATCGCTACTGCATTGGACACAGATCGCATCATGGTCGTGTTATCACCGCAAGCATAGACACCATCAATACTAGTTTTGGAAAATGCATCGATCTTCAAATAACCCATTTCGCCAAGTTCACATCCTAAGCTTTCTGGGATATTGGTTTTGTGTTCAAAATCTGGTCTAAAATACAAAGCATCGATTGGAATTTTAGAATTGTCAGCAAGTTCAATCAATTGAAGCATACCATCATGGTATTTTAATTCTTTTATTTCACTTTCAAATATTTCTATATTGCGATTCGATAATTTAGATTTTTCTTCAGCAGAGAATAAACTCTCGCCATTTGTAAAAATTCTCAGGTCTTTTGTCAAATTGTATATCATCTTCGTGAATTCAAAAGTGATTCCACCATTTCCAAGAATTCCCGTGGATTGATTTTTAAATTCATAACCGTGACAATAAGGGCAATGGATAATAGACTTGCCCCAGCAATCTGCAAAACCTTGAAGGTCTGGAAGAATATCTTTTACACCTGTGGCAAAAATTAATTTAGAAGCTTGGAAGATTTTGCCAGATTTAGTTTTGATTTCGAATCCTTCTGATTTTTGATCCGAAATTTTTTTCCCACTCACAGCTAAATCCAATTCCATTCGAACCGTATTATATCTTGATAGATCATTCTTTGCTAGTCGCAGAATTTCTCCAGGGCTCTGACCATCATGGGTCAAAAAGTTATGGGAATGAGCAGTAAATCGATTGCAAGGCTCTCCGCCATCCAATATCAGAACTTTGCGTACGGATCGTCCCAATGCCAATCCCGCTGAGAGTCCCGCAAAACTTCCACCTATTATAATAACGTCGTAAGAATCTGATTGGGTCATTTATTAATTTCCTTTTGCTCCAGGTTTTCATGAATGCAACCGAGTTGCAATTAAAAAAAGGAGATTTCAATGAATTTTTCGAAAATAAAGGAGCGGATGACATTGTTCGACGATCGAACAGGTTTGGAATTACTAAATTGGAGTCAGATACTTAGGATTAAATGAAATACTTTTACAACTCGGACATCTTTTGGAAAAAATGCTTATTGGGAACTTCGCCCATTCCGCCTACGCTAAATTCAGGTTCAATCGCCAAAACAAAATACATTTCAATATCACCCTTATTCTTTGCTTTGACAAGTCCCCGGTATTCACATGTAAAAAAATCTTTAACGAGTCTGAAAGTCTCTCCTGAAATATTCACTTTTCCTACAGCTCCAGAAGATTCCAATCGAGATGCAGTGTTAACAGTATCACCCCATATATCGTAAGCAAATTTTTTCTTTCCTGCAACTCCCGCGACAAGCGGCCCTGTGTGAATACCTAGCCTCAGTTCCCAGTAGTCTTCACCTAATGATCGTTTAATGTCTCGAGTTTGTTCCATGAACTTTTGGATTTCTAGGGCTGCAAGAACTGCTTCTACAGGGTTCGAACGATTCGCGATTGGAAGTCCACCTGCGCACATATATGAATCACCGATCGTTTTTATTTTTTCTAGATTGTATCTTCCTATTACTTCATCAAAATACGTGAAGCAACGATCTAGTTCATTGATCAGTTCTTCGGGCTCTAATTTCTCAGCAACATTTGTGAAACCTTTTAGATCTGTAAATAAAACACTAACTTGCTCGTATCGTTTTGGCGGAGAAAATCCTTTTGATTTTAGTTCATCCGCAACTTGAATCGGTAAAATATTTAGAAGCAATTCGTCTGATTTTTTCTTAGCTTCATCTAAATCTCGAGTTCTTTCGATCACTCTGGATTCAAGCAAATCTCTCTCATTTTGAAGTTCTTCATATGCTTTCGCATTTGCTAAAGAGATGCCTGCGAGTGACGCAAAAGCGCCTAACAACTGTTCGTCACCATTTGAGAATTCACTTCCATCTAATTTATTCAGAACCTGAATTGCACCAATGATTTCTGCTTGAGGATTGTAGACTGGGCAGCAGAGAATTGTTTTGGTTTTGTAGCCTGTTTTCTGATCACTAGCTGGATTGAAACGGGGATCATTGTATGCGTCCGGAATGTTAACAACTTCTCCAGTTTCTGCAACAAAACCTGAGATTCCCTCACCCAAACGAATTCGAATTTCTTGGGATCCTTGTGCAACGCGAGACCAGAGTTCTTGAGTGTCATTGTCCAATAAAAACAGAGTGGATCGATCAGCCTCCATGACATTTGTCACGGCAACTAGAATTTTTTCTAGGAGAAGGTCTAAGTTTCGTTCTGCCATTATGGATCGTGAAGAATCCACAAGCATTCCTAGATTTTTAGCTTGGCGAGAAAGAGAATCCAATGTGCTGAATAGAACCGCTTTGGTGCCATCATCTCGCACAATAATTTCTTTATAAATATCGGTTTTTCTTCTACCGTAAGAACTCACTTCACTCATCAAATATATTATCGTCTTTCCAATTTACTAATTTCAGTTTATTTGGAACGAAATTTCTGAATTCAAGAAATTGTTTCTAAACTACATAATTTTTTTCTAGCCATTCGGAGAATTCTTTTTGTTTTGAGGAAATTTCTGCCTCAGCTTTTATAATGTCATTTGCAAAAAATAGATCATAGTTTTTAGAATATGTAAAAAAGTAACTATTCATGTTAAGTTCTATAAATTCATTTAAAATTCTATCAACAGAGATCAGAATCGAATCTCTTTGTGTCATTTTTAGTGTCCAAAATAGCTGGCTCAAAATATCGCCTTGGTAACTCTCTGTAAACTTAGGATCAAATCCTGCGTCCAAATACAATGCCGATGATTGCTTTTCTAATAGTTGGCTTCGCATTCTTAATAGTCGCAATAAAATTTCGGTTGGATTTACAAAAAAACCTACAGCCCCATCAGCATAATTTTTTGTTAATCCAAAAATCACTGGAACGGAAATAGATTTATGAAGCGCATCTACCAAATTAAAATTATTTTTTTGATATAACAGTGATTCATAATTTCCTGTTTTATAATCTCTATATTGAAGACATAAAATATGTTCTGAATTAGGTAAAATACAATCGAATTCTTGATGTATAAACTTTTTCAAAAAAGTCATATTTAAAATTGAATAAAATGGAATTAAATTGAAGAGGATCGGAGTCTTAAGTTTCTCTAATATATTAGAAACGATTTTTAATTCTCGATACTTTAAAAGTAGTGATAGTATTAGTCCGCCTGAAGAAACTCCAACTAAAACGTTAAAGCAATCCAATAATTTTTTACCAAGATGATCTTCTAGTTGGGTAAGCATTTTTAGTTGAGCAAGAATCTTACCTCCTCCTGCACCAACAACCAAAATTCTGCATTGATCTTGTTCAACTATAACATCTCTATCTAATGATATGGGGATTTTCTGATTCAATATCTTATCTAGATTCATTTTACTGGATTTATCCAGACCCAAGATTGATACTCCGATTTCATTATCTAATTGATTAATTACACTTCCAATCAAAGTTAATACCATTCCAAATTCGGAATGAACTATGATGTCAAGTATGAGACCATTCATAGATTTAAATTTATCAAGTTTTATGCGAATACCGCCATCACTTAAAGATACTACTTCGCCGCTTATATGCTTTTTTTGAGCAATTATCTTGCATTTATAATTGACTTTGATTCTGCTATTATCTTTTCTCAAAAGAGTTTCCCGAAATGAAAATTATCGAAACTGGAATGATGCATAGAAGCCAAAATAATGGAATAATTTTAAATGAGAAAGCTATATCGGAATTCGAATAAATCAATCCTCCAACAACCAGTGGTCCAAATCCTTTTCCTATCGATTCAAGAAAATTTTCTATAGAGAATATTTTTTGAACGTCTTCTTTACTCGAATTCAGGAAGAGTAGTCCTTTAATATACGTACCTGGAACTGAAAGAATTAAACCCAATAAAAATAATAATATAATTAAAGTTAGTTCTGAAAAAATAAAATAGAATGCAATAAAATATTCGAAGTAGAAAACACTCAAAAGTAAAAAAAGTATAATTCCCCAAAGCATTGACTTTCTTTTTGCGTTTTTAAATCTGTCGGCAATATAGCCAGCAATCAATGAACCAACCAGCATACCAATAGAGAATATCGTCATATATAAAACAACTAATGAACTCGATGATTTTCTTACTTCATATGAAAAAGGATAAATAAAAACTGTAATTGCTCCCCAGGGGATTGATCCTGGTAGATATTGAATCAATAATAAAAACGTATCCCGATTAATGGAAAAGTTCTCTAAATTTCTTTTTAAAGAGTTTTTCAGATCAATCCTGTAAACTTTATCGATTGAATGAGAAATAAAATAATTTCCAAAAAATAATACTAGTATTACTAGAAAAGCGGAATTCCAAGGAAAAAGCATATCTATGAGAACCGCTGATATGAATTGACCAATTAAAATTCCAAACCCTAACATAATATTTAGAAAAACAACCGATTGCACGGCGATGGATTCATCAGTATTCTCTTTTAGAAATCTAAAAATTGTGGGAATTATAACTCCAATTATAGATCCAATAAAAAAATTTGATATAAAAAAAATATAAATATTGATGTTTAGAAAGATTAGAAAGTTCAATAGTATTAGAAGTAAATTGCATATACGAACAGAAACCTTTCCGGAATAAAAGGAAAATAAGAAAGAGCTTACAGCCATAGAACCGAACAATAGCAGATTATTTAATCCACCAAAAATTAATAGTCCACTATTTAATTCAATATTATAAGCTAATGACACTTCTTTTATTAGTGGCGTTAGAACAGACAAGTTAATTGAAAAAATCAATGCCTGGAAAAGTATTTTGAAAGTATTTATTGAATACATTTTAAGGTAATTGGCTATAAGGTGAATAACCCACCTAAAAAGTAAAGTTATATGTTATTTTCTTTATAGCGATTTGCAATAGTCGCAATTTCCACAAAATACTGAATCTTCACCAAAATAATTGTAAAGGAAATCCCTACGACATTTTTCAGATTTTGTATACATTAGCATTTCATAAAGTCTTTTGAGCGAATTCTTTTTTTTATCTTCGAGTTTAACTTGTGATGTCAATTCATGAGGAAGTTCACCAATAAGTTTTAAGTTATGGTTTTCAACATCTCCCGAAGTAACTCCAAACCGATCGAATAAATTCAGCACTGTCTGTAAGCGATGATCTCCTCGATTTCGATAAACTACTTTTGCTTGAATTTCTTTATAGTCCCAAGATGCGAGATTTTCCCCTGCATGTCGAAATGTATCGTACACTTTTTTGATGAAATAGGAATCAGGATTTTGCCACTCGATAAAATCCATGAGAACAGCAAGATCACTTTCAACATAAAAAAGATAACAATGTGAATCCAATCCATCTCGCCCAGCTCTACCAATTTCTTGATAATAGGATTCGATAGATATTGGCAATTCTGCATGAATGATTTTTCGAATATCCGGTTTGTCAACACCCATACCAAATGCATTTGTCGCTAGCAGGATTTCTGTTTTGTTTTCTAGGAAATTTTTCTGTATTCGATTCCGATCTTTTGCACCCAATCGTCCATGATAGATGGAATGTTCGATTCGATTCGTAGATAAATAGTCAGAAAATTTTTCTAATTTATCGATTAGATTGAAATAGATCAAAGTAGAAGGGTGAGTATTTTTAACCTGATTTTCTTGAGGATTCTGTGAATCCTCTAAGTCTTGATTTACACGAATCAAATCCAATATAGATTTCCATTTCATTGGTTCATCTACATTTTTCTCTACATGCAGGTAGAGATTGGGTCGAGCAATTCCAGAATGGAAAAGTTTGATATCTTGCGAATTAAAACCGAGCTGATGAATGATATCAGTTTGTACATGTTTCGTTGCTGTTGCTGTTAGTGCAATGGTCGTGGGTGTTCCTAAGATAGAACGAATCTCAGCAATTCGAGAATAGTCCGGTCTAAAATCATGACCCCATTGACTGATGCAATGAGCTTCATCGATTGCAAGTAAGGAAATTTTTTGACCTTTAATTACATCTAGGAAAAACTTACTTCTAAATCTTTCAGGTGTGATATAGAGTATTTTATATTTTCCTTTTGAGACTCCTTCAAGTCGATAAATTCTATCTTCTTTGTTTAATGATGAATTGATAAAGGTTACATCGGGAGTTATTTTTTTGAGTGCACTGACTTGATCATACATTAACGCAATCAATGGCGAGATCACAATAGTCATTCCATCTAGAATTAAAGCTGGAATCTGATAACAAAGAGATTTCCCCATACCAGTTGGCATGATTACAAAACAATGTTTATGGTCTAGAATACGTGTTATGATTTCTTCTTGGTTGGATCGAAATTCGGATATTTGGAATAAATTTTTGACGGATTCTAGCGATTGCAAATGATTTTGTCCAAAAATGGGAGCAATCTCAACACTGTAATAGTTGATTTTTTTGTCAATTCGCACTTGAAAGCCTTACGTAATTGAATATCTCAATACTATCACACAGAATATTGAATTGGAGCATATATGTTGATGGATTCGTGTTTAAATCAGAAAAAATATTATTGACTAAGTCTCTGCTATAGTGCTTAATTATAACTATACTTTGCAATTTAGCAAATAATTATAGTTAGGTGAGTAAATAAAGATGGATAAAATGATTATAGTCCTAGGTCGAGTTGTTTTTGCAGTATTGAATTTTATTATCTTATTTGCATTTATAGTTCCGTACATATTGACAGATTCGGAAGAAGGGCAAGGTATTGCTGCTCATTTCTGGCAGCATCCATTTACTTGGATATTGCTTATAATGTTTTTAATCACATTTCCTTTAAAATTCTATATAATACGTAGTATCAGAAAGAAAAATTTACAATTTAGATTTGAATTTGGCTCTCAATGTTTCTGGCTTCTTGTTCGAGGATTCATAACAGGCTTATGGATAACTTGGATTTTGAATGGTGCAATTTACAATAATGACATCCTGGGTGGTACAATATTTAGTGTTAGTTTCTTTGCTCTAATATTCTATTTTTACTGGTTGTATTCAGCTAAAAAAATGAGAACAGAAAATACGAAACGTTTTATGGAAGCTCTAATAAAGATTGTCGAAATTTTCCCAAAGCCAAGTCTAGAGGAAGATTCTCGGCTCAATTCTATGTTGACTAGTAGCGAACTTTATAATGATAAATTTGAACATTATAAAGAAGCAGTTGTCGGTTCACCTGGTCGGAGTTTTACTGTTCGAATAAAAAGGGAGGAGGTTAGTTCAGCAGATTATAAAAGTGGAACGATGGCTGAACCAGATAGGATCTACCAAAGATTTGATTTTATTGAATGGATTTTCTATTTCTGTGTTATAACGGATTCTTTTAGTTCAAGAAAACCAGGAATTTATTCTAAGTCCGAATTCATTACTTTATTCGATAAGAGTAGAGCTGAATTGTATAAAAAAGCTTTGTCAGATTTTAATGTTTCTGCAATTGAAATAACTGAGATTGGTTATATAATTTCAGTGTCGCCTTCGTTCGATATAGCATCTTTAGGAATCGCAGTTCCTTCGGAAAAAGCATTGATGGAATTATTTAGAGCTTTTGAGATGCGCTAGAACAATCATCTTTCTAATGTAAATTCAATAAAGAAATTGGCACCGTCGCTATTCTCATAACGAATGCTTCCATTGATTTGCTCAACTAGCATAGAAATGAGCTGAAGTCCAAAACCTTTTGCTTTATCCATAGAATTTTGTTCTGGAATTCCAACACCATTGTCTCGATATGTGATGAGGACTTTGTCGTTTGTCTGGCTAACTGAAAAATAAATTTTTGATTCTTGATTTGGTTTGAATCCATGCTTAATTGAGTTTGTAATTAACTCGTTGATAATGATTCCAATCGAAGAAAGCAGGCGTGCATTCAAGACGATTGATTTATCGATGTTGAGATCTAACTTAATAGAATTTGGAAAAATACTTAATATTTCTTGAAATAGGGAAGGAAAGTATTCATGAATGGAAACTGTATTATTTGAGTCCGACTCGTAGAGTTTATCATACAATACAATCATACTTTTGACTCTTCCGGCTGCATCATTGAGTAGTGATTTGACAGCCGGATCACTCTGAGAATCAGACTGTAGAGTAAGCAATGTAAAAATAACATTCATATTATTCTTAACGCGATGGTGAATTTCTTTTAGAAAATTGTCTTTCTCCGATAAAAGCTTTTTGATCTTATTCTCTGAGGTATTTCGAATCGTAACATCTCGAAGAATTACCGTGAATATCTTTTCACCATTCAAATTGATCTGAGATATCGAAGCTTCAATTGGAAATTGCTCCCCATTAGCACGCAGACCTTTGATCTGGCCAAGTTCACCCATTGCCCTTCGACTGGTTCCAGTCTTTGCAAAAGTATCTATATGGGTATCATGTTGGTTTCGAAAATCCATTGGAATGAGTAAGTCCAATTTTTTACCGAAAATATCTGCAGATTTATGACCAAACATACGTTCGGCTGCTTCATTGAATAGTATTATTTCTTTGTTTTTATCAATGCTGATGATTGCATCCATAGCTGATTCAATCGTTTCTATCAATCGCATTTCAGAATCTTTTAGAGCCTGAAGGTTATGCATTTTTTCTGTAACATCTCGATTAACGCTAATTATTCCAATGAAATTTCCATTTCGATCATTTTGTTTGATCGCGTTGGTTTCGATATTGATCAATGTTCCATCTTTTCGCTTTTGAATAATGTCTGCAGAGTATCTTCCGTCATTCATGAGATTTTCTATCACTTGATTCCGGTTTGTTCCAATATATTCCGATTCTAGAACGTCCGTGACAACTTTACCAATTACTTCTTCGGATTTCCATCCGTATATTTTTTCTGCTGCCTTGTTCCAAAATTTTATAACAAAATTTTTATCCTTTGCGATGATTGCATCTGCGACATTGTCCAACATCTCAGCTTGCTCTGCGATTTTTGATTGAACTAAATACTCTTGCGTAACATCACGAAATACCAATACAACGCCTTGCGTATTTCCTTTTAGATCTTTGATTGGCGAGCCAGAGTCCGCGATTTGAAAATTACTTCCATTCTTAGCAGTAAGGATTGTATGATTAGCAAGTCCTACGACTTGATCGGTCTCCAATACTTTATCAACAGGATTCAATATTGGACGTCCGGTTTCTGAATCCGTTATTATGAAAAATTCATTTAACTTTCTACCCTGAACTTCAGAAAATTTCCAACCAGTCAGTATTTCTGCAACCACATTCATATGCATAACTTTGCTTTCTTTGTCCGTAGCAATCACAGCATCCCCAATAGAACGCAAAACAATCTCTAGGTGTTCTTTTTTGCTTTTAGTAATTTCGTTTGCTTCAAAAAGCTTAAAAGCCATTTTGATTGATGCATCTAGCACCGTAATGCCGGAGTTTTTGACAACATAACCATAGGAAGTGATGGTTTCGGTTTTTTGGACTACTTCTTTTTCGGTATGAGAGGAGAGAAAAACGATGGGAATTAGATGATTTTTTAGAATTTCAACGGCAGTTTGCGTTCCATCTAATCCTTTACCCAAATCAATATCCATAAGAATTAGATCAAAATTCGGATCACCACTTGTAATAATTGATAAAGCTTTCTCTCCATTCAGGGCATGGTACACTTTGTACCCTTCCTTTTCCAATTGGCCTTTTTGCATCATTGCAAGAATGGCTTCATCTTCAACTAATAGAATGGTTTTTTCTTCTGATGAAATCATTGTCAATCAACCGTTTTACTTATACGGATAAGGAGTATAAATAGATATTTGAGGATATTATTTTAATTAAAAAAGTCAATTCAAAATTTAGAATAATTGTAATTTCGAAAGTCGCTGAAATGGAATAGGAATATCTTCAATTCCAGAAAAAACTCTCCGTCTTGTTTTGTAGTAAACTATGTCATTTTGAAGACCACCAATTCATCAATAATCCTAGATCATTCTAGAAATTGTTCTGTAAACAAAACTGATTCGAAAATGAATTCCTAACTTAGTAGTGACCATACTTTATCAAAAAAAAGGTTTTCAAATTTGCATGAATTTAGCATATTACAAGAATATGGTGGGAGTTTTTATGTGTATTAGCAATCGTATTTTTAAGAATTTTGCTTATTTAATAGTCATTTTCAGTTTGGTTACTGAGTGTTCTGTTCTCAATGATGTACCAATATTAGGTGATATCGCTGGAACGAAGGATGAGGAGCAGCGGGAAGAAGATGAAAGGAATCTATTGATCCTTTTGGCGGCTGCGGCTTCTGGGGGTGGCAGCACAGCGGGTGGGGTGACTTCTTGTGCAAATCTACAACCGGTTTCTCCCGGTGGCACTGTAAATTCTTTGGCATCTGGGGATACCAGTTTTAGAACGGGATATGCACAAGTTACGAGCAACAATCAGGATGCATTCGTTCAAAGATTGGAAGGTGGAAGTCCCATTTGGTGCTATTACTATGATAGGTCAGCTGCCGATACTCGTGGTGAGCGAATTCTATATTCAAATAATGAATTATTTGTAGCATTCACAACAGATGGTGGTAACGCAGATTTTCGCACAACAGCAAATGCCGTTCAGAATAGTTATGGCCGAGGTGGTGGACCGAAAGTAATTTATCTTGCACGATTGAACTTAGAGACGGGAGCCATTGTAAATGCAACTTATTTGGGCGCAAGGTTGAATGACGGTCGAACCAATACGACCAGTCCTCAATTTTTAGAAATTGTCAATTCTAGAATTCGAATCACATTGAATACGGCTTATGATGCAGGAGCTGCAAGTGATAGCTTAGATCCAGGAAAAATTTGCGATTCTGGATCTTCAAGGACGATCGAGTTACCATTCACTTTAGATTCCATCACTTCCATAAACTGTTCTAAGTATATCAATTGATAAAGTAAGAATGGATAGCTAATCTAATATAAGGATTCATTTTCATTGATCTGAATCCTTATACGAACTATTTGCATAAGAGTTAGTAAATTAGGTAAATAGTTTGTTGATTGTGGGCGAATCTATCCGATTTTTATCAATAGAGACCTGATAGAATGATTCCTTCTGAAGAACCCGCGTCCGAACAATTGCAACGAGACACCCAAACCAATTCTCTAGCAAATGAAGATTCTCAAGAATCACATTTTCCTGATTCTACAAAAACTGGTTCAGAGGATGCGAATGAATCATCCTCATCGAAAAATTTTGCCACATTCAATGATGGAAACCAATTTACAGATGAAGATTTAGTAACAGAGCCAGAACTCAAAACTCTGATTCTCCAATACAATCCCAATGTCATGAAAGACATTATCAAAATTGAGAAGGGTGTAGAGAATTTTTTCCTATTCAATGGTGCTGTCTATGCACTCTCTAAAGCAGAAGAGTTGGTTTATCTCAATAACGAGACGCTAGACATCCTTGCATCGAAAAAAGCAATCGTAAGATTTCAATATATTGACTATTCAGACGAGATCCAAGATTTAATTCTCCGCAATGTTGTGATACGACCTGTCGGTCTCAAAGCTGATATGATAAAAAAGGTCAAAATAGCTTGTATGAGAGCAAGTGCTCTGTCTCTTATAATGCATATTTCCAAACGAGATCAAATCATTGCAGACCGGATTAAATCGAATGACTTAAGTCATTGGATTATGAATCAATATTTTATTTCTGAATCGGGAACAGTTATGGATGTGAACAATCCAAAGCAGCT
The DNA here is from genome assembly GCF_028462125.1 of Leptospira sp. GIMC2001. Classification (NCBI taxonomy): domain Bacteria; kingdom Pseudomonadati; phylum Spirochaetota; class Leptospiria; order Leptospirales; family Leptospiraceae; genus Leptospira; species Leptospira sp. GIMC2001. The sequence goes on along the minus strand of NZ_CP115468.1, from coordinate 3,463,401 downwards.
TCCCGCGATAATAAAAAAAATTGATAATCTATCTTTTGAAAGCTTCCTTGAATCTCGATTCAAATTATTTCCTGAATTATTTGTTGGAATACTCAATATTCTTGGTAAAAGATCAGGCGAACCTTATATTGAGACATTTTCCTCTATGGAAGTTAAGGAACCTGCTCATAAAGTAATACAAGCTCGAGGTGGTCTATCTATATTAGTAGAAGCAGCACCTTACTTCAGTTTTATAAGAACTGCTATCCATGAACTCGCATCAACAGAGACGGATTCACATGCACCGAAACCCGTTCGATCCGAATTAGAAACGATCGTTGATCTATTTGGCTTGATCGCTAGAAATATTTTGATCGATATACTTCCACCAGAGCAGAACCAATCCATAGATAGAAATTCTGCGAATAATTTCCCTTCATACTTAGAAGAACTGGAGAAGCATCCTTCATTTTCATCCAGTGGTGGTTGGGATGGTGCTGAGACTTTTCTTACAATTTTTCGTTCAATCATACAGAAATCGACAACTCTGTCTGAGGCAAGAAACGAATATTTGATCGAATTTATTTTGAAAGAAAATTTAAAATCTTTGAATATGAAATTTGAGCCTGTACTAATTCGCTATGATGAATTCAATGTTGACTTGACTCTTCAAGAAATTCTAGGCATAGAAAAGAAGACACTTTTTTCAAAATTTTTGGATCGCTGTAAGACCAATCCCGAACTGATTTATAAATTGGAGAGAAGAGCAAATCATGGGATCTATGGAATTCAACTTCTTTTTCGAGAAAATCTTCCAAACGGTTTTATTGAGAATCGTAAAAAGCGAAACTTATTGCATTCCATGGCTCGCGAGTCTGGAATAAAAAATGGAATCTATGAATTTCTTGCAGAGGTTCCCCTCAATCACCCAGATCGAGTTCGTTTGGTTCAAGAACAACTGAAGTTGTCTAAATCCATTTCTGAATGGGAGAAAGATCAAGAGGAAGAGAGAATCCGAAAGGAGAATGAAGCCAAAGGACTTATCAAAAGATTCTTAGAATGGCTATTATCGCTGTTTGGAATTGCAGCATCAGTATCTGCAAGGCGTGATGATGATCGAAGTGATGACAACTCATCCAATGGATCAAAAGATAAAACATACAATCGAAATCCAAAATCAGATAAATCCAATGAAACTGTCGCACAGAAGAAATCTGTTGGTGTTTATGGCGGCCCGAAAGAAAGAGAGATTTCAATTCCGACCGCAGTGCAGAAAGCCATTGACTTTGTTGATCGAAGCAATCGGGGTATAATATGGCTTGATGATGTAGTCTCCGCTATGCGATCTTCACAGTACACTCTTACTAAAGTAAGTGATATGATGTTTTATGATAAGCAGCGAAGATATATAGAAATTCGAGCTTTAAATGATATCAGACATGTTTTTATCCGTAAGGAACTTGAATCTGATATAGATTGGATAAACAACTCAATTGATTATTTGGACAATTCTACTTCGCGGAATCCAGAATTTCAAGCTCTCAGTCAACAATTGAAGAAATTACTCTAGAGTAATCTATTCATCAAACGATTTCCAGTTTCTTGAATGTTTTCCAGTAAATTTAAAAGATAAACAAATTTACTAAGGCGATATGTTTAGTTAGAATTGCCTTTCATCTTCTGAAGAATTTTCATTAGATTACTCTTAATTTTTCGTTTTTGGTCTTCGGTTAGTGCTAGAGTTCCTTGTTCTGCTCGTTCGATCACCAACTCAGCTTTTGTTACAAAATCTAGAGCCTTCTCATCAATTCTATCTTGATTCTTTCTATACTCATCGAGTGCTTTCTGTACATCTAATAATTCTTTAGAAATGGTTCCGATAGTCACGTTCAGATTGATTATATTTTCGTCATTTGAAGCTTGCATGAATTTCTCCTATTCTGTAAAAATTGAGATTATTGGCAATCTTTAGTATTTGAATATACTTGAATTGGAATGCAATTGATAGATTCAGATTGCATTTATACTTCGCTTGTATTCAAATATTTCAATCAGTTTTTATATAGCACGTCTATGTATTTTTTCTTAGCTTCAAGATGCTCTTTGAAAGTCTCCGAGAAATAATGGGAACCATCTGGCTTCAATAAGAAGAATAATTTATTCGATTTCTGTGGTCTAAAAGCCGCTTCCAATGCGGGAAATCCTGGATTGGAAATCGGACCAGGCGGCCAGCCAGGATTGATATAGGTATTGTAAGGACTATCAATCTTAATGTCCTTTTCAAAAAGTCTTTTCTTGGGTTTGTCAAAAAGATATTGAACTGTTGCACAGCTTTCCAGTGGCATGTCTTTGTCGATTCGAGTTTCAAAAACGCCAGCCATCATCGGTCGTTCATTCGGTCGAACAGCTTCTCTCTCTACAATGGATGCTAGAATAACTTTGGTATGAAGATCTGCAGGACTCAAATTTTTTGATTCTTCAATTTTTTCTAATTTAACATAGAATCTTCGAATCATCATTTCAAGAATACGATCTAAAGGAAAATTGATAGGAACCGAATAAGTCTCAGGAAACAAATATCCTTCTAGACTGTTGCCCGGAATCTTATACTTATCTAATAACTTTTTGTCTTGAGCTGCAAGAAGGAACTCTTGTCTTGTTTTGACCAAATTTTTCTTAACTAGGATATCTCCAATCTGGCGATTGTTGTATCCTTCGGGAATTGTGAAATGAACCAATTTGACTTTGCCATCTACGAGAACCTGCAAGATCTTGCGCGAGGTCATTCCATCATTGATTTCGTAAACTCCCGATTTAATTTTCGATTCACTTCTTGTAAACCGCAATAGATACTTGAAATAGACAGATGATTTGATCAAACCGTTTGTACTCAATTCTTGGGTTACCTTAGAAGAGCTCATTCCCGGATCGATGATTAGATCGTACTTGACTTGTCCGTCTCCTACCGCTCCACCCTTCATCTCATCGATAATCGCAAGACTAGAAATCACTCCCAATACAATGACAATAAATCCAACGATCAGATATCGAAATAATTTAGTTTGAAGAATATTCACTGATTTTATTTTTTTACCCATAATCCCATTGTAAACGAAAATTTATCCCTGGATCATAAGATAAAAGAATGATAGCGCACCTGTATAGAAAATCGATACACTAAAAGCCAGAACAACTCTCGATGTAAATTTCGCAAATTTTGCCTGCTGCAATATATAACTGAAAAATACTCCGAGCATAAATTCAGCCGGTAGAACATAAATAGCTGCACTTCCAATCAATTCAACATCCTTTGCGATCCAAACTGGAATCATATGCATTGTCTCTTCCGAGATCCAAAAAATCGCGAGAGCTATAAATCCTGTAATTATATGGAGATTGCCTCCAAGCTTTTCATGGACATATTGTGCGCTAACTACCGAAATAAAAAGTGGAATCGTCCATAGACCTGCCATATAAGCAGATACAGTTCCAATCTTGGGGAATCCATCATCAGGAAAAATCAAAACTCCGAGGACTTGGGATAAAAACCAATCAGGTAAAACTTGAAATATGCTGACCAAAAGGCTGAATCCAAAAAGAAATCGCCATGAATAAATATTTGCATATTTGATCAGAAGAGGTGTTGAGATAATGAAAACGACTACGAGAAAGAACATTCTGAATCCAGTAGGAACGTCATTTGGTGCAAATAGAACCAAACCACAGAGAATTGAAAAACTAATAAGATAAACGATAAAAATTTTTATTTCTCGAGACATGGGCTAAATCTCTATACCACAAAAAGGCTGTAAAGTCCGAAAACAGGGATTTTTGCTTGCTATAAAATGGTTTGATCTTAAACTAATCTTGATGGGAACTAAATTCAAAGGAACCAAGAGAGAGATTCAATCCCTCAACGCATTCATTAAATTAAAAAGAGCAAGCGAGTCATTATCTGCAAAATTGAATCATAGTATGCAGGAATTCAATCTTACTGAATCACAATTCGGAATCATGGAAGCTTTATATCACTTAGGGCCGCTATGCCAGAAAGAATTAGGTATGAAAATTTTAAAGTCGACAGGGAATATAACTCTTGTTATCGACAATTTAGAAAAAAGAAAACTAGTTCTTCGGAATCGAACTTTTGAAGATCGAAGATATATATCTATAACGCTTACTGAGGAAGGACATGAACTCATAAGTCGTTTTCTACCTCATCATGTAACTGCGATCACATCAGAATTTTCCGTTCTTTCTGTTCAAGAAATGGACACACTTGGTAAGATCTGTAAGAAATTAGGACTTTCGATCACAAATAGTCCTGAATGCATTAAAGCTCATGAATGATATTACCATAGCAAAAGATTTAATTATGTTCAGACAATTTATAACGAAAGGGGTTTAGGATGGAATTAACAACAATCTTAATGTATGTGATGTCAATTTTTTATTTCACAGCTGGTGTTACACATTTTACGCATACTAAATTTTTTCTGCGAATTGTTCCAGCCTTTCTTCCATATCATAAGGCAATTGTCTATATAAGCGGAGTCGCAGAAATCGTTCTTGCGATTGGACTGATTCCTGAGATGACCCGAATCTATGCAGCTTGGGGAATTATACTTCTCTTGATTGCAGTTTTTCCAGCAAATATTTATCAACTCGTTTCTGATAAAGCTCGGATGAAGATTCCGAAGTGGAGTCTTGTTTTGAGACTGCCTATGCAGTTTGTTCTGATCTATTGGGCTTGGATATATACTCATTGATTTTTTCATTTGAAATCCAATTGTTTATACATCAATAAACTGAATTATCTATTTGTACAAGAGATTTGATTTCATTGGGTGAGCAGAAAATTCTAGAAGATGATTCCTACTAGATCCAAATATGCGTTAATTGGTAAGACTTATATCAAGTCTCAAGACTCTGGATTCCACAAACACAATCTCAATCAAATTCTGTTAGTCAAAAAAGGTTTAATTGTTCTTGAGGATGATTGTAGTAAAAAGCCTTTGCATGGCAATCTATCCGCATTTATTCCTAAATCGATTCTACATAGAGTTATCTCTTTAGGTGATGATGTAGAATTTGCTTCTATTTATATATCAGATAGTAAAAATTTGAATGCGAATATTTCTAATATAAAAATATTCAATTCATCTAATCTGTTTAGAGAGTTAATTCTTGAGTCAAGTCGTATAAAAAAGGATAAGGATATTAAAACTAAAATGATAGACTTGGCAACAGAGTTGATCGAGGTCGAAGTTGAAAAAAATTCAATGCCAGGACTTGAACTTCCGTTAACTAAAGATTCTAAAGTAAAACCCTTCATTGATCACATAGAAAAAAAATATCAAGAAAAAACTGTTTTATCAAGTCTGACAGGAACATTGCCTTATTCTTCGCGGCAGATTCATCGACTTTTTACACAAGCACTGAAAATAAGTCCAAGTCAATATCTTAAAATAAAAAGAATTCAAACGGCATGTATCTTACTTGCTACAACAGATCGATCGATTGTTGAAATCTCTGAAGATTGCGGATATGAATCAATTTCGTCGTTCTATTCAAATTTTGAGGAATTGGTCGGAGTCCCACCTAAGAAATTTCGATTGATACAAGGTTAGAATTGCGAGCTAACCTTGTAATTAGATTGATACTCTGAATTTCTTCAGAATCCCATTTCTAAATCTTTGAATTTACAAGACCGTATATTCCGTACCCAATCATGTATTTTAACTCATAGGTTGGAAACTTTTCAGATATCAATTCTTGTAACTTGTCATAGTGGCTTTGAGCCTTATCGGACTTTAGCTCAGATTTTTTAGAACCCAGTGTTTCGATATAATCTTTTGTTATAGAATCCGCAGCTTTCAGATAAGCTATTTGTTCTGGAATCGCGGAGCCTATTGTCGATTCTTTTCCACGACCAGCTAAAACTTTTGATTTAGAATCTGCAATTTCTTGCAACTTAGTCAATGATTGAATCCAAGAATTTATATCGGGTTTCGCATTCCCACCTACAATTCCACCTTCCAGCCAAGCATGAGCATTAGGGTGAATAAGGTCACCAACGACATAGCTATCTGTAGTTGGAATATAAGCAACTGTTTGGTTTGAACTTACACCAGCCGATCCTAACTCTATCAGATTTACTTTGTCTCCACTACCTAGATCTATTTCATATTTATCATTGAAAGTTATATCGATCGGTTCTAGTTTTGGATAATTTTCTTCTGTGAAAGCTTTTGCAATTTTTACCCAGAAATACTTTTTGTATTCATGTACCTCTTTCATAGATTGTGCTGTTTTTTCACTCGCAATGATTTTGGCACCAAGTTTTCTATATTCAGATATCCCATTGAATTTGTCAGGATTCGGATGTGTGATAACTACATAAAGAATAGGAGTTTTGGATTGGGATTGGAAGGCTTCAATGCTTTGCTTCGCATAACTAGGAGTAAACTGAGTATCGAAAGCAACCGCCGCAGATCCATTATCATAGTAATAATTTTTTGTATCAAATCCGTTAGCATCTGTTTTGAATGTAAACATAGTTCCTTTTTTGCTGCAATTAGCAGTAGTTAAAATCGTGAATCCGATCAGTCCGAGCAGGCTTAATTTTTTGAAATTTTCAAGCATAATTTGTCTCCTTTTATCTCATAGAATAAACTAAAATTTAGAATCTGTCTTCCGATTCAGAGACATTGTTTTCCAGAATTCGGACTTTTTATCTGCAAGGTCCCTATCTAAAATTAAAAAATCTGCTTCATTCGCATATTAATTCCTGGTAGGAGTAGATTCTTTTCTAAATAAGATGATAGACTTGGTTCTAGTAGCTTGGGATCTCATTCCATCCTCATATCGTTCTAACCTCGAGGATTATTCATTTATGCTTTTTTCTAATACAAATGATACTATTGCAGAATTCCTTCTTGAGAATTCGAAGAAGAATATTTTTTCATCCGAACAGATTCATGCTTTTTATATTTCATACAATGGACTATGTTTATTGGATTCTTACGGAATTATTATTAACGTTAACAGAAGTTTTTATGATATTATGCAGATCAATATTCATGAGTCCATTGTCGGTAAAAGTTGGAGTGCAGTTTTGACTCAATGCGGCCTAGAATTTCCTTCTTCTATGGAAACCTCAGGCTTTGATAAGATGCAAGGCTTCAAGACTCATCTTATTCATAAGAAAAAATCAAATTCTGGAACACAGCCTATTTTACTTTCCATATATTTTAGACAAGATGGAAGTATATTATTGGTATTGAATGAGATTAGCGATAGAAATTTTGAAGTTGAAAATTTTCTGGAGCCAGCAGAGCTTTCAAGATCTCGAGATTATCAAAGTATTTCCGAAAAAGAAAGAGGTTATCTGAGTCAAGATATTTTGACCAAAATTCCCAATCGACATCAATTCTATTCTTTTATTAAAGAAGAACTAAATCGATTCAGTCACGGCAGGGATATCAATTCAGAGATCGCTGTCATTCTGATTGATATAGATAGATTTTCTTTGATCAATGAATTAAAAGGGATCGAGGAAGGGAATCGAATACTTATTGAATTTGCAGACAAGTTACTCTCAGAGATGGCAATAGATCCCAATTTATTTTGTTCCAGATTAGAGGGAGATGAATTTGGACTTGTGATCCGCGGGCTCTTAACTGAGAAGAGTTTAAATGATCGCTTGGAGAATCTAATTGACAAATTAAGGTTTACTTTAGAATTTTCTGGATCGTCCTCGGTTTATCTTACTTTGAGTGCGGGAGTTAGCTTTCTCAATCGAAAATATACCATAGTCGAAGAGGTGGTTCGAGATGCAGAGATAGCTCTGATGGAAGTAAGAAAAAGGGGAGGAAATGGATACAATATATTTCGAAATGAAATGTATAAGAGAAAGCTTAACAATCATTCTTTAGAGAATGATTTGCACTTTGCTTTAAAGAATCAAGAATTGGAATTGCATTTCCAACCTATTTATTCAGCTCAACAAAAGAAAATTATCAGTTTTGAAAGCTTAATTCGATGGAACCATCCTAGACTAGGATATTTACCGCCTCTAGAATTTATTTATATTGCGGAATCATCAGGTCAGATTTTAAAATTAGGAGAGTTTGTTATAGATCGTGCTGTGCAGGTATTGCACAATTTTAATAAGAATTCAATAGATTGCGAAGTAAGTGTCAATATTTCTCCGATTCAATTTTACAATCAAGATATTCGAGATTTGATTCAAGTGGCTCTAACCAAATATTCTGTGAGTCCGTCTAAACTGCATATTGAGATTACAGAAAGTACGCCTTTTACTGACATCACCTCGAGCTTGAACAAAATCCATGAATTGTCTCAACTCGGAATCAAGATATTTCTGGATGACTTTGGAACTGGTTATAGTTCGCTTAGTTTACTCAATCGTTTTCCAATTCATGCATTGAAAGTGGATAGGTCGTTCATTGTTGGAATGAAAGAAAAGAAGGTAATCGAAATTTTAAAAATTATTCAATTACTTGGCAGTAGAATGAATTTTAAAGTTGTAGTGGAAGGTATTGAGATTCAACAAAATTTCAAGATCTTGAAAGATATAGGTTTTGATCTCATGCAAGGATTTCTGATTAGCAGACCGATGCCTGAGAAAAATATTTACAAATTAAAAAGAATGATAAAATAAAAAGGTAGAAAACAAAAGAATGAAAATCGAGTTCTCAACGAAAGATAATTACGTAATTGCAAAAATTTCCGAGGCTATTACATTGTACAATGCCGAACAAACCAAAAATGATTTAGAACAATCTGTTGAACGAAATGAAAAAAAGAATTTGGTTATAGATTTAAAAGAAACTCCATATCTTGATTCGTCTGGAATCGTTGCTCTGCATAAGCTTCAAAAAACTTTGGAGGCCAAGGACTTAATTCTGTATTTGATTCAAATCAATGCGAGTATTCTCGCTGCTCTAAAGTTATCTGGTCTGAATGTGCAGTTCAATATTCTTGAGAACTATGAACAGTTGCCTGGATAGCAACTGTTTCATATTGGCTATTTGAGTCGGTTATTTTCTAGAAAGTATTTTACTTGGATTGTTACCGAATTTCTTTTTAAACGCTGAACTAAATTTACTAAAATTAGAATATCCGATTGTTATAGCAACTTCTGTAACCGATTTATTGCCTGATTCCAGTAACATTTTTGCAACTTCAAGTTTATGGTCTTGAAGAAATGAATAAGGTGGAACTCCAAAGACTTTTTTGAAACCGACTTTTAGCTTGTATTCATTAAGTCCAGTCAGCTTTGCTAATTCACTCAATGGTGGTGGATTGTCCATCTTTGTTAGAAGAATTTCTTTTGCTTTGTGTAGCTTTTCATAATCGCGCTTCGACAAGCGTAAAAGTTTTTTATCTTTATTTGGTTCATTACTCCATTGCCAAAAACTCACCCATATAACTTCGAGAAATTTTAATTGAATAAATTCTCTACGATGCTTCTTGTCAAATGGCATTCTCTGAATTTGGCTAAGAATAGAAATAATTGTCTGATTGATATGCTTAGTATCTACAAGAATTCCGTCATCGATCTCTGCAAATTTTGCAAGAAAGCTATCTATTTGTTCTTTAGAAAATATACTTTTATCAAGGAAATTCAATAAAACATTTGGATCAAAATTCACAATCATAGAAATTGCATTTTGATTTTCTTGGAAATCTAAAGTAGTTTGTACAGGATACGAAACGTAATAAATGTTACTTGGATTGATCAAGAGATCTGCTTTATCCTTGCTAGACTTCATCAAAATAGTTCCGTTGATCGTATAGTGAAAAGTATGAGAATAATTCAATAGATCTTTCTCTATTGTGAAATTTTGGGTACGATTCGAGTCAAAAAAATACACTTCGAGCCCTTCCATTATTTGAAGATGCCAAGTAAATCTCTCAAATGGTTCCGGTTGGGAAAGTTTGGATTCGAGGCGACTCATCTCATGAAAGAAAAAATCTTTCGCGTTGAAATCATCTTTATAGGTCAGTTCGTATAAAAAGGATTTAATTGTGGATATGCTATCTTTATAATATTCCTGATTTAAGTCTGTTCCTGCTTCAAAAAAATACATATTATTTCCTAAAATTAATTTATAATATCATACTAATGAAAAAAGCAAAAATATTTCATTACTTTTTATTACAAAATTAATTCACTTTAGATTTTTTTTCAATAAACGAATGATAGTGTGCTGAGAATCAAAAAATACATCTTATGGGAGTATTCAGGCATACCAATGGAGCATTAACAGTGATATATCTGCTAAATATATTTAAGTAAAAATTTACTATTCAACAATTTTTTTCTAAAATCAATTGATAAAAGTTTTTGAATGGCTTAGCGCAATACCTATAAATTTAATTGGCAATATAATCTTATTAGTAAAGGTAATTTTTACATTCATTGTTAAGGATTGTGAACTAATTCCAGGAATCATAAATTTGCAGTTTCGATTTATATCTTTTTTTAAAAAAATAAAAAATTCAAATAGCCTACAGATTAAGATAGGTTTACTCTACCTTCTTCTTGCGACGGTCAACACAATCTATTTTTCTGTTATGATTTTTGAGAACCAGATGGATCTCATTGTCAATAATTTCTCTTTTCAATCAGATAAGTTACTGAATTCCTTATCTATAGAATTAGAAAATGTTGGGGAAGTAAAAGATAAAAAAGAGCTTTACCGAAATATCAATGCAATTCTGCGTTCGAATGGTGTTGATCAGTTTGCCATTCTCGATTCAAATGGAAATTCAATTTATGTTCATCCAGATGATTTATCCAGCCATTTAATTCTACCTTCAAATCTCAAAGACAGAATTTCAGACTTGAATTCCAAGGTGATCTATATGCGCTCAAGGTATCATTTTGAATTGGACAAGGATAATTTTGTTGTACAATTTTTATTTCCAATTGAGAAAGCAGAGATTCACGAATCGTATTTGTATGCACAATTGAGTGTTAAAATGATTCAAGACCGCCTAATTCTTTTGTACATTCAAATATTTATGGCAATCGGTTGGGGATTGATTTTTCATACTGCTTTCGGTTATTATGTATATCGTAAATTTTTTAAAAGGATGGATATACTTAGTTATGCAAGTCAAATGATGGCGAGCGGAAGACTTGAAACTAGAGTTAGTTGGGATGAATCCAATGTAGATGAATTGGATCGATTGGGAATGAACTTTAATAGAATGGCAGAAAATATTGAAGATTCAGTTAAGAAAATTCTTCAAATCAATCGAGATATCTACAAAGAATTGTCGATAGGCAAGCAGGTTCAGGCTATGACTCTTCCAGTACATTCATTAATTCAAGAGTACTCCCCTGCTATTCACTATAGAGCAATGCGTGAAGTGAATGGAGATATTTATAATTTTTTTCGAATCAATGATAAGACCCAGATCATTTTTATCGCTGATGCAACTGGTCATGGTATCTCAGCTGGACTTGTCACAATCGCAATACAAATGTCTCTGAATGCGATCATTGACAAAACACACGAACCTAAGGACATTATGGATCATTTGTCCAAAATACTACTGGATGTATTTGATTCATACTTTATGGCTTCGGGAGTATGTATTCTTATTGAAGATTATCGTAGGATAACTTTCGTAAATGCGGCTCACAACCCGCCAATTTTGTACAGTAAGAATGAATCTAAACTTTACGATCTTACACCTAATCGAAATCTATTGGGGATGTCAAAATCATCCTTCACAGAAACTACGATTATGTCAGTGAATTCTGGAGACAAACTTCTTTTGTATACTGATGGTTTGATTGAATCGACGGATAAAAACGGAAAGATGTATGGTTCGGAAAGGCTTCAGGAAATTTTTATGAATAATATTGCAAGTTCAAATGAAGAGATTTCTAATCTTATACAGAAAGATTATAACGAATTTATAAATGTTCAGACCGATGATGTAACATTTATCATTTTGGAGATTCCAGCCAATGTCCAATAGGCAAATTATCATTGGATCTATAATTGTAGTTTTATTATTTCTCATGATTTCGAAGTCAATTATTAGCATAAAGTTGTTCGAGATGAGAACAGAACTTACCCATTCTCAAATGATGAACTATGAATTTTCTTCTCAGGCACTCAGAAAAAGATACAAGGAACTACTGTTTGATTCAGATAATTTCGACAATGAGATTCGAAATACTATCCTAGACTCATTGATTCTAAACGAAGAGTTTACCGATAGTTCTACATTTTTGAATAGAACAGAATGGATTGGTATGGGTTTGGTAAATATAATTCGATTTCTTTCTTTCAAAAAATTTTTAGATATTGAGGTGGATAGATGGCTGATTATGCATTTGCAATATGCATTTCAATTAGAGAAAGATCAAAAATTTAAATCGGCAGCAAAGCACTATGATATACTTGAGAAAGAATCTATTAAATTAAGGAAAGATGATCAATCATTTATCTTGCTTCATAATGCATACTGTTATGCGATGATGGGTCGACTCACGAAGGCTATGGAGAAATTAGAATATATTTTGGAAAATAATCCAGGAACTCATTTTTCCGATAATGCCTTGATTCTAAATAGTATCCTTAAAGAGAAGCATCTGGAATCTTATCGAATCAACTCGAAGTTGCTTAATCACGAGGAAAAAGTAAAATCTCTTTATGAATCTGGACTCTACTCTCAAGTATTAGAAGAATTAAAAAATAGAAACGATTTGAATGATGAGGAAGCCTTCATGCAAGCTCGTTCATTCGAAAAAACTGGCGAAGACCATGAGGCGATCAAGGCTTACTTAAAACTTATAGAAAGAACTGATAATTTGCCAATAGCGAAGAAGTCCAACAGGAGATTGCTTATTATGGGCAATTTCTATTCTGGCGGAAGAACATTAACTAGAATAGCCGAATCAGTCGCTATTAAATTATCTGATGAGAGAATGGTAAACAATATTAAGAGTTGTGTGGCATTGAAGAAAGAGTCTTTACTTTTGAATAATCTTAATTACTTACGAATCAACAATTCCATCACAAAAGAAAATGCCGAAAATATCATTCAATCGATTGAAAATCTGCAAAGTTCGATTTCTCAAGAAAACGAGAGCTTCTTGTTACCGAATGTAAATAAAAAGAAATTTATCAAAAGTTCTACTAAACCGCTACTCCTAAACACTAATAGGAATGGAGCCGAGCAAGTTTTATTTCAGATTCTGCTGATAGATCAAAGAAGCTACAATGGCTATTCTTTGGTTCGAGAATTGGATAATTTTAAAATACTAACAACGAAGTATCCGATTGTATTTCCTATAGATCTACTTGAGTCTATAGAATTGCAAAAAGTGAATTTTGATAAAAATAGAATTATTGAAATCACAACCATTTCCAATCAAAAATTTGCTGCTAAATCGATTAAATTCTTCAGTGGAATTGCAAAGTTTAACCAAAACGGAACTGAGCAGAAATTAGATCAGGAATCAATCCAATCAATTAGAATAAAATGAAAAACTATAGTTTCAAGAATTTACAGGATTGTGTTGATTCATTTCTAGTTATTAGTTTATCAGTTTTTATTTTTGTTTTCCCTAAAAGTATTTATTCAGATAGAATTGCTTTTAAGTCGGGTGCTACTATTGAAGGTGAGATTATCGAAAAAAATGACAATTATCTTATCATTAATGTAAAAAGTGAATTAGATAATTATAATATCGATAATAATGATTATTCAATTGACGATGTAAATTCGGATGGGGAAGGGAACAATTTTGGAAAATATTTAAGAATAGAATCTGAAAAAATATCTTCTGTCCAACTTGCTTTCCGGGGATATTCATTATGTTATAAATCTTGGTCTTCCATAGAAACAAAATGTGGTTACATATTGATTCGATGGAGTAAAGATAGAATTGTTATTGCTTCTCAATTAGACCCATATAAGTCGATTAGCCTAAGCTTAGAAGCTTTGCATTTTATAGAAATTGAAGTAGATAAAAAGCATCCAATGAAAAATTGCATTTCTGAAGGTATTAAGTTGGAAGTTTTAATGAGATCAGGTCAGAAGATTCAAGGAGAATTGATTCAAATTTATGAAGATAAGATCCTAATTGAAATAACAGAAAACCTCGAAAGAGAAATTGGCATCAGTGAAATGAAAAGTTTGATATACACAAACAAGAGTAATACGGGTATATCAATGAGTAATCATGCAGTTGATAGTCATGATTCCAGTACAGATATTTATGATTATCTGCTGCCTGGCTTGAACCAATTCAAAAATCGAGATTCATGGGATCGATATACGTATTTAGGAATACTGTCCCTAACCATTGCAGGTATTGTTTTAGAGTATTCTAGCTCACGCATTGAGCTAAAAAAACAGCAATCTAACATAATACCTGTTCGTGTAGGTGATAATTTTATTCTGTTAGATTATTCGGACTACTCGAAATTTGAAGAACATAAACGAAAAAGTAATTTATTATTTTTAGGACTTGCCACAATCTACGTTTTTAATTTTCACTATGTTTATAATTATAAATATGATGCAAATTTACAATTTGGTTTTGGTTTTCATTTGAATCCTTCAAGTTCAGGATTTTTACGAACCTTGAATGATTTTAATACTTATGAACTGTTTTTAACAATAAGGTTTTAGAGGTCTGTATGCAGCTTGAAAAAGACTTAAAAGAGCGGATTCAATCGGGTGAAATAATACATTTTTCTATCCAAGATATTGGAAGCATGAATTCTATAATTGAGAAATTATCTATCAATTTGAGCGATGTTCCTATTTTCTCGTTATTGAAAACAGCGATCATTGAATTTGTACTCAATGCATTCAAAGCTTCCCAGAAAAGAAGATTTTTTATCGATCATGGTTATAGCATTATCAATGACTATAAAGCGGGACTTGAGGCCTTTCGACGAGCAATTAATGATGGAAAGATCAAAGGGAATATTTTAGACAAAAACATCAAACCAGTTCATATGATATTGAAGCGAGAGAATGAATTTTTCAAATTAACTGTAAGTAACGCAGTTACGATGACAGAAGAAGAATTTCGTATTGTACAAAAAATATTTCTGCAAGGCAGAGAAATTTCTGGTATTGAAGATCATTTAAGCGGAAATAATGAAGCAGAAGGGGCTGGTCTTGGTTTGCTGTTGATCTTTTCCATGCTTAAGAATGCAAATTTGCCACCTTCTTATATTCTTTTTGACACAGATAGAGATGAAACTAAATTCGAATTGTTGATACCTTTGGCCTGTTTTACCAGCTGATATGAGATTTCGCACTAGAGCTCTCTTTGTATAATCACAAAATATTCATATACAGTTATTTTAAAACTTGATGGTATAAAGAGATTGATTTGAATCAGTCTCATGCAAAATATTTCTGTCACTCCCGGCGTATCAGTCGTTATCAGGGAAGAAAGTACAATTCTATTTGGTTGTCCGCCTGAAGTAATTAAACATCTTATCAACAAAGGAATTCCGAGTCCTGATATCATTGTTCTTCCGGATACGCCATATCGATTCGATGTTTTGCAAAATTGTACGGAATTCCCGCTTTATTCATTTTTGTTTGTTGATGGTAATTTTTTTAAAGGCAAGAAATTAACTATCATCGGAACACCGCTTCATCTCAAAGCCAATCGTAAGCTACTTCGTCTGACTTTGCTTGGTCCAACCCCGAAAGAATATCGAGATCTAGGTGATAATCCCTGGTTTGAAGAATTGCACAGAGAATCCAGAGCAATGGCAATCAAAGATAAAAATGGAAAAGAACTTACTATCGATGATTTCATTGATTTTGTACCTTTTGAAAAAGGAAAAGCGAGACTCTCCAATGGCATCGTGATTGAACATATTGGGACTGATCGATTCTCTATTGATAACGAGAAGATAGACATTAGTTTTAATGAACCACAGGAACCTCCTTACGATCTTCGCAATGAATTCGTTAGTATGACTCCCATTCATTTCGGTACCACAGTTCTCGGTGGAGCTTCAGGATTTATTGCAGATAAACCTTGTTCATCTATACTTTTGCACTACAATGCTGAGCATATGCTAGTCGATTGTCCGCCTTATCTTAAGCAGGCTCTTAATGCACGAGGTTTGTCAAATACGGAAATTCGTTCCCTCTATTTAACACATATCCATGATGATCATTGCAATATTTTTCCTCTTCTGAGACTCTCGAATAAGATCAAGCTCCTCTCAACCAAAGAAATATTTTGGATGGCGATGATGAAGCTTTCATTGCAGACATTGATGCCAATAGAAGACATATCCGAAATGTTTGACTTTGTTGAAGTAAAGCCTTATGGGATTACGGAATTTTATGGTCTCTCGATTGAGACTCATTATACAGTGCATTCGATTCCAACCATCGGTGCGACTTTTAGAATGTCTGAGCGAGGTAAATCTCATAGCATAGTTTTTATCGGAGATAATAAATCTTTTCCAGATATCAATGATATGGTGAACAAAGGAATTGTTCGGAAAGAAAAATTTGATATCTTGCGTTCAAAGTATACGGATCAATTCGATTTACTTTTTGCTGATGGAGGAAAAGGAATACTCCATGGTGATCCAAGAGATGCACTTGGATCAAAAGCTGATCGAATTGTATTTATGCATTTGGAAAAATTGCCACCAGAGTTTGATGCGACTTTCTCCCATGCAGTTGCGGGTAAACGATATACCATAATTCCTGCAAATCAAGATTCATATCTGATAAAAACCATGCAGATTCTCAATGATTCTTTTCCTAAGATGTCTCATCATTGGGGATCGGCTCTAATGAATAATTTTCATATAGTTACAGCGAACTCAGGAGATGTTGTTTTTAAACAAAATGAAATATCCAACGGTCAAATTTATATCCTACTTGCTGGAAGCTGTAGTGTCATGTATCACGATGGCGAAAAGTTAACTGAACGCGCGCGAAAAGAGGCAGGAGACTTTGTTGGCGAAATGGCTGTGTTAGACGAGAATAAAGTCAGGTCAGCTTCGATTGTTGCTTCAACTCCAGTTGTTTTATGTGCAATTGATGAGAAATTATTTCATGAATTTATTATTTCAGAGAATCGAACGGAAGAAATGCGCCATCTTTGGAAAGCAAGATCAGAAATAGAAAAATTTCTTCCGTTTAGTGAATTCCATGACAATGTAAATGATAGAATAGCGAGACATTCGAAAAGATTGTTTATACCTGCCGGAGAAACAGTAGTCGCCCAGGGAAGCAAAGATCAAGATTTTTATATAGTTATCTCTGGTGAATTCAGTGTTCGGCATAATGATATAAAAGTAAAAGAATTGAGAACAGGTGATATGTTTGGAGAGTATGCTTCAATCGACGATGCTGTTCGAAATGCAACAGTTACCTCAACACAGACTAGCACTGTCCTTAAGATTGGTAAAGATGATATAAGAAAAATTGTTGAATCAGCTCCGATCTTCCATTTTAGTATTCGAGAAATCATGATTCGCCGCAGTCGTGAATTGAAGAAACTTGCTAAGATGAAAGCCAATGGCTCCGATTGAGGTAGAATCTATTTTAAAATAAAAAACTTGAATGATTGCAATTGGATGTTGAGGAATAAATTATTTTACATCCAGTTTTGGAAATATCTTATCATTATTTAGAAGATCCATTCCAAGATTGAAGAAGGCTCGCGCTTTAGTTTTATGGATTTCGCATTCAACTGGATTGATTTTGCAAATCGGTGAATCGATATGTGGAGGAAGCACTGTGAATTGGAGATTCTGAGGACCATCTGAGAATTGATAATAAAACAAATTGTTCTCAATCCATCCAAAAGTATTTCCATAAGCGAAATATGCGGAATCAACCTTAGAAGTCGGATTCAGAAGGTCCCTACCCATAGCTGAGAAATACACAGACTTCCCAACTAGTCCAAGAATTGTTGGAATCAAATCAAGCTGTCCCGCAATCCGATCATCTATTTTTGGTTTGACGAGCTGTGGTGCATAGATTAAGCAAGGGACATTCCTATCTTCATAATAATTTAAATATCGATGATGCGTATGGTCTCCTACGAATACAAAGATTGTATTGTCGAATGTTGGTAATTTGCGCATCCGCTCCATAAAATGATGAATCGCCCAATCTCCATAGTGATAAGTATTTAGATAGTCAAAGTCTTGATAATCATTGCTGAATATCTCAAATTTCTTATCGGGAACTTTATAGGGGTAGTGCGTTGACATTGTTAAAGCAACAGCTAAGAAAGGTTGCCCAGATTTAGTGCTTTTGATTTCATTCTCTAGAACTTCCAATAGATCCTGATCGTCATAGCCCCATGCTCCAATTTTGTAACGGCCAGTGCTTGCCATAAATTCTTTGCCCAACACGGTTTCGAATCCCCATCTCGGCATTATGCTTTTTACATTATCAAATGATAGATCATCTCCTGTAACAAACATAGTTTTATAACCTAAGGTTTTGGTAATATTCCCTATGGAAGAAAAATTCGATAGTATCTGATGCGTTCTAACAGCTGTTAATCCAGGACGATCAGGAATTCCCGTAAGAACGGATAGCATACCATTCGTAGTTCGTCCACCTGTAGCAAAGAATCTTTTGAAAAAATGTCCTTCCCGAACTAATTTATTAAAATATGGAGTGAGTTCTTTCCCATTCACGATTCCGTCTGAGATTGGATTAATAAATTTGCCAGTCCAACTTTCTAACATAATGATTACCACATTCGGTGGTGCATTTGGATTGGTTTCTTTAGTTTTTCGAAGAATCGGATATGATGGAAGATTTACCCAATCGGCGCCGTTGTATTCAATTTCTTTGCGTACTATGAGCGCAGCTTGGTCGGTATTCATTTTGAGGCTTGCTGGAATTTTTTGACTCTTTATATCCATAATGGATGTGAATACACCATTGAGGGCAATATTGTTGATTAGGTTATCATCTCCAACTATTGAGTCGCTTGAACGAAGCGGACTGTCTTGGACACCGCCGCGAATGAGTATGACCGCTATTGCTATGACAACTGCTATTTGTAATATAGTTTTATACCAAGACTCAAAATGGTATTCGCTTCGCCATTTCTTTCTATACAATTTCAATGAAATGGTGAGATAGGACAGTGTGAAAAAGGCAGCCACAGAAAAAATTATGGGATCATTAATCAATAATGAGAATATTATAAATAGTAGATCTGGACCAATAAATACAAATGCTTCATAACCAATATGTTTATTAGCATTTTCAAAATATATAATATCTCCTATTAGATGTCCAATGATCCAAGCAAACAATGGGATCGGTAAATACGACCAGATAAATTGATAGAATTGAAATCTATTGAGAGGTTGTAGAGTTGATAGAAGCCAGAATATTCCTTGGGTCATAGCAAGGACTGAGAGATCAAATCGGATTCCAATGATGAAGGCTTGAACAAGTTCCCAATAGTTAAGAGATTCAATACGATACGAGTAGTTGAAATAAAAAATAAATCGAAATAATGAAAATACTATTAGAAAAAAACATGAAAAAACTAAAAAATACTTTAATCGATGATTCATATATCTGCTTCTTTACTTTTTCTTGAGATTCACACAATCAGTCAATTCTTTGTTTGACATATATTTTCTATGAGGTCTCATGGAAGCGAAATGTGGAGATATGTTTTATTTATATTGCTCGCTACTCCGATTTTTTCGGAAAATATTCTTGACCATGTAAAGACGGATTCTCCTAGAGAGTCAATCCAATCATTCATGGAAGCAATGGACGATTATCGAATCGGTGTTCTTACGAAAGATTCCCAAAAGCAATTGAGAATTGATGATGCAGTTAGAACTTTAAATTTAAGCGACGTTCCTCTTATTCTACGAAAAGAAAAAGGGCAGGAGACTGCAATTCTTCTAAAGGAAGTATTTGACAGACTATTTGTTTTGGATTATGAAAAATATCCTGATACATCTGAAATCGATGGCAAACGAATTCAAAGGTGGCGAATAGAGAATACTGAAATCACGCTCGTTCGGATCAACGAAGGCGAAAGAGAAGGGGAGTATCTTTTTTCTAAGGAAACCATTGATATGACAATGGAATTCTATGATAAAGTAAAACACCTTCCATACATAAATCCCAAGACAGGGGGAGCATTGTATCAAGAGCCATGGATAGAAAATTATATCTGGCCTTGGATGAGAAAGAAATATCTAAACATTTTTATCTGGCAATGGATAGGTCTATCTATTTCTATCCTACTTGGTCTTACGCTGCGAACCATTGCAAAATTTCTATTAGAAAAATTATTTGTAATTCTCAAGAATCGAAAAACCTATTGGGATCATCGCATTGTAGAAGAAATAAAAAGCCCTTTCACATTACTCCTTGCGACTTTAGTTTGGTATCTTTCATTGCGTATCCTAAGGTTTCATGGAGATGTATTGGGATTCTTTCATTCAATGCTCAAATTAACATTGAGCATAGGTGTAGTCTGGATAATTTACGGACTTATGGAAGTCATTTCGGACTATCTAAAATCTCTGGCAGCAAAAACTGCATCAACATTGGATGATCAATTGGTACCCCTAATCTCTAAATCACTCAAAGTACTTGTTGTGATTTTTGGAACTTTAGTTGCAATCCAGAACCTTGGTGTAAACGTCATGGGAGTGTTAGCTGGATTGGGAATTGGAGGTTTGGCTTTTGCTTTGGCGGCAAAAGACGGAGTTGCTAATTTTTTTGGTTCACTAATGATTTTATTTGATAAACCTTTTCAAGTCGGCGATTGGATTGTTGTGAATGGATCCGAAGGCGTAGTCGAGGAAGTAGGATTCAGATCTACTCGTATTCGAACATTTTACAATTCCGTTGTATCTATCCCAAATGCAGAAATGATGAATGCAAAAATTGACAATATGGGAAGAAGGCAGTATCGTAGGCTTTTCACCAAATTGGGATTAACTTATGATACTCCTCCAGCAAAAATCCAAGAATTTGTTGATGGTATTAAAACGATAATTGGGAATAATCCAACCACATGGAAAGAGAATGTTCATGTGTATTTCAATGACTTCGGTGCTGACAGTTTAGTCATCATGGTTTATTTTTTCTTCGAAGTCTCAATTTGGAAAGAAGAGCTTCAAAATAGAGAAGATATATTGATGAAGATAAAAATATTGGCAAGTGAAATTGGAGTCGAATTTGCTTTTCCTACGCAGACTCTGCATATCGAATCGATTCCAGATTCTTGGAAAAAAATTGATTGATATTTTTAAGTTAGGATAATAAAAATTGTAAAACAAAGATTTCTGGAATTAAACAGATCTAAGTACTAATAAAAATGAATTAATGGAGTTGATGAACTAAAATGAGAAATTTGGAATATATGAATAAAATAGTTATTACGAGCTTAATGTTAGCTTTACTTGTTATATGCAAACCTTCTGAGTCTTTACCAGAACAGATACAAGGTGTTCGTTATGCTTCGTATACGCAATGGATTTATAAAACTCCAGGAACAACGAAAAAAGAAGATCAAGTTGCCTTGGTCTATGGATTCGAAGAGGTTACAGCTCTAGGTGCTGAGACTATTGAAGTAGAAGAAGGAAAAACGAAAAAATCAGTAGATTACTTAAAAGTGAAAACCGTTGATCAAAAAGAAGGTTATGCAGCAGCGTCAGGATTCGCAGAAGGAATTTTCTTTGTATCAGCGCCAGGTTTGGATGCATTTCTAAAACCAACTTTTACTGCAGGAACCAAAGGCAAAGTGTCCCGAGGGTCTTATTGCTTAATGAAAGAAACAATCGGTGAGTTCTCCAAAGTTGATTGTAAAGAAACCATTTTACAACCTGATTCATTGAAATTGGAAGATTTATACAATGTATGGATCACTGCATCTCCTGAATATGTGAATAACGATCCTCTGTTAGGTGAGACAACAAAATTGTTAAGACAGGCATCCACAGATTATATTAAGTTGAAAGACATAGCTCCCGAAGAGGCTGAAAAGTTAAAAAAGAGTATACTAGCAAGTCTCGAAAAAGCTGAAGAAAAAGAAGATTTGTTTTTTGATGACGTTCGAGCACTCAAGCAAAGATTTGAAGCTAGTATGTACTGGAACCAAAACCAAAATCAATAAAATCAATCGTAGATTATCATTAGAAATAATCTATATTTTGCAATCCTCGACTAACAATAAGTCGAGGATCTGCTATTCTTGAATCAAGACAATCCATTGTGCTCGTAAGAAAGATTCATTTTCTATTGCAGAAATGGAATCTATGACTTTAAGATCCAATACATATCTTTTATCTTCTCTGATTCTATCAATCCAATTGAGCACAGTACCATCTTTACGGATGGCGGTTATTCCCAGCTGATTTATTTTTGCTGAATAAAACCTAAGCGGCCTTGCTTGCCAATAGTTTGCAGTAATTTTATAGTCAGGATAGAAATCAATTGTTTCTTCGAGAATGGTTTGTGATTTTATTGGTTTTTTGAAGTCCACATATTCCTTGCTAGATAATAAATAATTGATAAATACAGAATAAAACAATAAACCGAACCATAAAATGGATAGAATTTTCCATCGAAAGACATTTAATAAAAGGATAAATGGAAGAAAAGTAAAAATCGGAAGATATCGAAGTGGTAGAAATAAGCTAAAACAAGAATAGATCAGAGCCACGCACAGGTTAATGATACCGATCATTTTGAAATCAAGCAAAATTGATGAGTTCTGAATCCGATATTTTTCTAAACCAAATTTTGTTAATCGAATTCCAATCGAAGAATTGGTTCGTTTTTTCTGAAGCGAGTATGAATAAAGATAACAAAAAAATATAAAAATATTCCAACCGATATTTTGAAAGAATTGATATTTCCACAACATTATAGTTCTCAGCCATCGCGAATCACTTGAAGTTAGAGAATCAATGGAAATTGAATCCCAAAATTTTGCATAATCGATATCTGAAAGAAATTTAAGATAATACTGTTGTCCAAGATGTATCCAACCAATCCATTGAAGGCAATGGATGAATAATATTCCCAATACACTCATGGATGTAAACGCGATGATCAATTTTCTTTTGAGTGGATATTGAAATACTGCAAAAAAATAAAAAACAATGAGAACGGATGGAACGAAGCTGTCAGAAATCGCTGCCAGAAAATTACAGATCAGTCCAATTGACCAATAATTTCTGAGAAAGCAATAGTAGATCACACAGAATAGTAGAAGAGAACCAGAGTGATTTGTTAATAAAGTTAGATCCAGAAATCGATCTGTGATTAGATTTATAATATTTAAAATTGCAAAGACGAGAAACATTTTTGAAAGTAAAACTTCATTAAATCTATTGATTTTCTTTTTTTGAATATTTTGTTCGAAAATCTTGATGAGCATCCAGACTAGCAATATTTGGTGAATGAAGATTGTAAAAATGAAATGAATATCCGTTCGAAATGTCCAAGAAAAGCATACTTCCAATAATTTGAGAAGAAAAAATGCAATAAAAGAGATGAATAGATCTGGAATCAAATAAATAGCAGGTGGGAAAGTCCAATTAGAGAGTTGCCCACCCTCATAGAGAAAGAGTAAAAAATCATAAGAATACAAAAGGTCTGCATTGCCCAAAACCAACTGCCATCTTTCGACTCTATATAAGCTATGAGCAAAACCAAGAAATGAAAATAAATACAATAAGATCGAAAAAGGAATTCTTAGAAAACCTTTTGACAAAAAATTTCCAATCTTTCTCATAGATCATACTAACCTTATGCCTAAAATAACTAAACTATTAATTGCGAATCGAGGCGAGATAAGCTTAAGAATTCAGAGAACTTGCAACAGGCTCGGAATTGCAACTGTAGCTGTTTATTCGAATGCTGATCAATCATCTCCATTTGTTGAATCAGCTGACGAATCTTTTCTTTTGGGTGAATCCGAACCTCATTTATCCTATTTGAATCAAGAAAAGATAATAGAAATCTGCAAAAAATCTGGAGCTACGGCAGTTCATCCAGGATATGGATTTTTGTCGGAGAACGCTAGTTTTGCGAAGAAATTGAGCGAGAATGGGATAATATTTTTGGGGCCTAGCCCAGAATCGATAGATTTGATGGGTGATAAAATAAGATCTCGAGAGGTTATGGCTAAGGCGGGAGTTCCTGTTGTACCAGGCTTTTCTTCGGATTCGATTGATGTTCAAGTCTATTTAGTGGAAGCGAAGAAAATTGGCTTCCCAATAATGATTAAGGCTACAGCAGGTGGCGGTGGTAAGGGTATGCGCATGGTTGAGAAAGAAGAAGATTTTCAACCTGCATTTGAATCTGCCGTCAGAGAAGCTGAGAAAGCTTTCGGCAATGGCATAGTATTTATCGAGAAATATATTTCTAATCCAAGGCATGTTGAATTCCAGATATTTGGAGATAGGTTCGGACATGTTGTACATTTTCATGAAAGAGATTGTTCGATCCAAAGGCGACATCAAAAGGTTGTAGAAGAAACACCTGCTCCTAATTATCCAAAAGATTTAAAGGATGCAATGGCAGAAACTGCGATTTTGGCTGGATCATCCATCGGATATATGGGTGCCGGGACAGTAGAATTTATATTAGGTGATAAGGGTGAATTCTATTTCCTTGAAATGAATACAAGGCTTCAAGTAGAGCATCCTGTTACAGAAATGGTCACAGGACTCGATCTAGTTGAATTGCAAATAAGAATTGCTGAAGGTGAATCAATTCCAGAGCCATTACTTGAGCAAGGATCAGTTCCGCAAAACGGACATTCAATGGAAGTTAGAATCTATGCCGAAGATCCACAGAATGGGTTTCTGCCGTCGATTGGTAAGATTGAATGGATGAAAGTTCCAATGAAAGCGGGAATTCGTTTTGATACTGGAGTTACATCAGGTTCCGATGTATCAATTTTTTATGATCCAATGATAGGTAAGCTAATAGCGCATGCAGATACTAGAGAGAAGTGTAGATTGAAATTATTGAATGCTCTAGAGTCGCTCGTGATTTTTGGTCCAGTAACAAATATTGGTTTTTTGATTAATATATTGAATGAAGAGGATTTTATTATAGGGAAAGTATCTACTCATTTTTTGAACGGTAAAGATTCGTTGGTGAATACTGATGAATCGTCACGAATGCGGGCGATTGGAGTTATGGCAGATTTAATGAGTGAGTCAATCAAGTCCAATTCAGTATGGGAGGCTGTTTCACATGCGCTTCAAGTTTGACAACAAAGAAGATTTTTATACTGTCTATCCGATCAATTCAACTCAAATAAGAGTGCGTAATCCAAAAGGAATCATTTCAGATTATTATTTAAATGAAATATGTGAAAAAGATTATATACTTCCAGGTCCAATTGTTGAATTCGAAGACGAGGCAGGAACAAAAGGGTACTTCCTTCGAAAAAAGGACAAAATGTATCTTCATCATCAAGGAAAAACATTTATCGCGAAGATTGAGGATGTCACTCTTGGAGATTCAGAACTCATCTCCAATGAGATACGAAGTCCAATGCCTGGTAAATTGATCAAATTGTTCAAAAAAGCCGGTGATAGTTTTCTGAAATCGGATGTCTTGGGCATTCTAGAAGCTATGAAAATGGAAAATCAGCTAAAAGCTGGCTTCGATGGCAAGATCCTTAATGTTCTAAAAAAGGAAGGCGATTTGGTCGGACAAGACGAGATTATCATCTTGTTGGAACCTTTGACATAGTATTGAAATTTTTTTTTTAAAAATTGACAGAAAAATGCCCATCCGTAGGGTAATACTGCTAATTCTATATAAAAACTTTCGATAAGGTATTCCATGAAATTTAGATTCTCCACTCTGACAAAGTTGGTCTTGCTTGTGGTGTTTTTACTCTCACTTCCGTTGTTTGCGCAACCTACGCCAGACGATGATGATGAAGACAAAAGAGCACCTAGAGCGGATCTTCCATTCGAAATAAAGAAAGAAAAACGACTCAGTGAACGCGACTTCAATAATAAGAAGCAGGGCGGATATTTTACTGGTCTACCTCTTATAAACTCTGACCCCAACGTTGGAGTTGGTTATGGAGCTCGGGTTCTATATTTTGAAAATGGAACTAGGGAAGATCCTTTCTTTGAGTATACTCCTTATAGATACAGAGTGTTCGCTCAGTATTTTAACACAACACGTAACGCTCCATACCACTGGTTCAGTGTAGACGCTCCATACATTTTTGATACAGAATGGAGATTGAGATTAGATCTTATATATGGACGAAACCCAAACCTTTTATTCTTTGGAATTGGTGAAGAATCGCTCAGACCTTTAAGTTATAGGGATCGTAATGATCCAAGACAACCATTGATTCGGAATGCAACTTTTTCTGATTATGAAGAGGCTAATTCTTACCGTAGAGCAGGGAATGCTGGAGAAGCTCCTTACGTAACAGATAGAATGCGAAATCGTTACGACAACGAAAACCCGAACATCCAACTTTCTGGTGAGCGTTCTTTCTTTGGCGGAACTGTACGATTGGTTGGTGGAACAAGACTTTCGCGACAAATCATCCGAACATACGATGGACAAGTTTTTAAATCGAAAGACGCTTTCTTCGGTGATACAGATTTCAATTTTGTAAACGTTGATATCCCAACCCCAAATGGACGGACATTGGTTACGGAGCAAGCTGAATCTGGCAAAATCATTGGATTGAATGGTGGATACATCAATACTCTGAGAGCAGGAATTGTTTACGATACGAGAGATTTTGAACCTGACCCTAACAGAGGTTTGTTCCTAGAAGCAACTCATGAAAAGTCTGTAAAAGCTATCGGATCTGATTATGACTTCAATCGTAATCATGCTCAAGCGAGATTTTTCTATTCTCCATTTAGAAAGACTTTTGAAAAACTAGTGCTTGCAGGTCGGGCTTCCGTGATTCAATCAAATGGTAATGTTCCATTTTTTGAATATACGAATTTCTGGGGAACAGAAACCAACCAAGCAGGTCTTGGTGGAAGAACAACTCTTCGTGGATTCAAGCAAGACCGATTCCTTGGTCCTGCAATGGCTTATGCTAACATAGAATTGCGATGGAAATTTGCATCTATTGACATCTGGGGACAGCATTTTGACTTCCAGTTGGTTCCATTCTATGATGTGGGAAGAGTTTGGGACGAAACAAGATTCATGAACTTAAAAGGATACAAACATTCAAGAGGTTTGGGATTTCGAATTCCTTGGAACCAAGCGACCATTATCTATTTTGATTATGGTATTTCGGATGAAGACCGTCAATTGTTTGTAAACTTCAATCATATATTCTAAGGAGGAATGCAGATATGAAAAAACTAAAAAAATTATACACTATCCTCCTCTGCGTATCAGTTCTGATTGTGGTTGGCTGCAAAGCAGAACCAGAGACAGATACATTTGGATTAGGAGATGAGGAATTTTCTACAGTACTAACTGGATTGCTACTCAACACAGGGTTTACCGATTTGCAAGATGGAACCGTTCTTGACAAACCAGCTAACTTAATCTGGCAAAAATGTTCAGCCGGTCAAGTTTATAGATCGGCTGAGAATGATTGTCGCGGCAAGCAATCTCCAAGTTTATTTACAGCTGTTGATGCAACCAAATGGGGAGCAGCACAACTAGCGTATTGTAATAGTAATACTTACGCTTGTAATGCGCTAAGTGCCCCACCAGAGCTAATTCCGAATGGATCGATCAATCCAGGTATTCAGGTTAATGGAACCAGTGAAGCTTATGAGTATTGTAAAAGTTTGAACAATGCTTCTGGTTTTCCAGGATATAGAGTTCCAAATCCTTATGAATTACAAAGGTTAACATTTGGTGGAAGAACGGCAATGCTTGCACTTTTCCCAGATACACAAGAAGCATTGTATTGGTCATCTTGGTCTAGACTCGATGATCTTACGGGAGAAACGGCAGTCGCTGTTGATTTCGATAGATCTGGTCTAGGAGAAGAAAAAGCGATCGTAAAAGTGGATAGAAATTACGTACGATGTGTACGCCCATCTGTGCCAGTTTCGAATCCTTAAAAGAAGTTAATATCCCAATTTGTTGGGACATAATCTAACAAAAAAAGCCGGCTTTGTCCGGCTTTTTTTTATTTCGATGAATTTTTAAATTTTTTATTAATTCCTTCCAAAAAAAACTAATCCATTCTCATAACCGTCCGAATTGTACTATAGGTAAGAAAAATGAGTTCCATTGGATACATAGGACACGGTAAATTAGAAAGCGCACCTGAGAATTTCTCAATTCTTCATGTAGTTTCTCATGAGCTTGGGCATGTACAGGAATTTAAAAACCAAGCCTTCCGAGACAATTCCGATATCACAGAGATACGTGTGAAAATCGATATGGAGATGAAGGAAAATGGCAAACTCGTTGCTGTGAGTGGAGAGACTTCTGCAACAACCAGATCAAAGCCAGAAAAATCCAATTCCGATTCTCTATTCGAACCTTACAAAAATCAAAAGCCTAATATTAATAAAGCTGAGAAGAAAGAAGAATCCGACCTTTCCGAAAAAACAAAAAATGAATCCGATTCCAAAAAAGATATAAAGGAATGGAATCTTATATCAAGAAGAGATTCTTTGGAATCACGATTGAAACAACTGGATACAGAAATTATTTCCTTAGAAGCAGAAAGTCTTCCAAAATTTTCAAATAATTCAAATTATGCGATGAATCTAAGCAATTCCGTGAACGATAGCTATCGGAGTTCTGGATCAACTGAATCTCAATCCTCTAAAGAATCTAATGGCGATGTTCAAGTATCTAGTCATCGTAAAGAAAACTTGATTCGAGAAAGAAGAAGATTGGAAGAAGAAGTTCGACTACTTAAAATGGAAGAAGATACTAAAAAGAATTTTCAACTTCTGATTCAATCTCAAAGAGATAATATTGAGTCAGCTTTTCGGATCGGTGTTTCTAATGGTTATAAGCCTGGAAGCCTATTGGACGCTCAGTCTTAGTATTTCTCTCAATTCAACGATTCCATTTCCAGTCAAAGATGATACATACATATAATTTCTCGTATGTTTTTCTGTGTCTTTGACTGATTGAATTTTCTCTTTTTGGTTTAACTTATCCGCTTTTGTTCGAATCAATGTATAGTTGATCCCTTTCTTCTTAGCAGTTTCTAGCATTATCACTTCTTCTTCTGGAATCTCACGCCTAGCATCAAGAAGAAGAAATAAATGCCGAAGTTGATCAGATTGATTGAGGTAACTTTCCAATAGCTTCATCATCTCCTTGTGTTCTTTATGCGATGTTTTTGAGTATCCAAACCCTGGTAGATCGACCAAACAAAATTGATTCGCTATTGCAAATACATTGATCAATTTAGTTTTACCAGGAGTCCTAGAAGTTTTAGCTAATCCCTTTTTTACTAATATTGAATTGATCAATGTTGATTTACCGGAATTGGATCTACCTATGAAAGCTATCTCAGGAGTGTTAGAATCTTTCTTCCATAAACTAACATCAGCATACGATTTAAAGTAAAAGGCCTTCTGTAATACTTTTAAAAATTCTTGTTCTATGGTTTGCAATATTTCTGCCTTATACAATTTTGGGTTGATTCTTTCTTGAATTTTCAAATAAATCAAATAGAAACTGAATGGGTATGCCCTGGTTTCTTAGAATCGGAAGGAATGGCCTTACTTGTTTTGGAATTCCAAGAGCACGATATATCTCCGCTATTTCCTTATTCATGCCATCGAGAAAGATCTTCTCTCCAGGATTAACACCAGAAATTGAGAAGTTCTCGCTATAAGGGGATTTAGTTTCAATTCTCTTCTGAATTCCATTCCAATTTACAATCAACTCCCCGTCAATGATTTGGTATCTTGGAGATTCCAATACTTTCGATCTAGTAGGAATGATGTATAGATCACCTGAATTGACACTGGACAGAATGAACTCATTAGTTTGCAATTGGCAATTTTTTTGTTCCTGGATATAGAGAAAAGTCTGCTCAATAGATGATTTTTTTGCGGGGTGACAATGGAGAAGACGCAGATGCAAATCCAATAGAATTTTCCAATCAAGAATTGAAGTCAATGAATCCAAAGTTTGCTTGGGAATTTTTAGAAATTGCAAATTATTAGAATTTTCTTTTTTTTTCGATTGGTAGTCTTCATGAAAATTGCAAAAAAATTTATTAAAATTGAAATCTTCATTCTCCAGAAATTGAATCACATGGGAGCGAATTCGATTTCTTAAATAAGTAGTATCGCTATTGCTCTCATCTTCCCAGATTTTGAGGTTAGATAATTTGTTATGGATTGATTCGTCGATAGATTTCCATTCTGAATCTTGAATTTTCATAAGTGGGCGAAAATTTCTTCCGTCCCATATAGGCATTGTGTCTAGAGACTTTTTGCCTCCTCCTCGAATCCAGTGAATCAAAACCGATTCCATATAATCTTTGTTATGATGTCCAGTTGCTATATATCCTCGATGTTTATTCGCGATTCGATTGAGATCTCGATAACGTATGAGTCTTCCAGTTTCTTCCAAACTTTTTTTAATTTTCTTTGCAATTCTCGGGATTTTTTTTGAATAACAAAAAATCCTGATATTTGGATGTATTTTGGTGATTGATTCGAGGAAATTTTTTATTTCTAGTTCTTGCTTGAGATTATCTCTAATTTGGTGATCTAGATGATAGATTATGGGAGGCTTGCAAAAACCGATTTGATATAGATGGATGTAGTAATCCAAGAGAATACTTGAATCCCTGCCACCCGAAAATGCAACGATCGCAGAACCAGATTTTAGTATTTCATGATATGGCGATAGTCTATTCGTGAGATTATTATAAATTTCTCTATTGATTAGAGCCATACCTTTTAATAGATATCATCGTGATATCATCATGTTGTTCTTTTGTTCCAGCAAATTGTTTTAGTTCTTTGTAAATTTCAGTTAGTATAGATTTACAATCTAGATTTATATTCTTAATGAAAGAAGCATAGACTCTCTCATCTTCGAATGATTCGCCTTTTTCATTCATAGATTCAGTGACTCCATCAGTGATCAAAAGCATGGTATCTCCAGGATTCAATAGGATTTCTCCATTGTTTTGAAAGCTTTGGATATCGGGTTGAATACCCAATATTATACCTTTGGTCTCTATAAATTCCAGAGTATTGGTTTTGTTTCTATGAACTAGTATTGAACCATGACCGGCTCCAGAATAGTGGAAGATTCCAGTTTCTGGATCCCAGGAAATGATTGTCATTGTCATGAATCTAGGGGTAGGTGAATCCCTATAATTATAATATAAGTATGTATTAATATTTGTTAATATTTCATCTGGAGATGGTTTCTTGCGAACTAGACTATGAAGAATCGTACGAACAGTTGCCATTACCATTCCTGCTCCGACTCCTTTTCCACTTACATCACCGATACAGATCACGACTTCACTATTGTCTGGTGAGGTGATAAAGTCATAGTAGTCACCGCCGACTCCTCTTGCCGCTTCCATAAATCCACCAAATTCATAACCTGGAAAGTTCGGAGTATTTCTTGGGAGAAGATTCAATTGTATTTCACGTGCAATTTCAATCTCTCTTTCTATTTTTTTCTGGTCACTCATTGAGCGATAGAGTCTTGTATTATCGATCGTTATTTTAGCAAGTGCTACATAAGCATTCAAAACTTCAAAATCATCCATCGAGAAATTCGAATCTTCTCTTGATAGATGGAAATAAAATTCCGTTCCGTCTTCCAAAGTAAATGGCAAATAGAAATCTTGTCCTTGCCTGATTGGTTCCTTGATTTTTAGTATATCGTCAACTTTTTCTCGCGGAATCTCACGGATGGATGTATTCATACCAGGGCTTCCCGCACTGCGGTTCAATTCATAAATTCTCACATGGGATACATCAAAATCATTCTCATACAAAATATTTTTAGTGGTATCGAGAAATCCTGATGCAGTAAGTAGAATCATTCTCATCATTTCATCATGGTTATCCAAATACAATTTACTTAATGTGAGCGCAGAAAGATGCAGATTCTGAAAATGAGTACTTTGTGATTTAGATCTATCATACAGCATTGCATTTCGTAAAGCTACAGCGAACTGTCCAGTGAGAAGTTCCATAATTTCTTGTTCATCTCTTAATTTTGATCCATCGTCATGAGAATAGTCCATTGTAACTAAGCCGATTGGATGATTGCCATATATGATAGGAACAACTAACTGAGATTTGGTGCCTGTAAGATCTGAATAGTATTTATAGAATGGATGTTTCTCTGAATTCATTTCATAGTAGAACGATTTTGCTTCCGTCATGCTTCGAATGAGTATGCCGTAACTTACATCGTAATCCAGATGTATTTTGTGAACCAATCTCTCTAGGGGAGTTTTTTTGGATTTATATCCAGCCAATCGAATTTTGGCACGATCAGTATCGATAAGCAATATTGCTACATTTCTCTCACCCAGTCGTTGATGGATGAAGCTAGAATAGGAAGTTACTAGATCTTGCATTTTTAGAGTAGAGTTAAAAAGGGCGAGGGAATCTAAAAGTAGCGAGATTTTCTGCTCTTGCTGTAGACCAAGTAGAAAATTGCCAAATCGAGTTGATCTTCTCTTCTCTAAGATCCATTCTTTGCCACAACTCATGCAGTAGAAGCGAGCTTTCTTGGTTTCTCCCTCGGGAGTTTTCTCTTCTCCGCATAGCACGCAGATTTTGGATTCGGTCAACATCTTTCTACAAACCTCAGATGGAAAGCAAATCAAGGCAATCCTAATCTGAACTTGCTTAAAGACTAGGCAGAAAATTCTGCATTTGATAAAACTGGAATACTTTTTGCATAACTATTAGGCAGTAGTAAATATGCTTTTAAAATAAGCAAACTTAGATTGACGAAAACTGCCGAATTGCTTATTATGTAAGCAATTCGCCTTTTGCGGGAGCAAATATGTCGGAACGGAAAATTAATCCCATTCAGTCCATTCATGAAGTGGCGACAGCCATGAATTCAACTCACGATCCGGATGGATTGCTAGAACTCATTTTAGATAGATGTATTCAGATTTCTGGGGCGGAATCAGGATCTCTAATGTTGATCAATGAGAAAGAGACCGTCTTGGATGTGATCACTTCTCGGGGAATGGGTCTTCAGAAGATGAACGAAGTTCGTCTCAAGATCGGGCAGGGGATAACGGGAATGGCTGCCTCTACCGGAAAGGGTAAGCTTGTAAATGATGTTCGCAAAGACGCAGACTATATCCAAGTCAAAGAGGACATTTTGTCCGAGTTGGTAGTTCCAATGATCGTAGATGGGCTTGCAATTGGAGTGATCTCACTTGACTCGAATCGATTGAATGCATTCACCAAAGATATGTTTGATATTGTTGCGGTACTGGCTAATCAAGCAGCACAAGTTTTTAAAAATTTACAAACATTTCGTAACTTAGAACAGAAAACTAAAATACAAGCAACTCTCATCGAAATCGCAAAAGTTGTTACTTCGAGTTTGGATGTGACGGAAGTTTTTACATCCATAATGTCACTTCTTGAGAAGTCACTGAAATTGGAAAAGGGAAGTATTATCCTTTATAACAAAGAAGAATCTAGACTCAAAATCGTTGCAGCTGCAGGGCTTACACCAGACGAAATTGAGAGAGGAAGCTATCAAGTAGGTGAAGGAATCACAGGTAAAGTATTTGAATCGGGAGAGCCAGTTATCATTGAATCAGTTGCGAGTGAACCAAATTTTCTGAATCGAGTTGGATACCTTTCTCATTTCAAAAACAATTTGGAAGATCTTGCCTTGATCATGGCTCCCATAAATTCGGATCAATCTCAAATTGGAGTAATATCTGTATTCTTGCTCAATCATAAACATATTGATCTAAAATCTTATTTGGATTTCTTGCTTGTAGTAACGTCCATTATATCACAAACTATAAAAATCAATAAGCTTGTTGAAGAAGCTAAGAAAGAAATTTCCAGAGAGAACATTCAACTCAAACGCGAATTGAAGAATAAATATAAATTTGGATCTCTCATTGGAAGAGCTCCAAATATGGAGAAATTATTCGAAAAAATTCAATTGGTTTCTGATTCAAGAGCTTCGATTCTTATCACTGGAGAATCGGGAACTGGAAAAGAAATGATCGCAAGCTCAATTCACTACAACAGCAGTCGTTCCGAGAATCCATTTATAAAAATCAATTGTGCCGCAATTCCAGAAAACTTACTTGAGAGTGAATTGTTTGGTCATAAAAAAGGTTCTTTTACAGGCGCTGTATCAGATAAAAAAGGAAAATTCGAACTTGCTGATACTGGAACAATATTCTTAGATGAGATTGGTGAGATGGATTTAAATTTACAATCCAAGCTCCTTAGAGTTTTACAAGAACGTGAAATTGAGGCAGTTGGATCAATCAAAACCAAAAAAATCGATGTACGAATCATTGCTGCAACAAATGCGAATCTTGAAACTTTGATTGCTGAGAAAAAATTCCGAGCTGATCTATACTATCGCCTAAATGTTGTTAATATTCATACTCCTGCCCTTCGTGAGAGAACGGAAGATATACCACTTCTTATCAATCATTTCATAGAGAAATATACTAAGGACAACTCCAAAAATATAAGTGGCTTAACTAGAGAAGCAGCCAAGTTATTACTCAAATACCAATGGCCAGGCAATGTTCGAGAATTAGAGAATGTGATTGAACGAGCTATTGTTTTATCACAAGGTGAGTCGTTAGACGTCGAGGATTTCAATGAGATCAGTGATAAATTGGCTATTGTTGACGTGAATTTGGAACCTCAACAACAAATGTCAGAGACTGCGGATACACCAGAGATTGCACCATCCAATTTTTCTCCAAGTCATTTGGATGGACTCGATGGACGTGCGATGGAAGTGATTGTAAATGAAGTGGAAGCAAGAATGATTCAATATGCTATGAAGAAGTTTCGATATACCAAAACTCGAGTCGCGAAATTTCTAGGTATCAATAGAAACACATTGGATAAGAAGATAAAAGAATTGAATATCGAATACTGAATATTCAAATCTTCAAAGTTATCCTACCCATAAATTTTAGATTGAAAAAAGCGGAGAGGTGATTCAAATTCAGCTTCCAGTAGCTATCTATCCGTTTCCTGGTCCGCCTTGCCAAGCATTATGCAGATCGATCTCATTGTGATGAGATATTGTCTTACATTGCAAAACTTATATATTGAATTTTCTATCCAGTGGTCTATAATACCATGAAATGATTGTTAAAAAATACATTGGATAGCCCAAGGCTTGCATTTTTTGCACTTCTTCGTCTAAGCGGATGATTTGAACAATCCCTGTCGATATCATTCCTAAGCTTAGCCATACTGTGGCGACCCAATATATGATTTTGTTTTTGTTTTTTAGCATGTTAGTTTCCTTACGTTACTGAGCTTTTTTATAGCATATTACAGAATTCTTTTTGCCTTTGATTTGAATATCTGAGAGAAGTTCCAGTTGGCTTTTCTGAGATTCTTCGAGATCCAAATATACTTCATTGCTAATGATGAGATCAGAATCTATTTGTTTTGTAAGTCCTTCTAAACGAGATGCAAGGTTTACCGTATCACCGATGATAGTATAATTTTTACGCTTTTTACTTCCAATATTTCCTAAGATTACTCTACCATGATGTAATCCTATCCCGTGTTTCAAAGTTGGTAATTCTTTGTTTAAAAGCTTTTGATTGAGAATTTCTAATTCATTATTCATTTCAATAGCAGCTTTAAATGCATTTCTGGAAGGATGTTGCATAGGTATTGGAGCTCCAAAATATGCCATAAGCGCATCTCCAATGAATTTATCAATCACGCCGCCATGTTTGTGTATAACATCAACCATAGTATCGAAGTAATCATTCAGAAAAGATACAGTATCTTTGGGACTTCGTTCTTCAGATAGAGATGTGAAATTTCTTAAATCAGCAAATAATACGGTTACTTCTTTTTCTTCACCTTCTTCTGCAAGACTTCCTTCTTCCAGAATTTTATCTCGCACTTCTTCGGATACATACTCTCCCAAAATTCCTGTAATATATTCACGATCTTGAATAGATTCATAAATCTTCAAAAGCATATTTCTTGCTTGATTAGCAATCAATCCTCCTAATAATCCAGTGATCAAAATATAAATATTTACTTCCACGAAATAAGACAGACCAGTTGATTGCACGCCAGCTAAGACGGCTTCTGGGAAAGCACTTCTTAACCAGAAATAGCAAATCGAAAATAGGCTAGCTGAAAAGATTCCTGTGATAGACGAAATTCTGAAGGAGAAAGTAAATCCAGTAGACATTGTCATTATTATAAACAGTGAAGGAATCGTATGATTCATAATGGATATTGCAAAATCGGGAGCAAATAACATAGTAATTATGAAAGTGATTAGTGGAGAGATCAAAGGATATGAAATTCCCAGGAAATAGAAAATAATTATAAAGGACGAAGATAAGTTTTTTCTATGAAGGACTTTATATATAAATAGGATGAATACAAAACTAGATACTATATAACTTAATAAAGCGATCGAATGCTTTGGATGAAGATCAGAAGAATAATTTAAAAAAACCACTACAAATACAAAAATCGGAAGAGCATATAGCCAGAACCGAAGTAAAGTTTGGTAAGCTTCTTTCGCTTCTTTCGTAATTAGATTATCAAGATTTTCGAGACGCATAGCTAAGGGAATCAACAGTTATTTTTATAAGCAAGAATAATTACTTGGATAATCCAATGGATTCATTTTTTGGAAGAATTGGGTGATTCTTTATTAGAATTGAAGCAAAGTTTCCACTAACCGGTGACATTTGAAAGCCATCTGCTTGTAGAACATTCATACCAAAAAAATAATAAGCATCATAGATCTTGGGAATTTCATCCCCAACTTTTAGAGTGCAAACATATCGTTCGCCTATCTGTTCTACATTAAGGTGAATTTTTTTGACAAGGGATTTTTTGTCCCAAAATTCTCCACTCCAACTTCCTACAAAATTATCGTTCACGATACTTTCAAATTCTCTTGGATGAATCGTATCCTTTTTTTGGTTCATTCCGCATCCTATACTCAAAAAAATAAAAGCTATAAGAGCTAAGTATATTCGATACAAATTTAAATCAATGTTGTAAAAAAAAGAATTTTTCATTTTAATTTTCCTGCATCTTTTTGATGTATTTGGAAATGGATTGGATTTCATATTCCTTCAATTGCTTATAAGATTTCATGGATGTTCCTGGAATTCCTTTTCGAATGGATTCTTGGATTTTCGTTACAGAATGTCCATATTTATAAGTTTTTGTCGAACGAAAATCAGGAAGTTGATTCGTTTTCGCTCGCTCATAATTGCCGCTACCATCCACGCCATGACAAGCTTCACAACCGTTCTGTCTGTACAAGCTTTCATCAATCGGCACCGTTACGGCTGGTGGTAAAGGCTTCGGAGTGGAAATAGAATTTTCCTCAACCGGCTCATTAGCACATCCTAAGAGTAAGCCAATTAGAAATAGCCTGATCATCATGATTGAATAGTTATATAATTTCATTGTTTCAGTAAATTTTAGGTTATCTACGATTCTCATAATTACAATCTCCATTCATTGA
This sequence comes from Leptospira sp. GIMC2001, assembly GCF_028462125.1. NCBI lineage: Bacteria > Pseudomonadati > Spirochaetota > Leptospiria > Leptospirales > Leptospiraceae > Leptospira > Leptospira sp. GIMC2001. Next base: position 3,425,715 of record NZ_CP115468.1, on the reverse strand, counting down.
TTTGGCAATTTTTATTTTATGTAATTTCAATTATTCATAGCGTAAGGCAGTGATTGGATTCAGGTTTGCCGCAATATTTGCAGGCCATAGACCAAATATAATTCCAGTAATCGAAGAAAAACCTAAAGATAGAAAAATTGAAGATGTTGATATTGATGTATCCCATCCAGAGAAACTACTAAGTAATTCTGTTGAGATTTGCCCACATAAGATTCCAAGAATTCCACCGAATATGCTGATAAAAACCGATTCAATAAGAAATTGAATTAGGATATCTTGCTTTCTTGCACCAATTGCTTTGCGAAGACCAATCTCTCTTGTTCTTTCTTTAACAGAGACTAGCATGATATTCATGATCCCGATTCCGCCCACAATGAGAGAAACCGCTGCAATGGCAATGAGAAGGGCTGACATAGTTTGGTTGGTCTCATTGACGGCAGATTGGATATCTGCCATGTTTTGGATTAGAAATAAATTACCAGGTATGTCGGATGGGTTATGCCTTCTGTTTAGTATAGTTCGTATGGATGCTTCGGCACTAGCCATTTCCTCAGCACTTGAAATTTCCATTTCAATTCCGTCGATAGTATCCCGGTTGAGGAGTCTACGCATAGCGGTCTGAATTGGAATCATGACAACATCATCTTGATCTCTCCAACTGGAACCGCCTCGAATTGGAAGAACTCCAATGACTCGAAAATGAATTCGATTGAGTTTGATGAATTCTCCAACTGGATTTGAATCACCAAAAAGTTCTCGACGTACTGTTTCACCTATTAAACCAACAAGCGCACGCTTACTGTTTTCCTCTTCTGTAAAAAACCTTCCTTGGGTCGGTTCTAAATTTCTCACATAACTATAGTTTGCTTCAGTTCCCATGATTTGCGTATTCCAATTTTTGTTAAGGTAAACGGATTGTGCACGACCATTAACGGTTCCACTGATTTTGTCTATTCGCGGAATATTTTTTTCTAGAAGTCTTACATCTTCCAGAGTCATTCGAGCTACTGCACCTGCTTCCAAAGCAACTCCACCGGATCTTGATGCACCGGACCTGACCATTAGCAAATTTGAGCCCATAGAGGAAAGTTGCTTCTCGATCGAGATTCGTGCTCCTTCACCTAATGCCATAACAACGATAACTGCCGCGACACCGAAAAGGATTCCTAATGCTGAGAGAAGTGTGCGTGCTTTATTTGCTACTAGAGTTTTTGCGGCTGACACAAAATATCCTTTGAAAACATCTAAATTCTTTCTTGCGACTTTTTCAAAATTTAAATCTTCAGCCGTATGATGGAAATCAGCTGTTTCAGTATTTGAATTGATGGATGAATTTAGTTTGGTCTTTTTGAAACTAGGATTTTTTGCATCTCTGATAATTTCTCCATCTCGAAATTGTATGATTCTCGAACAATAAGATGCGATATCTTCTTCATGCGTAACCATAACAATAGTTTTACCTTGATCATTGAGACCTGTAAGTATTTGCATAATTTCAATTTTGCTTTTAGAATCGAGATTCCCAGTAGGTTCATCTGCGAGTAAAATTTTGGGATGGTTCATGAGAGACCTTGCAATTGCTACTCTCTGTTGCTGTCCTCCAGATAATTGATTGGGTTTGTGTTGAGTTCTATCTCCCAATCCAACAGTTTTCAATAGTTGAATTGCGCGAGGTTTAGGATTGGAATCACCTGAATATAAGGAAGGCAATGAAACATTTTCCCAGGCAGCAGTTCTTGGTAATAAATGAAATTGCTGGAAAACAAAACCAATAGTATCGGAACGCAGTTTTGCGAGCTCTTCGTCATTTAAACCAGATGATTCAACACCATTCAATAAATAATTTCCAGAATCAAATCCATCTAATAAACCTAGGATTTGCAATAGAGTTGATTTGCCTGAGCCTGAAGCTCCCATGATTGCAACGAATTCACCTTCTTCTACTTCTAGACTTACAGATTTGAGAACTTGCATTTGTTCTGCACCGGTCGCATAGAATTTAGATAGATTGGTTATTTTGATCAAAGACATAGAATTTATTTTTATCTTTTTGGAATACGAGTTGGAGTGAGTGGATTTGAGCTTTTGGTTTGAGGGTTGTTTGCCTTTATTTTCTCTTCTATGAGAACAATCTCATTTGATTCTAGTCCGTCAATAATCTCAATCATAGTCTCATCCGAGAGTCCAATTGTGATAACTCTTTCTTCAGGAATCCAATTGCTGTTTTTAGAATTTTGGGATGCGACATTCACATAACTGAAGCCTTGCGAATTTTTCTTGATTGCTTCAAAGGGAACCATGATTGTTTTATCTTTTGAAGCTACTTGAAAATCAATTGTTGCAGACATTCCGCTTCTCATAATTTCTGATTTGGATTCGGGTGCTACTTCAACTTCATACACTGTCACATTATTCACTATCAAGGCTTCATAAGCGATATGGCGAACTTTAGCTTTGATTTTTTCTGATTGAAAAGAATCGATAGTTATTGTTGCGATTTGATTTACTCGTATCTTTGCAAGGTCAGTCTCATCAACTTGTGCACGAACTATTAGATAATCTGACAAAACGATGAGTGGATCTTGCTGAGTTACAGTTTGTCCAGGATTTATAAAATTCGCGATGACAAGTCCGCTGAGTGGAGCCATAACAGGTGTCGGTTTATATAAATCTTCCCATTCCTTTACTTCCTCTGGACCTTTTGCTCGCGCCGCATCCAATAAAGCTGCACGTTCCGTTGAACTCATCCAGGCAAGAATCTGCCCTTTGCGAACATTTTGTCCTTCTTGTATAAGTATGGTCTCTATTCGTCCAGCAACCGGTGGCTTGATCTCTAAGCGATTCATTGGACTTACAGTTCCGGATGCTCTAACTGTTATCTCTAAAGGCTCTTCTGATACTTGGTATGGTCTATATTGAATAGATTCTGTTGTTCCACCGTATAGATAGTACGTTATGCCGATACCAATTACGATCATGATCAGCAGAAGTAGTAGTTTTTGTTTTGTAATTTTCATGGTAGAAGGTTTTGTCCACTATTTCGAAGCCAATTGGCTTCTGCTATTTTTGCATCACGTCTTCCTGCGAGCAGACTTCTCTGCCTCTGGATGAGATCACTCTCGATTATATCCCAATTTTCAAAAGGCAATAGTCCGTTAGAATATTGAGCTCTGGCAATTTTTGCCCTTGTCTCTGCTGCTTCAAAAAAATTAGCTAGAACCGCAACATTGTCTGAGGTTGTGATAAAATTTTGAAAGGTCTGCTCAAGAGTTGCTGTGAGTTGATTTTTCGTTTTCTGCAATTGATGCCTTGTTCGTTCCATTTCTTTTCTTGCAATTTTCGAGTTGTAATAGTCGCGACCGCCAGCGAACAGCGGATAGGTGACACTTACACCAATTGAATAAGATCTTGGATTGGGTAGCCACTTCTCATCTTGCTGAGACACAGACGCGTTCCAACCTAGACTTGGATAGAATTGGCTGTCTGCTATATTGATTCCAGCTTGAGCTGCTTTGACCCGTGCCTGTTCTTGCTGAACTTGAGGATGTGTTTCTGCTATTTTTGTCATATTCGGTCTATTAGGTGGAGTTGGAGTTTCTAATGCTCCTATGACTCGAATTGGTTTGTTGTAATCCCTTCCCATGACTCGAAATAGTTCTGCACTATTGGTCTGCCACAACCTCTCAGCTTGCTCCAATTCAAACTTTGCTTGACCTACAGCCGCTTCACTCAAGAGATAAGATCCCTTATGCTCTCGTCCACCTTCATATCGTAGCTTCACCATATTACGATTCATAATTCTGCGATCATAAATAATTTTGGATAGATCCATTAGAGCTTGTGCATATAGCGTCTGCGAAAAAGCACTTGATAGTTCAAAACTTACTCGTAATTTTGTATCTTCCAAAATCTTTTGGTTAACACGAACTATACTGCTAGTTCGATCCAATTCTCCCACATCCTTAAGACCTGCAAATAGATTCTGATCCGCACTGAGCCCAATGGAAAATCTGTCAAATGGACCAGTATTCTCACCGATTCGCAGAACAGAAGGGTCTTGATTATTAAGATTATTCCCACTGTTATTCGTTGAATTTTGATTGTTTCGAATCGCTGCAACTAAGGGATCTGTGTTGTTGCTAGTTGAATTTTGTAATAAATTTTCGGAACGTCGAAAGGATCCAATCGCATTGATTTGCGGTACAAAATTGGCATATGCTTTTCGATTCTCAAAGACTGATTTTTCTAATTCTGCGCGTGCGATGGATAGATCTGGATTTCCAATCGTTGCCTCACGCATACATGTCTCCCAGTCCAAATCTTTGATATCAGATATTGATTGGGCGAATACTGTAAAGTACGCATTACCAATTAGGAATAATAGAAAACATATTGGTCTCACTAGATTTATATACCCGATTTTATAAGTTGAAGTTCCCTCTCAATGATAAAAAAGACAATTTCGCAATCTTCTCATAATCCATAGTACTGGGATTTTTCCAATCATTGATTAGAAAATTATAAATAAATTGAATAGGGACTATTTCAGAAATTCATTTAAATCTCTTCGTGGACTGACAAATGATAGATCTGCTTTGCCAAGTCTACCCGCAAGTTGAATTACAGAGCGAGATTTCAAACCTAGTTTTGATTTGAATTGTTCTTGGAAAACATTGCTTTCCGGACTATCAACAAACGCTTGGTTCATTGTATGAAATGCGACGCCTTCTTTTGCGACAGCCAATGTATAGCGGGCAAAATCTCGTCCGACATCTATCCATGTTTTTTCGTTATCAATTCCATTGGTTACAAAAAATACGAGAGCTTTACTGGATTGAATCGAATTAGCAAAAGATTCAGAAGACTGCTTCAAGGATGATTTACTATTCCAGCCTTCCTTGCTCATATCCATGAAAAAAGTTTTTGCAATCCATAGAATCGGATTGGTCAATCCATTTCCTTCTAAAGTGATGCCATCTCTTTTGGTATAAATTTCTTCCTTAGATAATCTAAACCAGATTCGATTGATCTCATTTTTATCTGGATCAGAAATTTCTTTTACGAAAGCTTCATTGAAAATCGGCAATAAATCATTGATTTTTTCTTCTCCCAATGAATAAACCAGCGAACAAGAGCTAGGTGCTGATATCTCATTGATTCTATTCAGATCTTCTTCCGTTAAGAATTCTCCTTTGTAAGAACCACGATTCATTTGACGGTTCTCAATTGCGGAGAATAAACTTTCAGGATCAAAGTTTTGCTTGGGTTTCGAATTGCCATTGGATTCATTGATCTTTTGTGCTTCGAGCAAAGCTTTGCTTGGTTTGATTTCCATCCTTGCTATCGGAAATTTATCGAATTTTGAAGATTGTACAACTCCTTTGGGAAAATATTGAATTTTACATTCGTACCCAATAACTTTAGAAGCTAAATAGGCAAATTCTAAAAATGTTCCTTGTGTATGATAGAGTTGACGATTGAGCGGGTCAATAGGAAGCAATTGTCTATCTCCATCAGCATAAATTTCAAATGCTGAATCAGAAAGTATCCGAAACTTCCAAGGTTGCGTATTGTGTGAATTAGGTGCAGAGATCCCTGCGATGATGATCTGATGTATGGGATTTGTTATGCCTCTTAGATAGGCATATCCAAGTGGATCTGTTTTGGCATAGCCGAAATCAATTACTGATTTGGCGTTTAAAGTTTTTAAAAAATCTGGAGCGAGAATAAGGCCAGAAGCAAGTAAGCTTGATTTGAGAAAAGTTCTTCTATTGAAAATATTTTTGTCCATCGATAAAAATTCATTTGAATGGAATTTTTATCAATCAATTATTTACGGGCTCGATTTTCTGGTATTGGTTCCAATTCGTGCCATCGGTCGATTCAGTGAAGACATAAAAGGTGGAACGATAAGTTCCGAGGCTTTGATTTGGCGAATACTGAGTTCTGACTTGGTAAACGCATAACAATTTTATTTCACTTAAGGTGCACTGATCCTTAAGTGAATCACTGAATTCGTATTGAAAATTGGGAATGGATTCTTCGATTCGTGCTGTCGGAATTGGAGAAATGTCGGTGAATTGGTTATTGCTATGATTCAATCTAATTAGCGGATAGGGTTCTGTATTATCAACATTGATCGAGATAAAAGATCTGGAAGAGGAAAAGACCATTCCATAAAAACTTATAGCACTAGAATAATTTTTGGGCGAAGTTGCGTTTGCTGCTTCGAATAAAATATTTCCCGATGTTTGATCGGAATTAGATGCTGTTATTCTATATCGTTTATTATTAGTTTCTGATTCGAATAACAAAAATTTGTAGGGATTTCCATATAAATTAAAAGCGGATGATGCATCCATATTTACCTGATGGCTATAGGTTCCGTCTACTGTCGCAAAACTTGAATTTAATGATCTGTATTGAGATCCACCTAGGTCACGAAATAAGCTACCGTTTCGGGAGAATATACTCTCCGCTAGAGTGATCCCAGGAAAATAAGTAAAATCAGGAGTTGAGTTTCCGATCGGAGAATTCGTACTTCCATTTCTTAGAAAATTATTGTCCCGGCGATATTCTTCTGTGCTGGCAACATTGTTTTCATTTTCCACATAAATAAATTCTCCTGAAAATAGAAAAGAATTACTGTCGATCAAAGCATTCTTTCCAAGACCTCGCAAAGAAATATTCTCGATCAGTAGTTCTTTGGAATTGCCCGTCGCAAAGCTTATAAGTCTAATATTTCGAAAATTTTCTGTTGTATTTCCTGCGATATTAATTCTTCTAACTTCTGTTAGGTAAATATGGATTCTTCCATCTTGATAAAATGGTTTTGATAAGGAAATCAGAATTTCATCTGTGGTACTAGTATCAATGGTAATTACTTCTAAACTACTAGCATTAGGAATAGTTACACTTTCCCATATTGAAGTTTGCTCATCAAACCATACAATTTTTGAAAAGTAACCTACAGTGTATCTATTCGAATGAACAGTGAACTTGGATGGATCCAAGAAAGATCCATAAAAATAATGCTTTCCGTCATAGTATCCGATAGACTCTATTCCTTCTGTTCCTGGTAACAATCGTTTATCTGATAATTCATTTCTAACAATTCCTATTAAAGTTATGCTGTGGTCTGAAATTTTTAGTTTGGTTGAAAGAATATTTATATTTGGATTTAAGATATCGGTAATTTCAATTAGTTGCGACCCATGGAAAGTGATTCCGCCACTTATGGTATAGTAGTCCAAGCGATATTTACCGATTGTGGCTAATGTAATGTTAAAATTAGCTTTTTCTGACTGGAAATGCCCGCTGATATGCCTGTAATCAGGAGAGTCGAGTATTCTTTCTTCTATAATTTCAGGCAATTCAAAATTTTCCGATACAGCAGCCACTGTAACAAATGTCTGGTAAGCCATCGGAACTCCAGCATTCCTATAACTCAATTCCAGCGTGACTTCATAGGTTTTTCTGTTTAGATAAGCAAAAAGCTTGAGCAGATTGGAGAAATCGCTATTAGGATCAAATTCTGACTCTTTAAAAACCAAACAATTCGCATTCGATAATAGAACAATAGCTAGAATAAATCTTTTTAGGAAAAGTGGCATCTAGAGCCAAGTTTAGAATTAATTTGACTAAGTCAAGAAATTTCAATCGTTCAATTTTGTCTTGCAGGTTCTAACACGACTGGTTCCCAATTCGTCCAATTGATTCCATCGTCCGAATAACTAAAAGTTAGGTCGTTCGTTCGAAAATTTGTTTCATCAATCGGGTCAGAATATTGAGGTTTATCAAAGCAAAAAATTCGATCATTGATGAAATCGCAGTTTTGAGAAAATGAAAAACTGCCTGTGGTCAAACCAGGTATTACGGTCGGTGAAGCGGGGTAGTTTAGGTTACGAAAGCTATTATCAGTATTACTGAACTCAATGAGCACCCCACTTTCGTCACGTTCATATTCAAAGATCGTTTTGGTTGTATTGTATCTGAATCCGCCTGGCGAAAGATTGGTAGTGTAAGAAGTCGAATAAGATATTGCATTTGTAAATGTTAATGTATTGGGAATGGAATCCGAAGTTGTAGAAATTCGAACAGCCGTTCCAACGGAATCTTGTTCATACAATAAAATTTGATTTGGATGTGCTATCCAATCACAGCTGGGACTGCCACCCAGTGGAGTAATATTCGTGTAAGATTCAGGTGTTGCAAAAGATAGATCTGAATTGAGGATGAAATAACCTCCTGTGGGAGTGCATGACGCATTCGATAATCCAACTAAAGAATTTCCTAGAAAAAATCGTTTACTGATAGCTCCATTTTGAAATGGAGAAAAAGGTCCGTTCCAATCCGTCAATTCTTCATTGACACTTGCAGGATCAAAAAAATTCGAATCAGTTCTAACTTGTGGTTGAGATGTATTGTCTTCTTCTAAATAAATAATTTTACCACCAAAATAATAGAATAGGCCTCCATTTATTTGCGTATTTCCAATTCCCCTTGGCGCTATCGTTGAAACTACAAGATTCTGGAGATCGTCTGCTGGAATTCTGACTAGTTTATAAGATTCTGCATTTCCATTCTCTATCAATTCATACATCAGGACAATTTCATTTCCCGCTACCGTGTAATTGTGTAGATCAAAAGAGGAGAATGTTGGAGTTGCCGATAATACAGCATCAATACTAAAATCATAAATCACTTTGGTGGAAAATTCGATTCCATTCTTAGTAGAAATAATCATTGGATATGCCTTAAGTGATAATGATCCTATTCCCATCTTGAGATCTTTATTAAAGCATATTCGAATATGCGAATAGTTTGTTCCATTAACACTGCCCAAAAATTCAACAGTTCCTTCATATATAAATTGATAGGAATCATAATTTCTCTTTGGAATCTTGGATAGGCTATTTGAATCCCAAGTGAATTCTGTAGGAAAGTTACCCAGCATTGTAAGATTAAGTCCAGACGATTCCTCACTGAGAGTTCCTATGTAGGACGCCAACAAAAATGTGTCCGGGTCTAAGAATTCATAAATATCAAATCTGTAGGTTCCAAGATCTTCTAGATAGATTTTGGTTTGGTTATCCGGATTTTGAAGAAAGGTTCCTATAAAACTCTCAAATTCAAATTGATCAGAAATTGACGTGGGAATTTCTGCGTCCTCGGAAACTTTGTGAACTTGGATATATGCATTAGGTATAGCTGAGCCATTTTGTTTCGGCGTGACTTCTAATAAATAGCCAAATGATTGAATATCCGGTGAACTGGTTCCAAATAAGCGGGAAAGTTGTAGTAAAAGGGAAAGTTCGCTATTGGGATCCAGATCATTTTCGTTGAACAATATGCAATGAGTAGAGCTAAAAATAATCAACAACGCAATAATAAATTTTTTCACTTCTCCATTTCCCTGAATTAAAAAATTTCGATACAATGAAATACTTTAAAATTCTAATATATCAATGTAATTTTTTCCTACATCTAAAAAATTTCAATCATAAAAAATGCTGATTCTTCTTTCAATTCTTCTTCTAATTCGACAATAAAAATCTGGAATTTTCTATATCAATTTTAATGAGACATAATTCATACATCTTCATGAGAATTTTTTGCCGGAATGATTTTCCAAATTGGATGGTTTGAAAAAAATCGCATTGACCCAGCAGAATCTCACAGGAGGATGGAAATTCAGCCTGCATTTATTTATAAATAGGAATTCTCATGAAAAGAACTTTTCAACCATCTAAGATCAGAAGGGCAAGAACCCATGGTTTTCGTGCCAGAATGGCGACTGTAGGAGGACGTAATGTCCTCTCAAGAAGAAGAAAGAAGGGTCGACACAAATTGACCGTTTCTGATGAGAAAGTCGGACGTAAATTCTAAGAGTAACGACTAAAAGAAGCAATTAGGATTACGGACACACTCAGGAATAGGACCAGAATTCGGGATCTTTTCAAGAAATCTAAGAAAATTTCCCAATTTCCGATCACAGTCCTTTATACGAACAACCAGCTTGGACATACCGAGCTCCTCTACTGCTCAGATCGATCATCTCGCAGAGCCGTAGATCGTAACCGAACGAAAAGGATTCTTCGAGCAATCAGCTTCGAAAACGAAAAGAACTTTCCCAACGGTTTCGACATCGCAGTGATCGCCAATAAGGCAATCGAAAAGTTGGAATTTCCTGATCGTGTGCAATTACTTGCTAAGGCTCTTAGGAAAATGGAAAAATGAACCGAATTTTTATATTTCTTATTGGGTTGTACAAAAAGTTCATTTCGCCACTTCTACCAGGTGCCTGTCGCTTCACTCCTACTTGTTCCGATTATAGCATGTTAGCATTTCAAAATTATTCCTTTCCTAAAGCGATGTATCTTAGCATTCATAGGATACTTCGCTGCAATCCTCTGTCCCAAGGGTATGAGGATCCACTACCACTTCCAACTAAAAAGAGTTAAATTATGCAAGATAGACAAGGTCGATTATTTCTAGCGTTATTCTTAAGTTTAGGTATATGGATGGGCATCCAGTATGTCTTTTTCCCACCTGAACCAATCACCAAACAAGATGAATCTGCGCAATCGGATGCATTGACAGAATCACAAGAAGCTGAAAAGGCTGCAGAGAATCCGAAAAAATCTGAAATCAAACCAGTCGTTAGTGCGGATATCAAACCTGTAGATCCAAGTTCTGTCAAAAAATTCTATATTAAGACAGCACCATACTTAATTGAATTAAGTTCACTTGGCGGTAAGATCAATCAATTCTATATAAAGAACCATAAAGAACCAGATGGTACTGAGCTTCAAATTGTTAAAGATCCAGATAAACATACGATCGAATTCGATGGTGAAAAGTACCAAGCAATTGAAATTTCGAGAGGCAATGGATTTGATTTCAATCCGATTTTTGATAAAGAAAATATTCCTAGCTCGGATTTTAACGGAATCAACTTTGCTGGAAGTTTTGATAAAGAAAATCTAACCATCACTTTCGAAGGTTTGTCTCTAGATAAAAGTTATTTACTTCGCAAAATATTTAAATTTTTTCCAGATGAGAATTATTTTTCCTACAAAATGGAAATTGTAAACCGTTCAAACAATGTAATAACTCTTGCTGACAAAAAAAGAAATCTATATTTTCGATCCTTCGGAAGCCTTGGCCCTGTAACTAAGGCTCAAGATGATATGAGTGATCGAGATATGGCAAACTTTTTTCGATACTACTATCTTGATGGATCTTTCAAAGACTATTTGGATGGAACTACAACTGAAGGTTTCTTTTCCAATTTTTTTGGAAGTAAGCCAGAAGATAATCGATTTGAAATCCAGAAAGGAACTGGTGAAGGCTTGGACTTCGCGGGAACCGGAAGTCGATATTTTATTGCCGTATTAGACCCATTAGGTGAGAACAAACCGGATGGTGTTTTGTTGGACAACCGTGCGAAGAACAGAACAGGTGTCTTAATGATTTATGACAGTTTAGTGATTGAGCCTGGAAAGTCCGAGAGTTTTGACTATGCTGCCTATGTTGGAATCAGAGAAGCGGACGGAATGGCTTTTCGGGATCCGAAAATTGATCCTAAACAGAATAAACAATCCATCTTCGTTGGGTTAAGTGATGCATTGGATAAGTCTTTCAATCAAGGACTTACCACTCCATTCAGAAATGGAATTGTATGGATTCTCAAGAAAATCTATACATATGTGATTCCGAATTATGGTTGGGGAATTATTATTTTTGCGATTTTGTTCAAGCTTGCCTTCTTTCCATTGAATCAGAAGCAAGCTGAGAGCATGAAGAAGATGCAAGAGCTCTCACCTCAGATCAAAGAAATCAATGAAAAATACGAAAAAGATCCACAAGTTAAACAACAAAAAATCATGGAGTTGTATAAGAAGAACAAAGTGAACCCAATGGGCGGATGTCTTCCGATGCTGATCCAGATTCCGATCTTTATCGCATTGTATACAGCTTTCTCTGACACAGTGGACTTATGGGAATCTCCTTTTCTCTGGGTGAATGATCTCAGTGAACCAGATACGATCTATCAATTGCCTGCAATGTTTGGTATGGGTGGATTGAATATCAATGCATTGCCACTTGTAATGGTTGGTTCTCAATTCCTACAATCTAGACTCACAGTTTCTACTGCAGATCCTAATCAGAAGATGATGATGTATTTTATGCCAGTCATCATGTTGTATTTTTTCTGGGCTATGCCTGCTGGAGTTACTCTTTATTGGACGATGCAGAACATTTTGTCCATCTTGCAACAGTTATGGACTAATAAATTTGGAAAAGATGCTAAATTGAAAAAATTATCTGATTCAGGTGATGGCAAAGCAAGCAATCTTCCGAGTGCTAATAATCAGAAGCCAGCTGTTCGCAGAACACCGCCACCACGCGGACGAAGAAAGAAATAAATATTTAGAGGATAAATATGAATAATTATATTTTCGAAGCAGAAGGAAAATCTAGATCAGAAGCAGAAGAAATTACGCTTAAAACTCTACGATTGGAACCAGGTGATCTTAGGTTTGAAGTCGTAGAATCTGGTAAATCTGGATTTCTTGGAATCACTCAGAAAAAACCAGCAGTCGTTCGTGCTTACGTCTCGAACAAAGATATACCATCTGAAAAGATCATACATGGTGTGATTCTTACAATTTTGAATAAGATGGATATTGATGCAGAAGTTGTTGGTATGGGTGATGTTGATGGCAAGATCTATGTTGAACTTGCAAGTAAAGAATCAGGGTTGATCATTGGCAAGAGAGGATCCACCCTTGATGCTCTTCAATTCATTCTGAATCTTATGGTTGATTCCAAGATTCGACATGGAAGGAAAATTGTCTTGGACATCGAATCTTACCGAGATAAGAGGGAATTATCGCTCATTCGATTAGGTAAATCTGTTGCATCTCAAGTAGTAAAAACTGGAAAGTCAAGATTGCTTGAACCAATGAATCCTTTTGAAAGAAGAATCATTCATATGGCGCTGCAAGAGGATGAGAAAGTATTTACCAGATCAGAAGGCAATGGAACATTCAAAAAAGTTCGCGTGATCTCAATGAAGGATAAGCACAAATACAAAGATGTCGAACCTGCTAAGAAAGGATTCCCACAAGGACTTCCTGCGGAGGATGAAGAGTTCTTTGAATGAAAATCAGTGATACAATCACTGCCATTTCTACGGCTCCTGGAATGGGAGCCATAGGAATCGTTCGAATCTCAGGTCCTGCAACTCTTACCATTTCATCCCAATTTCTTTACTACAATAACTCTCCACTCACACAAGAACGAATTCGCAAATCATCTAGGCAATCACTGTTTTGTGAATTCCGAAATGATTCAGTTCTCATAGACAAAATTATTTATACATTTTACCCGAATCCTAATTCGTTCACAGGTGAGGATGTAGCTGAGTTCCACTTTCACGGCAATCCAATTCTATTGCGGCAAGTCATTGATCTTTTTGTCACCGAAGGAATTCGTCCTGCTGCACCCGGTGAATTTACGAAAAGGGCTTTTCTAAATGGAAAAATGGATCTGACTGAGGCAGAAGCAATCGGTAGACTTATCCATTCTAGATCAAGATTCGAATTAGAACTATCACAAAAGAATTTATTTGGAGACCTACATAAACTAACATCGAGATTGCGAAGTGAATTGATTGGAATTAAGGCAGAATGTGAAGCGGAAATTGATTTCTCGACCGAAGACCTTACATTTGAATCACTAGAAGAAAGAAGGGAACGAATTGTCAAAATCCAGACACTTTGTTCGAATATTCTAGTCAAGTCATCCAAAGCGGACAACTTGATATCTAAATCAAGAGTCGTTTTGTTCGGTGAACCTAATGTTGGTAAGTCGAGTCTGATGAACCAGCTGCTTGGTCAAGATCGTTCCATTATTTCCGATATTCCAGGTACGACTCGAGATTATATATCTGAGGATATGAGCATTTCTGGAATTCCCATACAGCTCGTAGATACTGCGGGAATTCGTGAAACCAATGATTCTATAGAAAAGTTAGGGATCAATCAAAGTCTCCGCGAAGCAGAAAATGCAAACCTGAAGCTGTTTATTTTGGATTCATCTAAGCCAATGAATCTTGATCAATGGATGGAAACGAATCGTTTGTATCTTACCTCATCTATATTGGTAATCAATAAAGTAGATATTTCTCATACTTCCTGGAAAGAAGAAAATCTCTTTGAACGATTGAAGTTAATATTAGTTGATAATGGCAATCTAAATGGTATCATTGAACTATCTTGTAAAACAGGACAAGGTGTAGACCAGCTGATTCGTTTGATAGAAGAGCGTTTGTCTGATTCAAGTTTAACCGAAGAATATGTGATGCTAGAAGATCGACATAAATACCATTTCCAACAGATAGTATCAGCTCTTAGTCGAGCAAATGATTTAATTATCAATCAGGCACCTGCAGAAATTGTAGTTCAAGAAATTGATGAAGCCGTATTGCAAGTAGGGCAGATCAATGGAATTGTATCCAATGAAGAAGTGTTAGGTCGTATATTTTCAGTTTTCTGTGTTGGTAAATAGGCAAGCAATTCAATATAATTCAATTCAATTGTTCTTGATATTCAATCAATTACAAATCCATCATTTACCAAGCTTTGTTTTGTTTCGGTTATTCTGTATCAATTACGAACCAAGTAATATCATCGGGGAATTTCTCTCCATCAGCAAAATTAATAAGTTCATTTTCAAGCTCTTTAGATAGGACCTCAGGATTTAGGTGACAATTCTCTTTTAGAAATTTTTCGATTCTATTAATTGAGAATGATTCAAAATGAGAATTTCTAACATCCATGAGGCCATCAGTATATAAAAAGAATCTTGATTTGGATTCGTATTTGAAAGAGACAATTTTCGGATTCGTGAATGGCATAAATCCAATTACTGGATTTAGAGTATCATAACTTTCTAATAATTCAGGATTAGAAAATTCCTGATAGATCAAACCTGGATGTCCAGCATTTGCATATTCGATTACCTTTGACGATGTATCAATAATCAAGAAATGGAGAGGGACAATCGCTTTGCCAGGAGGTAGACTTGTTTTGATGCTATGGCTGAGTTGAATCAAAATATCTTTCGGATCATTATGGGTAGCAGTAATCTGCAAAAATAAAACTTTTACAACTGTCATCATCATTGCTGCTTGCAAACCATGTCCAATCACATCTGCCATAACAAACAAATAACGATTCCGATCCAGTTGGATAAAATCATAATAGTCTCCACCAACCTGATAGTATGGCTTATAATATACTTTGAAACTCAATCCTTCAAATGTTTCTTCATCATTGGGTAGATATTCTTCTTGGATTGCTTTCGCCATCTGCATCTCATGTTCGAACATGATTTTTTTTGCAGTTAAATCTCTTAATATAAAAGAATAACCCTCGGCGATATCAAGATCTCCATACCAAGGCGATAGTGTAATCTCCCAAGTTTTCTCATTTTGAATCTCCCATACCTGCTTCAGAATATTGGATTTGGAATTTTGAATTCGAAATTGTGCTTCACGAATCACTTGATTCCAGAAATCTTTTTCATCTCTCTGAATAGATTCTATTATAATATTCGATATTAATGGATTGAGTTCTTTGTCTACAAGAATCGCACCGATAGGTAGATTGTTTACAAATGAATAGAGTTTACGTTGTTCGCTTCTTGTATTGTCAATATTTTTTGCAAAGAAGAAAGAGATTGTTGATACAAGGGTTATTATCAATAAGAAACTCAAGGCAAGTTTTATCAATCCCTGCAAAACAGAATTGGAAATATCATTTCTTGAGCGAAGTAAGATTACATTAAAGGGCAATGTAGGCATCTTGGATGAGACAACGAAAAAACCTTTACTTTCTTTGCTAAATAAAGACATAAGTCCGAATGTATCAGCTGTTAGTATAATTTTCTGCCAATTCGGACTGATTTGAAAGTCCTCTTCTATTAGGCTTGAAATTCCTACAGTATTAAACTGATTCTGAACAAAAACTGTCTCTTGATTGGTTATATGTTCAGAATCCAACAATTTATCGACTAAGAATTCTCCATTGAATCTCCAGATTTCCAATTGACTGTTGTTCTCTCTAAGATACTCGAATTCAATTCTATCGTTGTTTCGAATTAACTGAAATGTTTGCTGATTGAAAATTTTACCTTGCGGTTGGATTTTAACATTGATGAATTCTTTTGCTTTATTGCTCGGGTATACTCTGTCTTTGATCGAGTTCTCAAGGCTTGCTGCAACAGCCTTTGCCTTAGCTAAAAGTAGTTCTTGTGAATTTTCTACTAAAGTAGTATGATAGTTACTGAATAAAAAAAGTGCAAAAATGGAAATTGGAATTGTTAGTAGAGAATTGAATAATATAAAATAGAAGATGAAATCAGATGTTTTCTTTTTAATTTTAATCAATTGACCAAAAACCATTTCTAATACTGCTTACGGCTGGTAGGAAAACAAATAAGTCTTAGCGTCCTCACGATTCCCTACCTTATCCACAGAAAAATATTGAATTTGGAAACCTGATTTGCAGAAATTGATTGGTTCTGTGATCACAAATGCCTTTTCGTATTCTCTATAATCGCTTGATTTTCCACCATTGCATAGAAATTTATAAAATGATTTTTCTATTCCACTTACTTCATCGATTCTATCGATTTGCACTAATGACCTAGCAGATATAAATCCTGTTGCTTCAGCACCAATCGGATCATCATTTACTATTTTGATCTGAGATTCAGGAGGTTTAATATCTACAATAAATGTAACGGATTTAGCTGATTCTCGATTACCAATCCGATCTTCAGAATAATAGTCCATCTGGTATTCACCATCTTGAATAAACCGGAGTCCTTCTTTAGAATAGATATTCCATTCACCACCATTCAATCTGTAATAGGTTTTTGTTTTGCCTTCATCCGTTGAAGAAACCGCAATTCCTACTTTGTCACCATTTAAATAATACAGCTTTTTGCCTTTCTCTTCTATAACAATGAATACATCCTCTCCTTTACTGAATTGCGGCGGAGCGGTTTCTATAATCTTTTTTGCAGATTCTGACCCTATAAAATCCTTGGTAGAATAGATATCCGACCAAAACCCCATAGCATCATATTGACCAACTCTTCTAACTCTAAAGTAAGGATATTCCTTGTTGACTGGAGATTTGAATTGATTGCTTTTGAATTTTAATATTTCAGAATTTTTATCATCGGTTTGTGATTTTAAAAATTCAATTTCATGATGACTGTCAGGTTCAGAATCGGTAGTAATCTGAAATGCAGTCTCAGCGATGACAACTGAGTATAAAGCAAAGAATAGTAATCCAAATACTAATATTCTCGCTCTAGACATTATTTTTCTACCTTCGGAGATTTTGGAATTTGGAACGGCTCGACGGGTGCTTTACCCATCTCGACATAGGTTGCATAACCTTTGGGAACTTCCACTGTCTTATTCTGAGCGGAGACAGTAACCAAGCCATCAAAACATGAAATGGTAGAGCTATCTTTATCACCAATCTCAACGCGAAATTCCGTTCCCCTAACGCCTGCTACAGAACTAGCAGTTACAACTTGTAACCTTTCTGCTGGTTTCTGTGAATCAGTTGTTATTAATTTGCTTATGAAAGAATCAAGGCTACCTTTTCTTAAATAGACAGAAGGTGGGGATTTTTCGTCTTTTAGTGAATTGATCTGCAGAAGACTATTTTCATTCAATCTTACAGTTCCGGTTCCTTCGATACTCAAATCGGCTTTAGCCTTATCGAGCGTACGAACTGTATCCAAAGGAAATAGGCCATGTTCTCGTTTGAGTGGTTTCCATTCTTGAGAACCTTCAGCTGCTCTCCAGTCTACCTTTCCCAGAAGAAAATTGGCAAAAGCGATTGGAGCTTTGCCTAAATGGGCTGGAATGACCAGCTCAAGACCCGGAATGATTAAGTTCGGGTTGGGAATATTGTTGTATTTGAGTAACTCTTTCCAGCGGCTTGGATTCGAAAGATGGGTCTTAGCAATATAAGAAAGTGTCTCACCTTTTTTTACCACAATGGTTTTGGAGCCAGGTGGCTTTTCAATACTGTTGATTGAGAAAACACTAAATAATAATAACAAAATGATGATCAACTTAAGTTGATATTTTACAATTTCTTGCCACATAAAATTGACACTCCAATTCCTCATTTTTTACAAATATTGCATATGTAATTGACAATAATAGCGAAGGCGAAATTGTATTCTAAACAGTTTTTACGGTTTGAAATGCTTTTCAATTCGATTCCTTTCTTATTCTTCTTTGCGTTTGTATATTTAATATACTGGTCGGTTCCATCTACGTTCAGAAAGAAATTTCTTCTAATCGCTGGAATCGTTTTCTATTCGTTATTCTCACTCTCATTTGCCATTCATTTATTGTCAATCGTTGGATTGAATTACATTCTATATCGGGCAATTATTTCTAAACCTGATAGGAAATGGCCAGTAACTATAGCAGTTTTACTGAATATTCTCAATTTAGCCTTTTTCAAATACTTTTACTTTGTGAATCAGATTCTGGCTGATGCAACCGGTTATCCATTCTTTCAAGAAATCCCTAACATAGTACATATTGCACTTCCTATGGCAATTAGTTTTTATTCTTTTCAAATGATTGCTGCAGCTGTGGATACAAAACGTACTCCACCAGAAACAACGATCCCTATTTTAGATTACTATTTATTCGTAGTTTTCTTTCCTGTTTTGATCGCAGGTCCGATTATGAGGATCAAGGAATTTTTCCCCAACTTAGACAAGCTCTCTCCTGATCGAGAAAAAATGTATAGAGCTGGCTATTTGATGATGAGTGGGCTCATCAAAAAAGTTCTAGTCGCAGATCCGATGTCTTCAACAGTATCGCCGATTTTTGCAGATCCTGGTATCTATGATTCTTTCTCTTTATTTATGGCTGGTATATGCTATTCTATTCAAGTGTTCTGTGACTTTTCTGGTTTAACCGATATGGCAAGATCAGTTGCTCTATTCCTC